>CAXTOB010000891.1:0-2001 GCA_964245505.1 uncultured Acetobacteraceae bacterium | reverse complement strand
CGCGGGGACAGGCCCTGATCGTCGCGGGGCCGACCTGCAGCGGTAAGTCGGCGCTGGCGATGCGGCTGGCGGCGGAGCTGGGCGGCACCGTCATCAATGCGGATTCCATGCAGGTGTATCGCGAGCTGCGGGTGCTGACGGCCCGGCCGACGCCGGAGGATGAGGCGGCGGTGCCGCATGCGCTGTATGGCGTCCGGGCTGCGGCCGAGCCGGGCAGCGCGGCCTGGTGGCGGGGCGAGGCTTTGGCAGCGATGGATGCGGCGGTTGAGGTTGGGCGGGTGCCGATCCTGACTGGCGGCACCGGGCTTTATCTGGCTTCGCTGACCCGGGGGATTGCCGATATTCCTGATCCTGGCGCCGAGGCTCGGGCGGAGGCGCGGGGCTTGCTGGCTGCGGAGGGGCCGGCTGCGCTGCATGCCCGGCTGGCGGCGGCGGATGCCGATACGGCTGCTACGCTGCGGCCCAGTGATAGTCAGCGCATTGCCCGGGCCTGGGAGGTGCTGCGTGGGACTGGGCGCGGGCTGGCGGACTGGCACCGGGAGGCGCCGGCGGCCACGGATGCGGGATGGTCGTTCCGCATGGTGCTGCTGGACCCGCCGCGGACAGCGTTGCGGGCGGCCATTGCCGGGCGGTTCGAGGCGATGCTGGAGGGGGGTGCGTTGGATGAGGTGCGGGCGCTGCTGGCGCAGCGTCTGGACCTGGCGCTGCCAGCCATGCGCGCGCACGGGGTGCCGGAGCTGTCGGCTTTCCTGGGCGGGGAGATTAGCTTGGCTGAGGCTGCGCGCCGGGCGACGTTGGCGACGGGGCAGTACTTGAAGCGGCAAGCCACTTGGCTGCGTGGGCGCAGTCCGGTGCCCCCGGCACTGACGCATACGATCTATGCGCGATACGCAGCCTGTACGCAATTTCCAGAAAGAGATTGGTGTGATTTAGTGCGTTTCATTAATCTGGCGGGTTGACGCAGCGCAGCAAAGCTGCGAAGTCGGCCGCCGAAGGGAACCCGACATGACTGTAGAAATCCAGCAATCCGGCGCCGATGTGCTGTTGCGCGCCCTGCGCGACCAGGGCGTCGAGGTTATCTTCGGCTATCCCGGCGGGGCCGTGCTGCCGATCTATGATGCTATTTTCCAGCAGAACAGCATCCGGCACATCCTGGTGCGGCATGAGCAGGCGGCCGTTCATGCTGCGGAGGGATATGCGCGCAGCACCGGCAAGGTTGGTGTGGTGCTCGTGACCAGCGGGCCGGGCGCCACCAATGCTGTGACCGGGCTGGTGGATGCGCTGATGGACAGCATCCCGGTGGTTTGCCTGACGGGGCAGGTGCCCACTCATTTGATCGGCAACGATGCGTTCCAGGAGGCGGACACCACCGGTATTACCCGGCCCGCCACCAAGCATAACTATCTGGTGAAGCGGGGCGAGGACTTGGCGCGGGTGGTGCATGAGGCGTTTTACGTCGCGCGCACTGGGCGGCCGGGGCCGGTGGTGATCGACTTGCCGAAGGACGTGCTGATCGCGCGGGCGCCTTATTCGCCTGCCAGCACGGCGCCGCATCGCAGCTATCGCCCGATCACCGAGCCTGATCCGGCGCAGATCGCGCAGGCGGTCCGGCTGCTGAAGGGTGCCAAGCGGCCGATCGTTTATTCTGGCGGCGGGGTCATCAATGCCGGGGATAAGGCGACGGAGGCGCTGCGGGCGTTCGTGCGGGCGACTGGGATGCCTTGCACCAGCACCTTGATGGGGTTGGGGGCGTATCCCAGCCCGGACCCGCAGTTCCTGGGGATGCTTGGGATGCACGGGACCTATGAGGCCAACTTGGCCATGCATGGGTGCGACGTGATGCTGAACATCGGGGCGCGGTTCGATGACCGGGTGACTGGGCGGCTCAATGCGTTCAGCCCGGGCAGCAAGAAGATCCACTGCGACATTGATCCTAGCAGCATCAACAAGAATATTGCTGTGGATGTGCCGGTGGTGGGGGATGCGGCGCTGATCCTGCAG
>CAXTOB010000890.1:0-2002 GCA_964245505.1 uncultured Acetobacteraceae bacterium | reverse complement strand
TTCCACCGCCCCGTGATCCCTGCCCACCCCGTCGAACATGCACCGGCCCATCCTTGTTTCGGCGGTGCAAAAGCGAACGGCGTGCCGTGCGGTGGCACCCGAGCAAGCAGCTGTTTTCGTTTGATAAAATTTGGATGGGAAGTGAAAGGCTGCATACCTTGGATACGGTCAGCCCGTTGGCGGTGCCAACCTGGGTTACATCGGGCCGCCGATGAATGCCCTGTGTGTCCTTCCTGCCTGGACACCCCGGGACGCCCGTGCCGTAATCCCCGTAAAACTTGATCTTGGGAGGTATCGGCCATGATGACACGCCGCGCTGGGCTCGCGCTTGCTGCCGCAGTCCCCGCCACCCTGCTGCGGGGCGGCCCGGCGCAGGCCTCGGCAGAGGCGCCCACGGTCCGCACGCCGCCCAGCTTCACCCCGCCGCCGGGCGCCACAGACACCCATGTCCACGTGTTCCCTGATCCGGCTGCCTTTCCCTACTGGTCCGGCCGCGCCTACACCCCGCCCCCGGCCGAGCCGGAGGCGCTGCTGGCACTGCAGAACGCCCTGCACTTGGACCGCGTGGTGATCGTCACGCCCAGCGTTTACGGGACGGACAACCGGGCGACGCTGGAGGGGATGCGCCGGCTCGGCCCCAAGCGCACCCGCGGCGTCGCCGTCATCGGGCCGGACGCGCAGCCTGCGGAGCTGGACGCCATGCACGCCCAAGGTATCCGCGGCGTCCGCGTCAACCTGGAGCAGGCCGGCGAGTTCGACCCGGCAGCTCTGGAGAAGCGGCTGGGCGGGGTGATGGCGCAACTGGCGGGTCGGCCATGGCACCTGCAGGTGTATTCCCGGCTGGCGGTGATCGCGCCGCTGCACGATCAGTTGGCGGCGCTGCCGGTGCCAGTGGTGTTCGACCACTTCGCCGGGGCGCAGGCGGCGTTGGGGGTGGAACAACCGGGGTTCGACGCCGTGCTGGACCTAGTGCGGTCGGGCAAGGCGTATGTGAAGATCTGCGGCGCATACCGTGCCTCCACGGTGCCGGGCTGGACGGATGTGGCGCCGCTGGCCCGCGCGCTGGTGGCGGCCAACCCGGACCGGATCGTCTGGGGCACGGACTGGCCGCACCCGGACAGCGCGCCGGTGCCGGGCCGCAAACCAACCGACCTTGCCCCAGCGCAGGACGTGGACGACGGAAAGCTATTTAACCTATTGGCGGAGTGGGTGCCCGATGAGGCCACCCGCGGCAAGATCCTGGTGGCTAATCCGGCGCGGCTCTATGGATACGGGTAGCTGGGCAACGCCAACGGCTGCCGGCATCGTTGCGCAAACCTTACCGGAACGGCGATCCCGACGGCGTCGTCAGATCACTCGGCGGCCTTTTGCAGCGAGTCCTCGAAGACCGACCCATCAATGGTCTCCCGCACCGTCTTCGCCATTTCCTCAACGGTGAATGGCTTGGTCAGCGGCGTGACCTCTACGTCAAGGGCGCCACCGTGCAGGCCGACGTTTTCCTGGTATCCCGTCGTGTAAAGCACGGGGAGGCCGGGCCGTTGCGATAAGGCTTCTTTGACCAAATCCGGACCGTTCGCATCCGGCAGCTCGACGTCGGTGAACAGGAGGGTGATGTCGCTCCGTTCATCGAGGAGGGCCAGGGCCTGCTCGGCATCTCCAGCACTGACGACGGAGTATCCGAGTGTTTCCAGGGCATCCGCCGAGAACTCCAGCACGTCTGGGTCGTCCTCAACGACCAGGATGCATTCCCCCCCGCGTGCACGAGGCAAGCTCGTCGCGGGCGTCACCGCCTCGGCTCCTGCTTCGTTGTTCCGGATCAGGCGCGGCAGGTATAGCTTCACCGTCGTGCCGGCGCCCAGCACGCTGTGGATTTTCACGTGTCCGCTTGACTGCTTGATGAAGCCAAAGACCTGCGACAGCCCCAGCCCTGAGCCGCGACCAACGCCTTTGGTGGTGAAAAACGGCTCGAACGCCCGTGCTGCTTCATCGGGCGTCATTCCGG
>CAXTOB010000889.1:0-2005 GCA_964245505.1 uncultured Acetobacteraceae bacterium | reverse complement strand
GACCGTTTGGCCTCTTGCTACAAGGGACCAAACAAGCCCATTCTGGCCGCCGCATGCAGCCCGTTGTCGCCTACTACCGCGTCAGCACCGAACGGCAAGGCCGGTCCGGGCTAGGACTGGATGCCCAGCGGGAGCGCTGCGCCCAGTTCGCTGGCCAGAACGGCATGGACCTGGTCGAGGCGTTCACCGAAGTGGAGACCGGGAAGGGGTCGGACGCGCTGGACCGTAGGCCGCAGCTCGCCGCGGCGCTGGCCGCAGCCCGGCGCCACCGCGGCCAGGTGCTGGTGGCCAAGCTCGACAGGCTCTCGCGTGATGTCCACTTCATCGCCGGCCTGATGGCGCAGCGGGTGCCGTTCGTGGTGGCCGAGCTTGGCGCCGACGTGGATCCATTCATGCTGCACATCTACGCCGCGCTTGCCGAGAAGGAACGGCGGATGATCTCCGAGCGCACCCGGGCAGCACTGGCCGCGCGCAAGCGGCAAGGCGCTGTCCTGGGCAACCCGACCAACCTGGCGGAGGCCGGGGTGATAGGGGCGGCGCGCACGGCCGACGGCGCACGTCGCTTTGCCGAGAACGTTTTACCCGTCGTGCAGCAGATCAGGGTCAGCGGCATCACGAGCCTGCGCGGCATCGCCCGCATCCTGAACGCGCGCGGCGTGCGCACCGCACGCGGGGGCACATGGGCCGCAACCCAGGTCCGCGCGGTTCTGGATCGCGCCGAAGCAGGCTCTGCGGTAACTGCAGGCCACCCCCAAGCTGAATGACCCTTGATCGCTACGGCCCTACTTGGCCCAGGCACTGCAGGCGGCGCGGGAGACAACCCCGGCGGCGGCAGCCGCGGAGGTACTCCTGTCACGAAACGCTGGAATGCGGTCGTGAGAGATTGTCGCATCAAGGTCTGCTCTGCGCCCATGTCGGCTGTTGACGGCCCCGATCGTTCATCTCCTTAGTGAACACTCGTTCGACATGGAAACCTTGAGAATGTTGATCATATTTGGCGTTTGTCTCTTCACTCTCCTGATCTCCAGTCCGCGTCCAAGGATTTGCCCCAGGCTTAAATGGTGTGCTGTGTAGGGCGCTCCTACTCCGCATTCTCTAGGACATGCCAATGCAACTTGAAAACGATTGCAACGATTTTACGAAGATCATTGAATCTTCCACGTTTCGCTCCAGTGTAGGAGGCCAGGTCTACGCAGTTAATCGGCGTGGTTTCCGGCTGACCTGGACAACTAAGGATTTCTGGAAGACGCCGCGTGACCCAGGCCTTGTAGTATTCGAAGGCGATGCTTGTTGCTTGTTCAGGCACCATCCAATTGAGGGTCCCTGGACCGGCGCGAAAACTGTTTTTGGGCAGTATGTCTCGGCTGCCGGATCCATAGAATGGCATCCCCAGTGTCCTTGGCCCCGGAATTCAAAAACTCTTTACGTTAGTTATGCTTGGCTGAAGCCAGGTCCTGGTCGTCCAAAGATGAAGTTGTGGGGAAGGAGGCTGTTATCTGACCAATGGACTTTGACGTGTTTACTCCCACTTTTCCCTCTCTACGAATATGGCTATGTTGAGAGCGTGGTAGCGGGCGCATTTGGATTTGGAGGGGTGATGGCAGCCGCATCGCATGCCGTGGTGCGGCTTTTGTTCTGGATGAATCGTCGACGTCACGATTGAGCCGCAAGCCGCGGTCAGGGCTTGCTCGCTTTTGTTCATGGTTCGTGAAGAGTTTCGGACGCCGCTTGGCGTACGAAAGTCTCCGAAGAACGAACCCGCGGGCCGGTAGCGGTCTGTATGGGGTTTTAGCGGGCGAGCCGGGCTGGGACCATCGGCCTTGAGGGCTCGAACGGGTATGTCGAGCGATCCGGGTGGCCTGCTGCGGCATGCGAGAGGACCAGTATCGGCCAGTGCCGAGGCTCGGAACGACCGCTCGCTGGCCGTTTCGGCGTAGGAGGGCCGCAGAAGATCGGCTTGGCCGGGTCCTGGCCGGGGAACAGCCATCCACCGGGCCGCATGACG
>CAXTOB010000888.1:0-2007 GCA_964245505.1 uncultured Acetobacteraceae bacterium | reverse complement strand
AAGAAGAAACGCGCCAGCACGGAGAACATCACGACGACGAGGTCGGCGGCCAGCAGGACAGCCGCCAGTGTTTCCACCGCCATCAGCAGCAGCGAAACGCCGCGCCGCCACAGGCCGGGGCGGACCGCCGTGGCGGCGCCGGCTGGGGCCACGTCCATGGCTCAGGCGCTTTCGGTGGTGCGGATGGCGTCCAGCATGGGCTTGGCGCCGGGCGTGCGCTCCACGAAGCGGTCCCACATCGGCATCACCCGGTCGCGGAAGGCGGCGCGGTCGCAGTCGGCCACAGTGACGCCCTTGCCTTTCAACTCCTCTAGGGCGTCGGTCTCCACCTGGGCGGCGCGGGTGAAGTGCTCGTCCGTGGTATCCCTCACCGCTTTCAGCAGGCCCTCGCGCTGGGCGGCCGGCAAGCGCTGCAGGGTGCGGTCGCTAATGAAACAGCCGAACGGGTTGTGGATGTGCCGAGTCAGGGTGAAGTTCTTGGCGGTCTCGTAGAACTTGGCGGACAGGACGGTGGGCGCGTCGTGCTCCAGCCCATCGATCACGCCGGCCTGCAGGCCGGTGTAGATCTCGCCGAAGGCCATCGGCGTCGCCGCGGCGCCCATCAGCCGGACGGTTTCCGTCACCACCGGCGTTGGCAGGCAACGTATCTTGCGGCCAGCCAGGCTGGCCGGTCCGGTCACCGGGAACTTGGTGGCAAAGTTGCGGGCGCCGAGGTTGCGGCCCAGCGCCGGCAGGTGGGTGCCCGCCTTCTGCACCAGGCTTTGCAGCAGCGCCTGGCAAGCCGGCGTCGCGGCGGCGCGGCGTAGGTGGTCGTAATCCGCGAACACGTAGCCGAGGTCGAACACCCCGAACTCCGGGACGATGTTGCTCCAGATCGGGGTGCCGATCAGGGTCATGTCTATGACGCCCAGCTTCACCTGGTTCACCACGTCCGCTTCCTGGCCCAACTGGTTGTCCGGGAAGAACTGCGTCGTGACCTGGCCGTCGGTGGCGGCCTTCAGCCGGGGCAGGAACAGGTCGTACCAGATGCGCGCGGTAGAGAACTTGGGGTCGTTCGGGAAGGACGTGGACACCTTGAGCGTGGTGGCGGCGTAGGCGCGTCCGATCAGTGCGGGCGCGGCCAGGGCGACCGTGGTCCCGGCCAGGGCGGCGCGGCGTGTGATGCTGGATACCATGTGTTCCCTCCCTTGATGATTAGCTGGCCGGGTCTCCGCCAGGCTCAGCGTGTCGGCGGCGTCAGAGCACGGCGATCATCCCGCCATCCACGTAGATGATCTGGCCGTTGACGTAGTCCGATGCGGACGACGACAGGAACACCGCCGCGCCCACCAGCTCGTCCGGCTTGCCCCAGCGCCGGGCGGGGGTGCGGCCGACCACCCAGGCGTTGAACGCCGGGTCATCCACCAGCGCCTGGTTCATGTCCGTCAGCATGTAGCCGGGGCCGATGGCGTTGGCCTGGATGCCGTGCGCGGCCCACTCCGCCGTCATGGCCTGGGTCAGCATCTTGATGCCGCCCTTGGCGACCGTGTAGGGCGCGACGGTGGCCCGTGCGAGCGCGCTGGTCAGCGAGCCGATGTTGACGATCTTGCCGTGCCCGCGGGGGATCATGCGCCGCGCGGCTTCCCGCCCGATCACGAAGGCGCTGGTCAGGTTGGTTTCGATCACCCGGCGCCAGTCCGCCGTGTCCAGCTCCACCATCGGGCGGCGGAACTGGATGCCGGCGTTGTTCACCAGGATGTCCACGGCGATGCCCTGCGCATCCAGCGCCGCAAAGGCCGCGGTCACCGCCGCCTCATCCGTCACGTCGAACCGCGCCTCATGTACGGTGTGCCCGGCGGCGCGCATGGCCGCCGTGGCCTCCGCCAGCCGGCCGGCGTCGGCGCCGTCGTTGCCGGCAACCACATCACCGGCGCCGTCGAGGGCGTGGGGGAGATCGCCGTCGACATCGTCGAGGGGGCCACCCCGCACTAGCGACGTCGAATGTAACGGGGGAACGCAGGCTCGAGC
>CAXTOB010000887.1:0-2024 GCA_964245505.1 uncultured Acetobacteraceae bacterium | reverse complement strand
CACCTGCTTGAATTTGCCGATAGCCGCTTCGGCCCGGGCTCGCTTCGTGTAGCCGGAGGCTTTCTGCCAGGCGGCGCGTCCGTGTTCGACGATGCTGTGCAGCTGGCGGTCCCGCTGCGTGGGCGCGGTCTCAGCCGTCTCGCTCCGCACGGCTGTGGACCGCGGCGGCACGATGATCACCGCCTCCGGATAGCGCCCGGCCACCGTCGCAGCAACGCTCTCCTGGTCGTAAGCGCCGTCGGCGGTGAAGGATGCCACTGAGGTCTCCACCTGGTCGAGCAAAGTGCCGACCTCGGCGCCGTCGTCCACCTCCTTCGTGGTCAGCGTAGACGCGACGATCTGGCCGGTCTCAGCATCCAGGCCGAAGTGCAGCTTGCGCCAGGACCGGCGCCTCTTGGTGCCATGCTTCTCGACCAGCCACTCGCCCGCGCCGCAGAGCTTCAGGCCGGTGCTGTCCACCAGCAGGTGCAAGGGCTCGCCGTCCCTGCGCGGCCTTGGACGCGGCACTTCCAGCGTTTCCGCCCGCCGGCACAGGGTGGTGTGGTCCGGCACGGCCAGATTAAGCCCGAGCAGGCCGATGACGGAGCCGATCAGGCCCTCAGTCTGGCGCAGGGCCAGGCGGAACACGGCCCGGAGCGTGAGTGCCGTCAAGATGGCCAGGGACGAATACCAGGGCTGTCCGCCCGGGGTCGCGCGCGGCTCCGCTCGCCAGCCCTTGATAGCGTCGTCCGTGAACCAGACCGTTAGGCTGCCGCGCTGGCGCAAGCTAGCGTCATACTTGCGCCAGTTCATGACCTTGCGTTTCTGCTTGGGAATGTGGCGGCGGCGGTCTTGGTTCAGCTTGAAAGGCAAGATCGATGTCCGAGGTGAGGATAGAACCTCCTACTCCGGACCAGGTCCCGGCACCACCGGACGGGTCCGTGCAACAACGCGTCGTGTGTGATCAGTCGCCTGCGTTCACCCCGTGCGTGTCGCGAGCGCGATGTATTTCCGGCTGTCCGGCTCGGCGACCGCGACGCGGTTGCGACCCGCGTGCTTTGCCCGATACAGCGCCGCATCGGCGTCCTGCACCAGCACGCCAGACGCGTCGCCCGGGCGTGGAAAGGCGACCGCCACTCCGATGCTGACTGAAACCAGTCCGGCCGGGCCGCCCCGGTGCACGATGGCCAGCGCCAGCACCGCACTGCGGATGCGCTCGGCCACCACCAGGGCGCCGGCGGAGTCCTGGCCAGGCAGCAGCGCGGTGAACTCCTCCCCGCCGAACCGTGCGCCCATGTCGCGCGGCCGGCGCAGGCGCCCGCCGATGCATCCTGCGATGGCCTGCAGCACGGCGTCGCCCGAGGGATGGCCATAGGCGTCGTTGAACGCCTTGAAGCAGTCGGCGTCCATCATCAGCAGGGCCAGCGGCGCCCGCATCCGCGTCGCATCCTGCCATGCCTCGCCCAGCCGTTCCCCGAACGCCCGGCGGTTGGCCAGCCCGGTCAGCGGATCGGTGGACGCCATCACCTGCAGATGGCCTGCCGAAGCCATCAGTGCCTGCTCCGCATTCAGGCGGCGCAGCATCTCGCGCCGGAACAGCAGGCATAGCGTCAGCGTGGCCCCGCTCAGCACCAGGAGAAGCCCGCCGGTCATGATGGCCTTGCGCCACCACGCCTGGTAGATGCCGTCCGCCGACATGGCGACGTTGACCCCCAGCGGCAGGTCGCCGATGCCGCGGTAGGAGAACAGCCGCTCGACCCCGTCCAAGGCGGAATACGCAGTGAACTGCCCGTTCCGCGTGAGAAGGATGCGGCGAGCCGTTTCAGATCCCGAAATGTCCTTTCCCAAGGTATCCCCGAAGGACGGGTAACGGGCGACGATGTAGCCGTTACTGCTCAACAGGGTGATGGACCCGCGGGCGCCGACGTCCAGGCGGCCGAACAACTCCTCGAAGTAGGCCAGGCGCAGCGTGCCGACGACGGCGCCGGCGAACGAGCCGTCCGCGTTGGACAGCCGGCGGCTGATGGCGATGCTCGCATCCCCGC
>CAXTOB010000886.1:0-2025 GCA_964245505.1 uncultured Acetobacteraceae bacterium | reverse complement strand
CTACGGCACCGAGGCCGCCGACCAGGTCCGCTGCGCCAACATCGCCATCGCCGAATTCAACGAGGCCGGCGGCCTAGACGGACGCCCGGCCGAACTCCTGATCCGCGACGACCGCCTCGACCCCGGCGAAGCCACCACCCGCACCCTCGAACTCATCGAGAAGGACCACGCCGACTTCATCGTCGGCAGCCTCTCCGCCTCCGTCCAGCTCGCCATCAACAACGTCACCAAGCAGCGCAAAATCCTGTTCAACTCCATCAGCCAGTCCGACCAGATCACCGCCCTGCCCGACTGGAGCCGCTACACCTTCCACGAGGCAATGACCCCGCACCTAACCGCCGGCGCAGTCGGCCGCTACGCCTTCCCCAAATTCGGCAAGCGTGTCGTCTTCCTACGCGCCGACTACGCCTACGGCCACGAGATGGTCGCCGGCTTCCGCGCCGCCGGCGACCCCCTAGGCATCGAGGTCCTGGCCGACCTGCGCCACCCATTAGGCACCACCGACTACTCCACCCTGCTCCCCCGCATCCAGGCGCTGCGCCCGGATATCCTCTGCCTCTGCAACTTCGGCCGCGACCAGCAGATCTCCATCAAGCAGGCCACCGACTTCGGCCTGAAGCGCACCACCCGGATCGTCGCGCCCATCCTGCTCTACACCTCCCGCATCGCCGCCGGCCCGCAAGCCTTCGACGGCGTGGTGGGCGGCACCTCCTACTACTGGGGCGTGGAGTCCAGCATCCCCAGCGCCAAGGCATTCAACGACCGCTCCCGCGCCGCCAGCGCCGGCAAGCTGCCCTCCGACTACGGCGCCCTCGGCTACGCCGGCGTCCGTTCGGTGCTGACGGCGGCAAAGCAGGCAGGGACAATCGACGTCGAAAAAGTCATCGATGTCCTGCAAGACCTGAAATACGACTCCTACAAGGGCCCCGAGCACTACCGTCCCTGCGACCACCAATCCGTCCAATCGGTGTTCATCATCGAAAGCAAGTCGAAGGACATGGCCAATCCCTCCGACGTCTTCACCGTCCTAGAAACCACCCCGGCCAACGAGGACGCCCTGACCACCTGCAAAGAACAGGGCCACGTCTAGCCATGGACGGCATCACCCCTGACCTGCTGGCCCTCCAAGTCTTCACCGGCCTGGCCCTAGGCGCGATCTACGTGCTGATGGCGCTAGGCATGTCGCTGCTATTCGGCATGCTGACGGTCGTGAACTTCGCCCACGGCGCCTTCTACATGCTAGGCGCCTACGCCGCAGTAGCCCTCATGGGCCTAGGCGCAAACTTCTGGGTCTGCCTGTTCTTCGCCCCGGTCGCGGTGGGAATGCTAGGCCTCCTGGTCGAACGCGTCCTGATCCGCCCGCTCTACGGCCGAGGCATAGACTACCCCCTGCTCCTAACCTTCGGCCTATCCTACGTCCTGATCGAGGCCGTCCGCATCCTCTTCGGCACCCAGGGCCTATCCTTCGACACCCCCGAAGCCCTACAGGGCGCAACCGACATCGGCATCGGCTACTTTCCCACCTACCGCCTGTTCGTGATCGCCGTAGCCGCCGCGGCCCTAGCCGCCCTATGGCTGTTCCTAGAACGCACCCCCTACGGCCTCATCATCCTCTTATTATCCCGCGACCCGCAGATCGTCCGCATCCTCGGCATCAACGTCGGCCGCGTCTGGCTAGTAGTCTTCGGCATCGGCACCGGCCTGGCAGCCCTAGCCGGCCTACTAGCCGCCCCCCTGCAAGGCGCCAGCCCCGAGATGGGCGACAGCGTCCTAGCCATAGCCTTCGTCGTAACCGTCGTTGGCGGCATGGGCTCCCTGCTCGGCGCCGTACTCGCGGGCCTGCTGGTAGGCGTAGTCGTCAGCCTCGCTTCCCTCTTCGCCCCAGAAATGGCCCAGGTCTCCATCTTCGCCCTAATGGCCATCGTGCTCCTGATCCGCCCCCAAGGCTTCTTCGGCCGCGCCGGTCTCATGAGCTGATGGACACCGCCGCCACCCCCGTCCTCCCCCGCGCCGCCCGCCCTGATT
>CAXTOB010000885.1:1765-2051 GCA_964245505.1 uncultured Acetobacteraceae bacterium | reverse complement strand
GCATGGCAGGGGCTGGGGCGCCAGGCAGGTGCGGAACCCTCCCGTCGCCGCGGTCGGTCAGGTATGCCGCCACACCACCTCGGCCGGCGCCGGGGCGGTCGGGTCGCAGCGCAGCCACTGCCCGTTGTTCACGCTGATCCCGGTCATCGACAGGATGAAGCCCCAGTGGCTCACCACCAAGGTGTGCTGCCAGTCCGGCAGCGCCGCCATCTCGGCCCGGAACCGGGCGGCGCGGGCGATCACGCCTTCCGCGCCTTCCTCCTCCTGCGGCCACCACACCTCCTCG
>CAXTOB010000885.1:0-1755 GCA_964245505.1 uncultured Acetobacteraceae bacterium | reverse complement strand
TCCCGGTGAAATCGTGGCCTGGCCAGGCGCCGGCGAGGGTGCTGCGGGCGGTGCCGATGTCACAGGCAAAGGCGTAGCGCTCCCGCACGTCCGGATGGATGCCGATCGGCAGTCCCAGGCGCCGGGCCACGGGCGTCGCGGTCTGCAGGGCGCGGGTGTAGGGCGATGCCAGGATGCGGCGTATGCCGGCGTCCGCCAGCGCCTCCGCCGCCGCCTCCGCCTGCTGCTCGCCCAAGGGGGTCAGCGCCGGGTCCTCGATCCCCGGGTCGCGCCGGGTCAGGGTGAAGTGGTGGTTAAACCAGCTTTGGCCGTGGCGGAGAAGGATCATGCCCAGGCATTAAGGCGTCATGCCGCGGGCTGCAACGGCGGGACAACGCGTCCTTCATTGTTTGAATAGCTCTATGGGCCTATGTGTAGTTGCGTCATCAAGGATAGTTTCTCCATGGGCGGCAGCGGCAGTTTCCCAATAGATCTTTTGCTGTTCGGCATGATCGCGGCATTCCTGGTGCTGCGGCTGCGGAGCATCCTCGGCCGCAAGACTGGGTTCGAGCGCCCCGCCCGTCCAGACGTGACGCCGCCAGGCGAGGTTCCAGGGCTGGGCCGCACCAGGACCTCGCCGCCCGATCTCCGCGTCGTGCCCACGCCGCCGGCACGCCCGTTGCCGGACTCGGCCAGCCCGGCCGGGCAAATGCTGGCGCGGATGCGGACGGTGAACCCGGCCTTTGACGCTGCGCACTTCTTGGGTGGGGCGGAGGCGGCCTTTCGCATGATCGTCGCCGCCTATGCCGCAGGCGACCGCACGACACTGCGCCCGCTGCTGTCCAACGACACCTATGCCGCGTTCGAGGGTGCGATCGCCGCACGGGAAGCCGCCGGGGAAACGCAGCGCACCGAAATACGCGCGATCCAGTCCTGCACCATCGAGCAGGCGGCGCTGACCGGCACGGTGGGCGCAATCACGGTTCGCCTGGTGTCGGACCAGATTTCGGAAACCCGGGACCGCGACGGCCGCCCGGTGCACGGGACCGATGCGGTGACAGAGATCAACGACGTGTGGACCTTCGAGCGCGACCTGGCGCAACCGGACCCGGCATGGCGGCTGACGGCGGCGCGGTCGGGCTAAAGGGCCCTTACGTTTGAGGCGGCTTAGATTGCCACATCGTGCGCCATGCAATCAGAGTCTGATAGATCAGAAACACCAGCGCCGGCGCTATTACTTTGCCGAGGCTAGGGGGGCTGGAGTTCGACCCAAACAAAACACAAATTGAAAACACGGACAGAAGCGCAGAGAAAACGAAGCGCGTGGCTACAGTCCCGAAATCGTCTGATCTGTCCGGCAGTACGGCACATTCGTCCTTGTTTCGCACCGGAGACATTGGTCCGAACGGCAGATCCCAAGCCGCCGGAGTCATAAAACGACCGGCCGTTTGGCCGTTGCTGATCCCATCAAGGGCCAAGGTGACGTCCAAATGCCGCTTCCAACCGCGGCCCCCAGCCGCCATCCATCAACCCGGCCGAGGGTTGCCGCAGTTGCGCCAGATCTGTGCCTGTCAGCGCCAGGACGCCCGCCGTCTTGTTGAGCCGGTCCTGCAAGCCACCAATAAATGCGCGGGCGTTGGCTGGCAAAGACGAAGGGCTGTGCAGCAGGCTGTCCATCTCCTCCGCATTCAGCACGACCCGGCGCGTGCCCGCGTCCTCCGCCAACCGGGCGCGCATGGTCTCGACGTAGCCCGCATCCACCTCAATCCCGATCCC
>CAXTOB010000884.1:0-2052 GCA_964245505.1 uncultured Acetobacteraceae bacterium | reverse complement strand
CTCTCGGGCATGCTCGTACTGGGGAAGTCGGATGCCATGCCCTTTGGTAAGCGCGCCGATGTTGCTGTGCAACATCATCCAGCGTCTGTTCAAAACAAGTCCGCGAGGATACGCGGACGTCCGCAGCAAACGACCCGGATCACGTATCCCTGCCCGGCTCCCAAAAGGTTTCTAAGCCGCCCCTGGCGCCAAAGCCGTGCTCACCTGCGCCAGCCGCCGCGCCGCGGCCACAACCTTCTCCAGCTTCCGGGCATGGTCAGGTCCATCCCCGGCGGCCACGGCGATCTCATGCACCAGCCGCTCGAACTCCACCACGATCTCCGCCGGCATATGCGCCCGGCCAAAGTGCACCTTTGACAACCGCACCGGCAGCCCCCGGCCGGTGTCATACTGGCTGGCTAAGTAGTGGATGATCCGCCCCTGCCCGTCCCGCACCGGCGAGATGAACAGCAGGTTACAGAACGCAGCGCCATCCTTGCGATGGTTCACGATCCACTCGACGCAACCCTCGCCGGCCGCAATGATCCGTCGAAGTCCGCGCGCCGTCTCCGGATCCGTTTCCGGCCCTTGCAGCATCCGGCAGTTGCGCCCAACGATCTCCGCAGCCGGGTAGCCGGTCATGGCCTCAAACGCCGGGTTCACGGCGATGATGGGATGGTCCGGGAGATGCGGGTCGGACAGCGCCATCGGCTCCGTGCTATGCGCGATCGCCGTCAGCAAGGCTTCGGTGATGGTGCGGCCGGGGACGAGCTGGTGGAGCATGACGGTAGCATCCTGGTTTCCATAATATTATGTTGGAAACGTAACTTTTGCAATCCCGATCAATTCCCGCGCCATGCCGGACCAATTCAAGAAGCCGAGCAAAAATAACTGACCCAGGTTATTCTTTGTTGCGAGTCGGCCAAAAACGTCAGGCTGACGCAGTAATTGTTGGAAAACGCCAACCGTCCCACCCACGTAAACAGCGGCTTGTATGGCCGTCCCACCAGAAAGCCGCTACCTACTCCCTCTCCCTCTGGGAGAGGGCCGGGGTGAGGGAGAGGGCAAGCACCGCGCCAGGCTAACAACGTCCCGCCGCATCACCAGCCAGCCCAGCAGCCACCGCATCATCAAACCATTAAACCGCCGCCACGAAACAAGCAGCCCGCCCGCCCAGCACGTCAGATCCTCATCGCCAGCAGCCCAGCCTTGACGGATGCACCATCGCCCAGCTTCAGCCTACCGCAACGCCCCACCTCATGACGGAACCCACCATGGCGCCCAGGCGTCCCGCTCACGACCCATCCAGCCCGCCAGAATACGACATCGCCATCCTAGGCGCCGGCCTAGCCGGCCTGAGCCTCGCAGTCCGGCTGGCCGCCCCCCGCTTTGCCGGGCTGCGCGTCCTGCTGGCCGAGCCGCGCACCGAGTATCGCCGCGACCGCACCTGGTCTGGCTGGACGCTGCGGCCCCATCCCTTCGCCGAGGCCGTAACAGGCCGCTGGGACCGTTGGTCCGTCGCCTCCGAAGCACGCCAGGTCACGCTGGCATCGCCCGGCCTACGCTACGAATCCATCGCCGCCGATGCCTTCTACCGCCTGGCCCTGCAGCGTATCCGCGCCGCCCCGCACATCGAGCTGCAGCTCGGCGTCCACGCCGAAGCCAGGGACGGACAAGACGCGGCAACGATAACCCTGCCAGACCGCACGATACGCGCAACCCTGGCCTTCGACACCCGCCGCCCGCCAGGCATCGGCCGCCACGGCCTGACCCAGGCGTTTCTAGGCCAGGAAATCCGCACCGACCGCCCGGTGTTCGACCCAGGCGCCGCAACGCTGATGGATTTCCGCCCCCCCCAACCCGGCGCCAGGCCCGCCCGGGCAGCGCACTTCACCTACGTGCTCCCCAGCAGCCCAACCCAGGCCCTCGTGGAAGACACCTGGTTCAACCCCCCAGGCTTCCAGCCCCCAGACCACCGCAACGCCATACGCGCCCACATGGCCGCCCGGCACGGGGTGGACCACTACGAAGTGCTGTTCGAGGAACAGGGCGCCCTGCCGATGGACCCCGTCT
>CAXTOB010000883.1:0-2061 GCA_964245505.1 uncultured Acetobacteraceae bacterium | reverse complement strand
GCGCGTGCGCGAGCAGTGCGCCAGCCGTGCGGACCCAACGGGACAGCCGACGTTTCTGCGTTTGCGCCTTGCGTGTGGCCCGTTCGCAAAATCCCCGTCCAGGGTGCCCGCATGAACGATGACAAGCGCCCTCGGCTCATCCCGAAGAAGAAAGTCAGACCCTATCAGGGCCGCAGTGCGGTCTATGCGTGGCTCCGTGCCCATCACGCGGCGATTGAGGCGCTTCGCATGGCTGCCCCCTGCCTCTGGGCCGAACTGACTCTCGACATGGAGGAGGACGGCGTCCTGGACGGCAAAGCCCGGCCACCGGGCGCTGACAACATACGCATGACTTGGGTGCGGGTAGCACGGGATGTATCGGCAGAGGCGGCAGCAAAGCTGCTCAAGCCCAGCAAGCCGCCATCCCGCATATCGCCGGACTGGCGGCCCCAAGAAGTCGTGCAGCTACCAGCACCGCCTTCCAGCCCATCAAGGCAGGTGATGGTTGTGGGCGGTGCGCCGGCGACCGAACCCGAGTTCGCCACCGTTGACCCGGCGGGAGTGCCGGTCGCGCCTGGCCACGTCTTCTACAACGGCAAGACGATGCTCCGGCACGTCGCCGAGCAGGTGGCGCGCATCATCCGCACCGCCCGTGAAATGGACCGAGGCAAGTGAGGCCCGGCCAGAACCGCCGCATCCGCGGCAACACCAAGAGGAGAAGCACCATGGACGATCTCTCGAAGCCCGCCGTTGAGCCGTCGCCGCCTGACTACGCCGATGCGTCGCCAGTCCAGTCCGAGGGGCAATCCCCGAAGGCGGACGCGGTGGCGGTCGTGGTGAGCGGGCGTGGCCGGGTGGGCAAGACGACGGCGGCCAACACCATCGTGCAGTTTTGCCGCGGTAAGGGTGCGACGCTGAAGGTGTGGAACGCCGACCGGCAGAACGAGACCCACAGCCTGAACACGTTCCACCCGGATGCCCTCCGGCCGCCAACGGGCGATCCCGAGGACAAGCGGCTGTGGCTGGAGGAGCGGTTCGACGAGCAGGCGCGGGGCCGGTTCGATGTGGTCCTGGACATGGCTGGGGGTGATCCGCTGGTGCGGCAGTTGGCGAAGGAGGCCCGGCTGGTCCGCACCCTGGCCCGCCGGGGCGTGCAGGTGACGTCGGTCCAGGTGCTTGGCCCTGACGTGGCGGACCTGGACTACCTCAAGCTCTCGATGGATGGCGGCCTGTTCATGCCGGAGGCGACGGTGCTCCTCCTCAATGCGGGCCTTATCCGGTCGGGCCGCTCGATGGAGGCGGCGTTTGCGGAGGTGATCGGCAGCGAGGTGTTCATGGGTGCCTTGGGACTGGGTGCCAAGCTGGTCTTCTTCCCAAGCCTGCTGTGCATGTCCGCGGTCAACGACCGGGGCCTCACGTTCACGGAGGCGATGCGGGGCGCGGTCAAGCCGGGACAGGAGCCGGTATCGTTCTTCGACCAGTCGCGGGTAGAAATCTTCTGGGAGGACGAGCTGCCGAAGTTCTTTGGCGAGATCCCGGCCGCCTGGTTGCCGGCGATGCCGAATTGGAGGCGCTGATCATGGAGGATCAAGGACCGGACCGGACCGCTACGACCGAAGCAATGTCGGATGCCGATGGTAAGCCGAAAGAGGCTCCGGTGCCGGCACTGCCGCCGGTGCCTAAGGTTGGATCGGTCGAGGACTTCAATCGGCTGGTACAGGGGGTGGAGAAGGCGGCGCATGATTGGGGCCTGCGGCAAGACAGCCTGGAGAGCCGGTTCGTCTCGGCCCTGCTCGGCTGCACACGGTGGATGGGGGACCTGAGCGAGGCGGGGCGGGCCGACATGCGTGCGGCGTTGGATCAGCAGCAGGCCCTGGTCAAGGACGAGCTGGCGCGTGCCAAGGAGATGACGAAAGCGGCGCAGGTGTCGTTGAGCCAGGCGCGGCAGGCTGGCCTGACGTATGAGGTGGAGCGGGAGAACCTGGTGCTCCGGATGATCAAGGAGACGCTGCCGCTGTTCATCGAGAAGATGCAGGGCACGCTGGTGTTGAAGGAGAAGCGGCTGAACAGCGACATCCAGCG
>CAXTOB010000882.1:0-2070 GCA_964245505.1 uncultured Acetobacteraceae bacterium | reverse complement strand
GCAGCGTGCGCCACGCTGGAAAAGCTGCGGGCTGAGTTCCCGTCGCCGCGCCCTGAAGTGCGGGACGCCGCTGCGACTGTCCGCAACCGTGCGGGCTGCCGTTAATTTACTGGCATTCATCACCCTACTTTCGACGCCCCGTCATCGCGCTGCATTCGGGGCGTAGCGCATCCGGGGCGGCGTGGTTTGAGGGCGTGACCCCTGGATCGCCACGCCGCGAGCGGTTGTCGGCGGCAGCGCGCTAGACTCGCATGCCAGTGCAGTCGGCAGGCCCGATCACTCCATCTGAATTCGCGGCGATGATGGCGCTGCTCGGCCCATTCGCTCGGGACAGGCGCATGGCGGTGGCGGTTTCTGGCGGCGCCGACAGCATGGCCCTTGCGGTGCTGCTGCGGAACTGGGGAAGTCCGTTCGCCTGCGTCGTGGACCATGGGTTACGGCAGGAGTCGGGGTCTGAGGCCGGCCTGACCATGCGGCGGCTGGCCGGGCTAGGCATCCCGGCGCGGCTGCTGCGAGCCGACTTGTCGCTTGGTCCCAGCTTGGCCGAACGTGCGCGTGCGGCGCGGTATAGGCTCTTGGGCGTTGCCTGCCGCGACGCCGGTCTGGCCGACCTGGCTTTGGGCCACCACCTGCGGGACCAGGCCGAAACGCTGCTGCTGCGCCGGGCTGCCGGCAGCGGCACGACCGGGATGTCCGGGATGGCGGCAGTGGCGCACACCGACTCCATGCGCCTGATCCGCCCGCTCCTGACGGTTCCGCCGGTCCGGCTGCGCGCCACCCTCCAGGCCCAGGGGATCGAGTGGGTCGAGGACCCGAGCAATACTGACCCCGCGACTCCGCGCGCACTCCTGCGGGCCGGCCTGCTGTCCGACCCCGTCGAACCGCTGCGGCTGGGTGCAGAGGCACGGGAGTATGGCACGGCGCGGGCAGCGGCGGAGGGTGAAGCGGCAGCAGAGCTGGCGGCGTCTGCCCTGATCTACCCCTGCGGCGTGGCACATCTGAGAGCGCCCGTTGGAGTTTACGCCCTTTCGGCCTTGGTCTGGACGTTGTCGGGCGCAGCATACCCGCCGCCGTCTGCCGGACTTCGCCGTTTATCTGTGTGCTTGAACGCCGATGCCGCCCATGATGCCACGCTGCACGGCGCCCGCATCATGCCGGCCGGGCGGCTTGGCCCAGGCTGGCTGGTCGGCCGCGAGGCTTCGGCGATGGAAGGCGCCGTCGGCCTCGGCCAACACTGGGATGGCCGTTTCCAGACGGCATTGGCTGGTGCGGGCGATGGCATGAGCCTGGGACCCTTGGGATCCGATGCCGCCCGTATGCGGCGGCATTCGGTCCTGCCATCAGCCCTGTTGCAGACCTTGCCAACCCTGCGCAAGAATGGTGCACTCGTTGCTGTGCCACATCTCTGCTATCCTGATGCAGCGGCTTGCCGCAGCGCCATCGTCTGGTTCCGGCCTGCCCGCCCCGTCGCACCTGCCGCTTTCGTCACAGCGTAGCGGGTACGGGGATGCGGAGTGGGCAGGGACACACTATCTGCACGTCTGAGTAGTGGCGCCGGCCCATGTTGAGCCGGGAAGAAATGGCCGGGTTCGATCCAATGCTGCGCCCAGGACCCGGGTTTGATGACTGGATCGCCAGGATCATATGATGAGCAATTTCGGCCGTAACCTCGCGCTCTGGGTCATAATCGCCCTGCTGCTCGTGGCACTGTTCAACTTCTTCCAACCCAATGCGGCGCAGCATGCGGACAACCGCGTCGCTTATTCCGATTTCATCAACGACGTGAACGCCAGCCGTGTTCGCGACGTGACGATCCAGGGCCGCACCGTTTCTGGGGTGCGCGCCGATGGAACGACCTTCCAGACCTTCACGCCGGAAGACCCGATGCTGGTCAGCCGGCTGACGGACAAGGGCGTGCGGGTGCAGGCCAAGCCGGAGGAGAGCGACAACCAGTTGCTGCATATCCTTCTGAGCTGGGTGCCGATGCTGCTGCTGGTTGGTGTTTGGGTGTTCTTCATGCGTCAGATGCAGTCTGGCGGCGGACGGGCGATGGGCTTCGGCATGTCGCGT
>CAXTOB010000881.1:0-2074 GCA_964245505.1 uncultured Acetobacteraceae bacterium | reverse complement strand
CTTGTAGCGTGCGCGCTGTTGCTGGATGCGGCGCAGGTTGGGCTGGCGGCGGTTTCACCCGCGGTGCATGATTTCCTAGAACGCGCTACCCCGGAGGTGGTTGGGCCTCCAGCTGGAAGCGGCGGGTATGCGCTTTGGTTCATAGCTACAATGGTGATTGGGGCGCCGGTTGCGGAGGAGATGTTCTTCCGCGGTTGGCTTTGGGTTGGGTTGCGACATCGGTGGGGTGCGTGGGGGACAGGACTGACGACAGGAGCGGCGTTCCTGCTGCTACACGGGGCAGGGGGCGAGTGGCGGCTGCTCGTGGCACTGACGCCGGTTGCCGCGGTGCTAAGCTTGGCGCGGGAATTCAGTGGATCGATGCGAGCCTCGTTCGTGGTGCATATGGTACATAACGGGTTGGTTGCGGCGTGTCTGGCGGCTGGGTGGCTCGTACGGTGATGGCGTTTGGTTGACAGGTGGTGCGGCCGGTATTAGGTCCCATTCACTGCTGGGAACGTGGACACGCCTTCTGTGGCGTGCGCCCGCCGCGTTGCACTCTTGCAGCATGGCCTACCGGTGCAACAAGCGACCTGACCCTGCTTGAACGGGGCGGCGCACATAGAATGAAGGAGGCTGCGCATGACCAAGCGCGCCGAAAGTAAGTATAAGATCAACCGCCGTCTGGGTGTGAACCTATGGGGCCGGGCGAAGTCGCCGATCAATAAGCGCGAGTATGGGCCGGGCCAGCACGGGCAACGGCGCAAGCAGAAGCCGACGGATTTCGGCATCCAGCTGATGGCGAAGCAGAAGCTGAAGGGCTACTACGGCAACATAAGCGAGAAGCAGTTTCGTAAGTATTACGAGGAGGCGGTGCGTCGCAAGGGCGATACCTCGGAGAACTTGATAGAGCTGTTGGAGCGGCGGCTGGATGCGGTCGTGTATCGCATGAAGTTTGCGATCACGCCGTTTGCGTCACGGCAGTTCGTCAATCATGGGCATGTCACGGTAAATGGGAAGAAAGTGAACATCTCGTCGTTCCTCGTTAAAGACGGGGACGTGATCGAGGTGCGCGAGAAGTCGAAGCAGTTGGCCGTCGTTCTGGACGCGTCGCAGTCTGGGGAGCGGGACGTGCCCGACTACCTGGAAGTGGACCATCGGGCAATGAAGGGCCGGTTCGGGCGGGCGCCGAAGCTGACGGACGTGCCGTTCCCGGTGACAATGGAGCCGAATCTGGTGGTGGAGTTCTACTCGCGGTAACGCGGGGATCATTGCTGGAAGTGCTTGGGCGCCGGGGTTAGACCCCGGCGCTTTGCGTTTGTGGCGGGGTTTGACGGAGGATGTGAGATGGCAGGTTCGATGGACGTGCGAGGTGGGGGAGCCGTGCAGGCCCACGGCTTCCGACAGCATCAGGATGCGTTGATGCTGGATACTGTAATGAGTGAAGGGCTGGTCGCTGGGCGGTGACAGCGAGGTCACTACTATTGACACAAGCCCGGCTTAGGGTTGGTTTTATCTTGAGTGCGGCATGGCATTCGATCGGGTTCCTGGACTGTGATCGAAGCAGGTGGGACTAGCGCGTTTGCTCTACGAAGTTTACCGAGACTGGATTTTGAGCTGTTTTTTTTAAATGTCTTTTTTAAGTGTTGCAGTCACAAAGCCTGGTTTTTCCTTGCACAAGGCTTCCGGGTTCAGCAGCTTGTGGCACCTGTCGAGGTCCTGAAGCGGCACCTCATCACGACATTGCTGAGGATCGGGGACGTTGGTCCTGTTGGCCCTATATTGGTATTCGAATGGGCGATGTCTGCGCTCGATGGCACGCCATCCGGTGTCCGGACTGTTTGGATCGAGGCTGCTGACGTAACCTATCGTCGCCATATTGCTGCCTACACGGCTCATCCATCGAAAGTTCCTGCTTTATGACCCCCGCCGAAGAAATCTCCCGTCGCCGCACGTTCGCCATCATCAGCCACCCGGACGCCGGCAAGACTACTCTTACGGAGCGGCTGTTGCGGGCGGGCGGGGCCATCCAGCTGGCGGGGAACGTGCGGGCGAAGGGGGAGCGGCGGCGGACGCGGTCGGATTGGATGGGGAT
>CAXTOB010000880.1:0-2075 GCA_964245505.1 uncultured Acetobacteraceae bacterium | reverse complement strand
CGTCCACCCCGCCCGCGACCACCGGCATGCCCGCCGGCAGCCCAAGCCGCGCCCCCACCTCCGGCAGCAGGCCGCCTACCACGTCCGAGGACGCCACCAGCCGTTCCGGCATCATCCGCGCCGGGATGCCGAGCGCATCCAGCATCTCATGCGACCACCCCCGCGCCGCCTGATCGTAAATCCCGCCGATGTTGCCGGCCGAGGAGTGGTCAACCGCGATCTGTCCGGTCAGCCGATGGATGACGTAGGCATTGGGCGGCAGCAGCAGCGCCGTGCGCGCCCACACCTCCGGCCGCTCGTCGCGCAGCCACATCATCTTCGTGTAGCCGTAGTAGCTATCCACGCCATTGCCGCTGATGGCGCCAAGCCGCTGCAGGTCCACATGGGACTTCACCCAAGCCACCTGCGCCTCCGCCCGGCGGTCCATCCAGATCAGGCAGGGATGCAGCGCCTGCAACGCCTCGTCCACGGGGATGCCGGAACCGCCATACAGGCTCGAAACGCACAGCGCCTTCACGTCCACATCCCGTGTGCGTGCGACCTCCGCGACACACTGCTCCACGGCATGAAGCCAAACGTCCGGCCACTGCTCGGCCCAGTTGGGGCGGGGCGTATCCGGCGCGTAGCTGCGTGAGGCCTGGGCCAGGATGGCGCCGCCGGGTCCGACCAGCACCGCCTTGGTGCTTTGCGTGCCGATATCTACCCCGATGACCCCTTCCATGCCCTAAAGGTCCACGCTCTGCGGCAGGATGACGAGGTCACGGATGACCACGTTGCGCGGCCGGGTGAGCATGAACAGCACGGCCTCCGCCACCTCCTCGGGCTGCATCAGGCTGGCCCGGGCCAGCGCGTCGTCCATCTTCTCCTTGGGCCAGTCGCTCAGCAGTGCCGTCACCACGGGGCCGGGCGCCACCTCTCCCACGCGTATGCCATGCTTGATCATCTGGCGCCGCAGTGTGTGGACGAAGGCCTGGATCGCGTGCTTGGACGCCGTGTAGATCGGCTCCACAACGACCGGGATGAATCCGGCGACCGAGCTGGTGACGATGATGTCGCCGCTGCCCCGCTCGACCATGTGCGGCAGCACCGCGTGGATGGTGCGGAACGCCGAGTTGATGTTGAGGTTGAGCATCCGGTCCCAGGCGTCCGGGTCGCCGCCATGCACGTCGCCGCCGACATAGGACCCGGCGTTGGCGTGGAAGATGTCGAGCTTGCCGGTGCGCTCTAGGATGCCGGGCACCATGGTCGCCACGCTGGCGGGGTCAAGCAGGTTCACTACCAGCGGGACCGCATCCGGCCCCAACTCGGCGCAAACCTCGCGCAGCCTCGCCTCGTCCCGGTCCACCAGCACAACACGCACGCCGGCCCCGATCAGCGCCCGGGCGCAGGCAAGCCCGATTCCGGACGCGGCGCCGGTGATGGCGGCGACCTTGCCCGACAAGTCCTCGCTCATAGCTGTGCCCTTTTAGCCGCGGCCGTGTGAGGCGCGCGACCGGCGCGCGAGGGAGTCGACAATGACGGCCAGTGCCAGCACCGCACCCGTGATCATGTAACGGAGCGATGACGACAGATCGAGCAGCGTCAGCCCGCTGGCGATGGATTGGATGACGATGATCCCGAGCAACGCGGAGTAGGCGCTGCCCCGCCCACCAAACAGCGACGTGCCGCCGATGACCGCTGCCGCGATGGCATCGAGGTTCACGTCGCCCGTGCCCGCCTGCTGACTGGCAGATGCCAGCCGCGCCGCTGAGAGCACGCCGCCCGCTGCCGCCAGCACCGAGCAGAGCACGAACGCGCTGACGTAGGTTGCGGTGACGTTGATCCCGGCCCGGCGTGCGGCCTCCCGGTTTCCGCCGACTGCGGTCATCGAGCGGCCCCACTTGGTCCGTTTCAGCGCATAGTCCATGGCGACCACAAGCAAGGCGAACAGGCCGAACATCCAGGGCACGCCCCGGTCGGTGTTGAGATAGTAGGCCACAGCCTCCAGCACCACGAACAGCATGACCGCGCGCAGCAGCAGGCCGCCGGTGGACCGCGGCGACAGTCCGGCCGTGCGGCGCCGCGCCGCCGTCCGT
>CAXTOB010000879.1:0-2077 GCA_964245505.1 uncultured Acetobacteraceae bacterium | reverse complement strand
GGCACGGTTACCGCGCCGTCCGGCACGATCTCGGTCCTCAACACCAGCCAGAACGCGCCGTTCTCCCAGCTGCCGGCGGCCAAGCGGGCCGCGTTGTCGGTTTGGATCGGCGGCACGGCGAAGCTCGACGTCTCCGGCGCCGCCTACGCGGCGCAGGCGGAGAACGGGTCCGCGTTCGGGGCGGTGCCGCAAGGCGGCTCCATCATCATCGGTGCGCCGACCGGTCCCAGCGCTTTCGAGACTGGTCTTGCGTCCACCGACGCCTTTATCTTCGTCCGCCCCGGCGCCACCCTGTCGGCCGCCGGCGCCAGCGCCAGCCTCGATCTGGGGACCCTGGGCCAGAACTCGCTGCCGGCGGCGCTCGCGGGCCAGGGGCTTCAAGCAGGCGGCCGGGTGGATGTCGCCAGCAACGGCGGTACGATCTCCTTTTCGTCCAGCAGCGGCATCTACCTGGACGGCACGATTGCCGCCCCCGCCGGTGGTGTGTCGGCCGAGGGCGGCACGCTGGGCATCGAGATGGAGGTGCCGGCGATTCCCGACCCGGCCAACGGCCAGAAATCATCGGTCATCCCGGCCCTGTTCTTTGCGCCGCGCCGGATCGTGGTGAGCACGGACAGCCTGCCCGACCTCCTGCCGGCGGATCTGGGTCCGGGTGACGGCAGCTTCCTGCGTCAGCCGGGGCTGGCCGGGCAGGCGGCGGTCAGCCAGCAGCAGATCAGCGCCGGCGGCTTCGGCAACCTGTTCCTGCTCGCCCGCGACCAGATCGTGTTCGATGGGGGGACGTCGTCCGGCGTTTCCCTGAGCCTCCGCCAGAGCGCAATCCTGACGGCGTTCGCCTTCTCGGACGCAACGAAAACCGGCAACGTGTCGATCGCCGCTCCCTACGTTTCGCTGTCCGGCGCTGCAAACCTCCTCACCAGCTACGCGGACAACCTTATTCCCGGCCTGAACGACCAGGGTGCGGTGGCGGAGCCGTCCAAGAAATACCAGCCTTGCCTGTCCGGATCGCATGGCTGCGCCGCCGGAACGTTCACCGTCAGTGCGGATCAGATCGACCTGTCCCGCAACGTCCGGTTCGGTGTGTCCGGCACCGAGACCTATACCGGGCAGGGCACCATCCTGACGGCCGTGGATTCTCCGGGGTTCAACACGGTGGACCTGGCCAGCGCCGGCGATATCCGTTTCGTTCCGCCATCGTCGGGCACCGCGTCCATCCCCACCGCGACCAGTTCGA
Source organism: uncultured Acetobacteraceae bacterium (assembly GCA_964245505.1). Taxonomy (GTDB): domain Bacteria; phylum Pseudomonadota; class Alphaproteobacteria; order Acetobacterales; family Acetobacteraceae; genus DASWOJ01. The sequence goes on along the minus strand of CAXTOB010000879.1, from coordinate 843 downwards.
CCAACAGCCTGACGCTGGCGGTCGACTCGCTGGTCACGACCGGCGACCTCACCCTGTCGGCGGCGCGGATCTACCCCGATACCGGAGTTTCCGCCGTGATCGGCGCCGGCTTCGTCTCCGGCGCCAAGCCGGCCCACCAGGACCCGTCCACCTCGTACTACGCCGACAGCCTGCTCACTATCACCAGCGCCGGCGAGGGTGGCCAGCAGACGCCCTACTCCGTCTTCGGCCAGATGACGTTCCTCGGCGAAACCATCGAGGGGGGCGGCGTGCTCGATGCGCCGCTGGGCACGGTCAACCTCGGCCCGCAATCGGGGGCCGCCTATGCCGGGTTGCCCGACACGCCGACGCCGGGCGCCCGCATCGACCTTCTGTCGGGCAGCACCATCTCGGTCAGCGCGGACGGCGCCACCATCCCGTTCGGCGGCACGACGGACGGGCTGACCTACGCCTTCGACGGTCAGCAGCTGAAGTTCACGTCAGCCGTGTACGGCGCCAGCGCCCGGTTCGGTCAGCAATCGGTCAGTCTTGCCGCGATCGACGTGCAGGGCGACGCCGGCTCGACGTTGGACTTGCGCGGCGGCGGCACGCTCACGGGCGGCGGCGGCGAGATCCTGATCGATGGCGGGACGCAACTGCAGAGCCAGGGGTTCATCTCCGGCCGTGGCGGTTCCACCGACGTGCTTTACAGCCCATTGCTCACCCTCGGCGCCGCGCCGGCCGGCGCGGTCGCGGCGCAGCCGACGCTGGCGCAGGCTCCCGTCTATGCCATCCTGCCGGGTTTGCAGGGCGGCTACGCGCCGACGACGCTGCTGGACGCCACAGCCGCCTATGCCGGCAGCG
>CAXTOB010000878.1:0-2078 GCA_964245505.1 uncultured Acetobacteraceae bacterium | reverse complement strand
CCGGCCCGATCCTCGTAGTACAGGCCGAGTCGTTCATGGACCCGGCCCGGGTGCATCCCGCCCTGGCCGGCGCCCTGCCCCACTGGTCCGCCCTGCTCGCCGGGGCCGTCCGCCACGGCAAGCTGGATGTGCCGTGCTGGGGCGCCAACACCGTCCGATCCGAATTCGCGGTGCTGACCGGCGTGGGAGAACCGGCGTTAGGACTGGACCGCTTCAACCCATATGAGGCGTTTGCCCGCGGCGGCCTGCCCAGCATTGCCGGTGCGGCGCGGGCGGCGGGCTATCGCACGGTGGTCGTCCATCCCTTCGACCCCGGCTTCTATGGCCGCAAGCATGTCATGCCGCGGCTCGGCTTCGACCGCTTCGTCGGCCCGGAGGCGTTCCGCCGTGCGCCGGCCGGGCACTATCCGGGGGACGCCGAACTGGCGGCGGTCGTGGCCGGGCTGGTGCGGGAGATGGGACCGCGGGTGTTCGTGTTCGTGATCAACATGGCCTCGCACGGCCCCTGGACCGGCGACCCCGCCGCGCTGCCGCCGGAGCTGGCCGGCGTCGCGGAGGCCGGGCAACTGGCCGGCTGGATGGATGCGATGCGCGGCGTGGATGCGATGCTGCCGGTGTTGACGGACGCGCTGCGGGCGGCCGGCGCCGGATGGCTTGCGGTGTATGGCGACCATCAGCCCAGCCTACCCGGTGCCTTCGCCGCGCTGGAGGTGACGGACCGGCGCACCGATTACCTGGTCTGGGGCATCGGCCAGCCGCCCGGCGTCGCCCAGGACTGCAGCGCTGATGGGCTCGGGAGCATCCTGGCGCAGGCTATGTCCAAGGCCTAAGTAAACCTTTGAAGGTTTGCGCACAGGTAAATAGCTAAATAGAAAGCGTTGCGAAGGTCGTGATCCGCCTCCCAGCATGGGGCATCTTTCATCCACGGCGGGTCGTCATTTCGGTGTAGAACTAATACCAACCGTCCTCTGCCTTGACCGTTTTCCGATGAGCACCGTAGGGCGTACAAGCGAAGCGCCATACGCCTCCCTGCAGCATTGGGTTGTGGCAGAAAGCGCTGAAGCTTGTTTGCTCTGCAAAGGCCGCCAACGCCAGAACGGTCAAAGCAAATGGCAGTTAGTACAAGCAGGCTTGGGCGGCCTGGCACGGCCGCAGGCCATCTGTGTGACAGGCCGCCCAAGCCCGCTTAGAAGTCGCCTCCGTGACCCATCGCCTGATCCTGGACGTGTCCCGCCTGCTGTCCCGGGCTTCCCATGCCGTCCCCACGGGGATCGACCGGGTCGAGTTGGCCTATGCCGAGGGATTGCTGGAACGCTGCCCGGATCAACTCCAGTTCGCGGCGTTGCACCCGCTGGGCCGGTTCGGCCGCCTGCCGACGGAGCCGGTGCGGCACTTCCTGGACGTGGCCGCCCGGCGCTGGCGCGGCGGCGACGTCCCGGCCGACGTCGTGCGCCGGGCGGGCCGCGCCTTGCTGGGACCGGCGTTCCTACGCGGGCAACTCATGCTGGCGCCGCGGCAGGACGGGCGCACGACCTACTTGAACATGTCCCACCATCACCTGGACCGCCCGGCCCTGATCGAGGAAGCGAAGCGCCGCTACGACGCCCGCTTCGTCTGCATGGTGCACGATCTGATCCCCATCGAGTTCCCGGAATACGCCCGCCCCGCCGAGCCAGCCCGGCACGAGCGGCGCATCCGCACGGTGGCGGACCTGGCCGACGGCGTGCTGGTGAACAGCGCCGCCACCGCCGCCAGCCTGCAGCCCTGGCTGGACCGGGCCGGGCGGGGAACGCCCGTGCTGGTGGCTCCGCTAGGCATTGACGCCCCTGCCCTCCGCGTCGGTGGGCCAGGCCGGGACGAGGCAGCCGGCCAGCCTTACTTTGTGTTCCTGGGCACCATCGAGCCGCGCAAGAACCACCTGCTGCCGCTGCACATCTGGCGCCGGCTGGTGGAGCGTCTCGGACCCGCCGCTCCCCGGCTGGTGCTGGTCGGGCGGCGCGGCTGGGAGAACGAACAGGTCGTGGACATGATCGAACGCTGCACCGCCCTGCACGGGGTGGTGGAGGAGCGTACAGATC
>CAXTOB010000877.1:1072-2091 GCA_964245505.1 uncultured Acetobacteraceae bacterium | reverse complement strand
TTCGTGCCCCATGCGGACTTCAGCAAGGCGGTGCTCGACGACGCCGCAGCCAGGCTCGCCCAGCGCGACGACCTGCGCGGACGCTTTGGCGCCCTGCAGGCCAAGCATCGCGCGCGTCACCCCGGCGCCGACCCGGCGCTGGACGGCATAGCCGCCGAACTGCGTACGGCCCTGTTCGGCGGCCCTGCCGACCTCGCCGCCGGGCGCCGGCTGCTGGCGGCCTATGAGGCGGGGCTGGCACGCCCCCCGGTTTCTGTGAGGTAACGCAATGGCAGGCATCCCATGCGGCGCACCCGGCTGCACCGGCACGATCGAGGACGGGTTCTGCGACACCTGCGGCCGTCCGGCGGAGGTTGCTGCACCCGCGACAACGGTCACCTCCTCCTCGCGGCAAGTCGCCCGCACCGGCGGCTACGTCCGCACCGGCCGGGTCACCGGCGCGCGCCGGCCGCAGCCGTCAACTGGCACGGTCGGCACCGCTGCCGCCACTGCGGCGACCGGCGTATCCGGGCGGGGCACCCGGGGAACCCGCGGCAGCAGCACCCGCCGCCGCGCGCTGGGCGGCGGGCTGGTGCAGATGCCGGTGATGCCCTCCGCCGACCCGCTCAGCCTGGTGCTGGCCGACCCGAGGGTGCCGGCGGACAAGTGCTTCTGCCCCAACTGCAAGAACAAGGTGAACCCGGACAAGCGGTTCTGCTCGAACTGCGGCGCCGAGTACAGCTTCCGTCCGGCGCTGCGGGCGGGGGACGTGGTGGCCGGGCAGTATGAGGTGCGCGGCCCCATCGCCTTCGGCGGGCTGGGCTGGATCTATCTGGCGATGGACACCGGGCTGAACCGCTGGGTCGTGCTGAAGGGCCTGCTGAACAGCAAGGACGAGGCCGCGGCCGCTGCGGCGATTGCCGAGCGGCAGTTCCTCGCAGCGGTGAAGCACGGCAAGATCGTCGGAATCTACACCTTCGTGACGCACCAGGCCGAGTCCTACATCGTCATGGAATACGTCGGCGGGCGCACCCTGAAGG
>CAXTOB010000877.1:0-1062 GCA_964245505.1 uncultured Acetobacteraceae bacterium | reverse complement strand
ATCCGCCGGGAGCACGGGCCGCTGCCGCCGGCGGAGGCGGTGTCCTACATCCTCGGTATCCTGCCTGCCTTCGCCTACCTGCACGGGCAGGGGCTGGTTTATTGCGACTTCAAGCCGGACAACGTCATGCTTGAGGGCGACGACGTGAAGCTGATCGACATGGGCGCCGTGCGCCGGATCGGCGACCCCGGCGGCGACGTTTACGGCACCGTCGGCTACCAGGCGCCGGAGGCCGGGGACGATCCCATCGCCGTGTCCGACCTTTATACCATCGGCCGCACCCTGGCGGTGCTGCTGATGGATTTTGACAACACCAACCGCTACGCCCATGCCCTGCCGCCGCCGAACGCGCTGCTGTATTCCGTGCCGGTCGCAGTGCTGGAGGCCGCCGGGTCCAGCGCGCAGGCGGCCCTGCGCGCCACGTTGCCCGGCGGTGGGGCGCTGCCGGGTTGGCTGTCGTTCGAGCCGGGGCGGCGCGTGTTCTCCGGCACAGCGCCGGCTGGGGTGACGGGGGTGGATGTGGTCGTGACCGCCACTCTGCCGAGCGTGGCGCCAGTCCAGATCCCGCTGCGCCTTGGCCTGCCGCTGGCCGACAACGAAAGCCTGTATCGCTTCCTGCAGAAGGCGACGGCGGAGCAGCCCGACGCCCGCTTTCCCGATGCCGAGGACATGGGCGCGCAACTGCTGGGCGTCCTGCGCGAGATCGTGTCGCGTACGGCGCCCCTGCCCTCCGCCGACAGCGCGGTGTTCCTGCGGGAGCGCAACCCGCCCGATGTGGCGCCGGCCGGGCTGGAGGGCGCTTGGCGGCGCCTGCCCGACCTGCGCCTGGACAGCAACGACCCGGCAGCGGCGGAGGTGTTCGCCGCCACTGCCACCGCCGACCCGGTGGCGCGTGCCCAGGCGCTGGCTACGGCGTCGCGCTTCCGCGCGGACTCGGCGGAGCTGCGGCTGCGCCAGGCCGATGCACTGATCGAGGCCAATGTGACCGATCCCGCCATCGTCATGCGCCTGCTGGACGCGGCGGCGGGGGTGGACCCTGGCGACTGGCGGCCCGACTGGTAC
>CAXTOB010000876.1:0-2092 GCA_964245505.1 uncultured Acetobacteraceae bacterium | reverse complement strand
ATTCATCACGGCGCGCACGCCGGGAGTGCGCCTACGAAAGCTGGGCCGATGACGCCCGATCAAATGAAGGCTGCTCGGTTGTTGCTGGGCTGGAGCATAGAGCGGTTGGGCGCTTTCAGCGACACGTCGTATCAGATGGTACGCACGTTCGAGCAAACTGGACGGGTTATGACCATGCAACAACGCAGAGACTTAACTGATCCCATTGCCGCTATCCGCGCCGCCTTGGAAGAGGCTGGCGTCGAATTCACCAATGGAGACGCGCCGGGGGTGCGGCTGCGGAAGCAGGGTTCATGATGGCAAGACAGCCACCTGAACCCAGCCAAGCCGAGATAAGGAGAGGCGCCGGCGTGTTGCTCTACCTGCTCAACTGGCAGAACGGGTTCGGCAGTGAGAAGGCGGTGCGGTCCCTACGAGAAGCCAAGCTGGACGTAGCCATTGTAGGGATAACAGAAGGAAGCCTTCGCGTGCATGAGGCAGTCCTCAAGGCATTCTGCGATCTTGCTGGGCGTTCGGCTGTCTGGGACAGCACTGCAGAGACTTGGCGCACGCGGCGGAAGGATGATCCGGCGTGAAGTCGCCTGTATCGGACCATGGAAGCCAGTAGGCTCCGAATGACCAGCTTCCCAGGCACCATCTACGGCCTTGGTGGCAAGAGCCTGGACCCCAACGTACCCGATTTGGCGCCAGGGCAGATAGACGGCTACCCGCACCGCTGCATAGTGTCATACCGGAACCTAGCGCCCATCGCCCGCATGTGGCTGTTGACGAACGACGCCACGTCGGCTGCTATCCCGCACGCCTTGATGATTGAGGCCGTCAATCTGGTGCTGGCCGGCAGGGGCATCCTAATCCTGGCGCAGAGGCCGGAACCGGAAGTGGACGTGCGGACGGGGCTGCTGCAGGCCCTCGACCTGTTCACCGCAACCCAAGACATGGCGAGGCAGGCGTGAGCGGCAGCACAGATACTACCCTGTTTGCGCCGCTGGCGGCGTATGACGCTCTTTTTGGAGAACCAGGCGATGCCGAGTGACAACACCGCCGACCGTGATCCAGCTTTGTTCGCCCCTGGCACGTTTGGCTGTCATGAGGCGATGCACATGGCGAGCGTCCTATGCGACGAGGTTGGAGTGCGGCTGGGCGAGCATCCAGCCATTGAAATGAATCCTGTGTGGCACGCCAAGGCGATGCAGGCGCAAGAACTGCTGTTCTCGCTGTATCAAGACATCGCGCAGGAGCACATGAAGGAGCCTACCAATGGCAAGTGACAGCCAAGATACCACCGGCGGGTTGCTTGATTAGCCTAGACGACCCCGCCCCGGCGCTAATTCCAACAGAAGCCGCCGCATACTTTTAAGGAAACACGACAATGGGCCACGCCTCGAAGCGTGAAGAACTCGCCCACACCGCCGGGGCTGTCGCGAGCGAGAACTACGCTGCGCAGTGCCGGGCCGAGGGCAAACCTCTCACTATGCGGGGTTTGAAGGCCGAAATTCGGAAGGAAGTCTTTGCTGTCAAACGACATCAGAAACCCATCCAGGGGCGACACTGAGAACCCATCCACCCCTGTTACTGTGATGCCCCGGCCAGTGCCGGTGCGGGTGTTGCCTTGAGCAGCCCCGAGCGGCGCTTCTCGCGCAGCCGGTAGCTGTCGCCGCGTATGGTCAGCACGTGGCTGTGGTGCAAAAGCCTGTCCAGGATCGCGGTGGCTACGACCTGGTCGCCCAGCACCGTTCCCCAGTCCCCCACGGCGCGGTTGGAGGTGATCAGGATGCTGCCCCGCTCGTAGCGGCGGTTCATCCCGCCATCAAACTGAGCAGGCCGGTTCCTGCCACGTCGAACGTGTGCGGGTCACGGCGGTCCATCACCCGCTATTTGGCCAACTAGCGACAGTGGTGCGGCGGACGCGATCTCGGGGCGAACCCTGCCTTGTGATCGAGGGCGTTGACGGAGGCCGGCAGCTCCTTCCAGCGCGCCATGCAGAGCCGGCGGGCACGGCGCCCCCGGCCTCAGGTCCGGCGCTGGTGTTCACGCCGGGCAGCCTGCGGGCATTGGCGGCATTGGTGGCCACGTTACGGGACCCACCCTCACC
>CAXTOB010000875.1:0-2100 GCA_964245505.1 uncultured Acetobacteraceae bacterium | reverse complement strand
GGGCGGCATCGGGCACCGGCACCGGAGGCGCCGCCGCAAGCTGCTGCGGCTCAGACGGCGTTGGCGCCGGCGGCGGTGCAGCTTGGGAGTCCAACGGGGAGGATGAGTCGGCCGGCGCCGACGGGGGCGCCGAGTCCATCGCAGCCTGCTCGGACGTAGGCGGCGTGGCCGACCCGCCATTGTCGAACAGCAGTTCGTAGGACGGAGCCATCGGCTGCTCCGGCTCCTGCCGGCGGACGACGAGAAGCCCCGCCAGCACCAGCGTGTGCAGCAGCACCGACCCCGCAATCCACCATGCCCGGCGGCGGCGCGCACCGGCGGCCGCCTGCCCGGATAATGGCACGCGCGGGCTGGGGAGGGTGCTCAGGAGCATTGGTCACATGTCATACGTGGCGCCATATAGCGTCCCATGCCGCACTGCGGAACAGATGCAGCCGCGTCATCAGACTTGACATAAGCCCCGTCGCGTTCTTTCTACTTCCCAACGCGGCCCGCCGTGCCCGGCCGCTCCGGGTGCGGCACCGGTCCTGCAGGGGTGTAGCTCAACTAGGCTAGAGCGCCGGTCTCCAAAACCGGAGGTTGCGGGTTCGATTCCCTCCGCCCCTGCCACCGCGTCTCCCATCGCATCCCGCGCCGGGTTGGCGCAGCCATACGAAAGAGTTGCAATCAGATGGCCTTGGCGATTGACCCCCTGAAGTTCGTCCGTGATGTGCGGGCCGAGGTGGCGAAGGTCACATGGCCCTCCCGCAGGGAAACGCTGGTCACCACCGGCCTGGTCTTTGCCCTGTCGGCGATGGCGGCGGCGTTCTTCTTCATCGCCGACCAGGTGATTGGCATCGCCGTGCGTTACTTGTTCGGGTTCGGAGCCTAATCATGGCCAAACGCTGGTATGTCGTCCACGTCTACTCCGGCTTCGAGAAGAAGATCGCCCAGCAGCTCAAGGAGCTAGCGGCCCAGAAGGGTCTAGCCGACATGCTGGACGAGGTCCTGGTGCCCTCCGAGGAGGTTGTCGAGGTCCGCCGGGGCCAAAAGGTCAACACGGAGCGCAAGTTCTTCCCCGGCTACGTCTTGGTGAAGATGGAGCTGACCGACCAGACCTGGCACTTGGTCAAGGAAACCCCGAAAGTCACAGGCTTCCTCGGCAGCAAGACCCGGCCGTCGCCAATCAGCGAAGCCGAGGCCGAACGGATCATGAAGCAGAGCGCCGAGGGCGTCGAACGCGCCCGCCCCGCCGTGCTGTTCGAGGTCGGCGAGCAGATACGCGTCGCCGATGGCCCATTCACCAGCTTCAACGGCACGGTCGAGGAGGTGGACGAGGAAAAGGGCCGCGTGAAGGTCAGCGTCAGCATCTTCGGCCGCTCCACCCCGGTCGAGCTGGAATACAGCCAGGTCGAGAAGGTCTAGCCTTCCGGCGGCCGTGTTCGCCCGTTTCATCGGGCGGCTCGACCCGGCGCTGCCTTGGCTGCCGCGGCTGTTCGTCCTGGTGGCGCTGCCGTCCGTCCTCGTCATGGCGCTGCTGTTCCCGATCGGCGAGGGACCAGACGAGGCCACCCAGACCGAACGCGCCGCCTCCGTCCTGGACGGCCAGTGGATCGGTCGCCGCATGCAGCTCCCACACTTCTCGGACGGCGTCCCGGTCATGGTGGCCGGGGTGGACATCAACCCGGGCTACCTTTTTCCCTTCCTGCGCCTGCCGTCGCTGCCGCTGGAGGCACACAAGCCGGTGGCGCTGGACACGATCCGGGCCGCCGCCGCAAGCCGGTGGCCGAAGGAACGGGTGTTCGTCGCGGCATCCAATACAGCCAGTTACCTGCCGTTGTTTTACCTTCCCGCTGCGGCCGGCATGGGTATGGCCGCGTTGGTCAGGGCCGGGCCGTTGGAAACGGTGCTCGCTGGGCGGACCGCTAATGCGCTGTCCTGCGTGCTGGCTGGCTATGTCGTATTGCGCTTGGCCCGACGCGGCCGTCCCGCGCTGTTCGCCCTTCTTGCGTTGCCGATGACCCTGCATTTGGCTGCAACGATCAACCAGGATGGGCCTTTGATCGCGGCGGCGGCACTGGCCGCGGCGCTGCTGCCCCAGCCGGGGGGGCGATACTGGGT
>CAXTOB010000874.1:0-2112 GCA_964245505.1 uncultured Acetobacteraceae bacterium | reverse complement strand
GCCCGGCCCAGTCGACGCCTTCGCGGACGCCGTCTCACGCCTGTCCGATGCCGGCGTGCTACTCGATTCCGTCGAGCAGCAGCTGCTCGCCATCGAGCGGGCAGGGGTTGTCACGGGTCGGCAGGGCGTGCTGCTGCACGCCGCCTATCTCCGTCAAAAGCGCTGATGGCCTTCGACCCCTTCGGGGATCTCGCCACCCAGGGCTATCTCCGCAACGTCGCCGGCGAGCATGACCCCGAACGGGTCAAGCGCCTCGAACATCGCAGCTTCGCCGCCAACGTGCTGCCCGCGCTGGACAACCTAGAGGGCGTCCGGCAGCTGCGTTACGAGCACGTCCTCGACACGCACCGAACGCTGTTCGGCTCGGTCTATCCGTGGGCAGGCAAGGATCGCGGCCAGCTCGCGCCGGACCTCGCCATCGGCAAGGCCGGCCGCTACGACCTGTTTGCCCATCCGGGCGACGTCCGCCGCGCCGTCGAATACGGGCTGGACATGGCCCGCGACCCCGCCTCAATGCGGAGCCGACCGGGCGAGGTGTTTGGCACCCTCGCCTACGCCCACCCCTTCCTGGAGGGGAACGGCAGAACGCTGATGACGGTTCATGCCGATCTCGCCCGGCGCGCAGGCTTTCATATCGACTGGCCGGCTATCAGCAAGGCAGAGTTCCTCCCAGCCCTCACCGAAGAATTGCGCAAGCCCGGCACCGCGCTGGACCGACTGCTCGCCCCGCACGTCGTGCAGGGCGCTATGCCGCGAAGCAGCACCGCGGCGCAGCTCGAGGCCAACCCAGGCCTAAACCCGACCGGGCGGCCGTCCGGTCCGAGCCCTAGCCCGAGTCCCGGCCCCTAGGTCAGCAGGCTCGAAGCGAACACAAGCCTCATCCTGCCGCGGCGAACAGCGATAGCTGGCGCGGGTCCACCTTGCTCACGGGCAAACCAGCCAGACCATCCAGCACATACGTCGAAAACGCCGTCACGGCGCCAAGGGCCGCATCGGCAGCGGCCCTGGCCGCAATCGCCCGCCCGCGCAGAAGCTCGCGCGCCTGCGACAGCCGGAGCTGCATCTGCGGGTCGAGGCAGGCCGCATGCGCCGCATCATATTCGATGCCGATAAGGCGGTCGCCAGCATCACGATAGTCGCGGCAAACCTCCACGGCGTGCGTGACGTGCGCATCGATCAAAACCCGCAGGCGGATCACCGCTTCATCGCGGCCGTGGCCCGCCTGAAGCGTGCGCGCCTGGAAAGCGATCTCGCGCGCCGTCCCTGCATGCGCATCATGCGGCAGGAGACCGCGCTCCGCCATCAGGGAGTCCACCAGCGATTGCGGCGGCGCCAGAGTCACCACCATGCCAATCGTGGCCCGCTCCGCACGATTCCTCGGAAAGGGGACGACGTTCGCGGTGTTGTCGCTGACCAGCTGAAGCATGGCGGTGCCTTTCGGGTGCCAAGGAATCGTACGAAGTCAGGAGTCCCGGCGCAACGACTTAGCGACGCAAACAGCACACGTTCGAGTCATTCCGGTCAGTTCATGGACGGCCCAGGATGACACTTCGGCGACACCGCCGGAGTGGTAAGAATTTCCTCCGCCGAGACATCCGTCTGGCGACCGCGAACCCTCAAGATCAGACAGACCGTGACGCCGGCCATGACGCCGAACGCCACCTGGATTAGATGGTCACTTAGGAATAACCGAATGCCTGCGGCGCTCAAAGGCTCGGTTGGCAGATACAAACGCCTTGACCCCACACGTCCATAATCCGCCAGACTGACAAAGCCGAGCCAGGCGGCGAGCAAGGTAGTTGCTCCGACAAACCACGCTGCCAGAAACCCAAGCGCCCGGCCGGCACGGAATGCGCGCCCCGCATAAGCGGCAGCACACATGGTCAGAGCGACGGCGGTCACCAGCCCGAAGACGCGCGGAATGATGTCGGCCAGTGGACCAAGCAGGACCAGAAGCTCGCCACGTGTCGGCATCTATCTAAGCGGGTCGAGCTTCATCTCGCGAGCGTCCCGCATCGCGATGCGAACAGCAAAGAAAGCAAGGCGCTGCTGCACCATCCCACCACACCGCGCGCCTGCTGATCTTCGAGTGTAATGCCGGGCAAGGTCGTG
>CAXTOB010000873.1:0-2114 GCA_964245505.1 uncultured Acetobacteraceae bacterium | reverse complement strand
GGCGCCGCCGGGGCGGAGGACGCCGGGACGAGGTTGCGGCGGACGACGCCAATGCCTCCCTGCCCATCCCCGAAGCCCTCGTTTCCGAAGCCCCCGTTTCCGAAGCCGAGGTGCCGCATGAGTTCGACGCCGTGCTGGCGGTCGGTGAAGCGGTGGCGGAGGAACTGCCAGCCAGGGACGGTGAAGGCACCGGGATGGACGCCCCCGTGACGGCTGACGCCGCTCAGACCGAGGACAGCGACCGCGCCAAGCGCCGGGGACGCCGGGGTGGACGCCGCCGCCGCAGGGATGGCGAGGCAGGCACCGCGGAGGACGGCGCCGACGACGCGCCCGCCGCCACGGCTCCAGCTTATGCCGCGCCGGTTTATGCGCCGCCGGCCTATTCCGGCCCGACGCCCGCCGACCCGTTCGGCGGCGGGGCGGCATTCGACATCTTCGACGCCATCGAGCAGGCGGAACAGCAACGCGCCCTGGCGGCCTTCGCGCCGCGAGTCCCAGTTGCACCGCCGGTTCAGCCTGAACCGGAGCAGGATGCCCTGCCGCCTGCCACGGACGATGCGGCCGAGGCGAAGATTGGTGGCGGCCAAGTGATTGACGAGATGTCGCTGACGGAACCGGTGATCGTGCTGCCAGAGATGGTTTCGGTCGAGGAACTAGAAGCGGCGCCAACCCCAGTGAAGCCCGAGCCGGCCGCGGCGCAGGTGGTAGCGCCCGAGGTGGCGGTGCCCGAAGTACCGTCGCCTGAGTTGGTGGCGCCCGAGGTGGTGGCCCCTGCATCCACCGCGGCACATGCCGAGGATGCTGCGCCGGCCGTCGCCACTGAAACCCCGGCCTCCGAGCCGGCAGCTAAGGCCTCTCTAGCGGCAGCAGCGCCTGAGCCAGCGCCAGTCCCGGAACTCGCCCCAGCCATCGTTCCCATCTTGGTGGGAGAGGCAGAGCCCGCGGAAAAGAAGCGAGGGTGGTGGAAGAAGTAGAGGGCTGACCTTCTCCCTCTCCCTCTGGGAGAGGGTAGAGGTGAGGGGGCCTTCGCTGCCGGGCCTGGACCAAGCGGTTCGGACTGCGCTGCCCTGGGATGGGGTCGATGCTTGCCCTCCCCCTCACCCTGGCCCTGCTACGAAAATGCCTATTTTCATCCATGGTAGCGCATCAGCCGTGATGCAGGGCGTCTCTCCCGGAGGGAGAGGGAGAAGAGTGACGCGAGCGGCTACCGGAAGCGGGCCAGCCGCTCGGCCGCCTCGATCATGTCCGCCTCGGGCCCGCAATAGCTGAACCGGACGGTGCGCGACCCGCGTGTGCGGTCGAAGTCCACGCCGGGCGTCGCCGCCACCCCAGCCTCCGCCAGCATCCGGGCGCAGAAAGCCGTGCTGTCGTTCGTGCGCGCTCCCACGTCGGCATAGATATAGAACGCCCCGTCCGCCGCCGCGATATCCGGGAACCCGGCGCCCGGCAGCGCCCGTAGCAGATGGTCGCGTGCCCGGCGATAGCGCGCAACGTTCGCGTCCAGCTCCGCCCCGCAGTCCATCGCCGCCTCCGCCGCGACCTGGCAGACATGCGGCGCGCTGATGAACAGGTTCTGCGCCAGGCACTCCACCGGGCGCACCAGGTCTTCTGGCAATACCATCCAGCCGACGCGCCAGCCGGTCATGCTGAAGTACTTGGAGAAGCTGTTGACCACGACCGCATGCGGGCTGAGCGCGGCCGCGGTCGCAATCGGCCGGCTGTATTGCAGGCCATGGTAGATCTCGTCGGACACCAACCGCACGCCCCGGGCGTCGCACCAGGCGGCAATGGCGGCCAGCTCGTCCGGCGCCAACATGGTGCCGGCGGGATTGCAGGGACTCGCGACGATCAGGCCGTCCGGCGCCGGGTCCAGCGCGTCCAGCATCGCGACGGTGGGCTGGTAGCGCGTGCCGGCGCCAGCCTCGACGATGACGGGCTGCAGGCCGAGCGCGGTCAGGATGTTGACGTAGGGCGGATAGAACGGCGCCGTGAGCGCTACCCGGTCGCCGGGATCGAAGGCCGCCAGGAACGCCAGCGGAAAGGCGCCGCTTGCGCCGGTCGTGACCGCGATCCGATCCGGCGCAACGTCGTAACCATACCACTCCCGGTAATGC
>CAXTOB010000872.1:0-2120 GCA_964245505.1 uncultured Acetobacteraceae bacterium | reverse complement strand
ACCCGCGAGCGCCCCAGCGTCAACAGCCCGCACAGCCCGGACCAAGCCTGACGATCCCCAGGAAAGGCCAGCAGCGCAGGACCCGGCATGCCCGGCGCTTCCGGCCGCAAGTCCAAGCGGCAGCCGGCGACCAGCCGTACGCCGGTCTTCTTCGCGCACTCCCATGCCTGCACGATGCCGGCGACCGAGTTGCGGTCGGTGATCCCCAGTGCCGCGATGCCCAGCTCCTTAGCCTGGCCGAACAGCTCATGCGGATGGCTGGCGCCGCGCAGGAAGGAGTAGTTGGTCGTAACCTGCAACTCGGCATAGCCGTTAGAACAGGCCATGCAGGAACCACTCCAACGTGCCGGTTGCCGGGTCCTCGCCGTCGCCCCGGCGGAACAGCCAGAAGCGCGTGCCCTCCCCATCCTCGACGCGGAAATAATCCCGCACCGCCCAAACCTCCCCATCCCTAAGCCACCATTCGCCGTGGATGCGCTCCGGCCCATCGGCATGGCGCACGCGATGGCGCCGCCGCCGCCAGGTGAAGGCCGCCGGTGCGCCATCGGGCAGGGCGGCCAGGGCCTCGACCTGCTGCGGCGGATGCAGCAGGCGGACCGGGGCGGGCCAGTGCGACGGCCAGCCGGCGCCGCCTGGCTGGGCCAGGGCGGGCACCAGCCGCACGGAGCGCTCGGGCACGTCGCTCTCGACCGGCTCCGCCCGGAACACCTGATCGGCGCCGAGGCGGTTGCTCAACCGGTCCACCAGGGCGGAGATGTCCGGCCTCGAAGGTCCGGCGGCGTCTTGCCGCCAGTCCAGCGGCTCGGCCAAGGGGATCACCAGCCGCATGGCCTCGATCCCCAGGCCGGGGTCCACCTCCTCCAGCCGCTCGGTAAGCATGCGTGACAAGTGCCCGATGTCACGCGAAGGACGGCCGGTGCCGATCCGCACGGCCTGTATGCCGCCGTCCACACGCTCGAACAGCAGATCCAGCCGGCGGGCGCCCAGCCCGGCGCGCTCCATCTGGTTGCACAGCGGGGCAACCAGGTGCTGCACGGCAATGGACAGGGCGTCGGCGGTCAGCAGCGGCTCCAGGAAAGTGACGCGGTGCTGCAGCAGCTCCTCCGGCACCAGCGGCAGGATCGGCTCGTGGACGCGGCCATGCGCCTGGTCCAGGCGCAGCATCAACTGCGGGCCGAAACGGCGGGCCAGGGCAGCGCGGGGCAGGCGCTCCAATTGCGCCACCCGCTCGATCCCCAGGCGGCGCAGGGTGGCCACCAGCTCCGCCGCCAGCCGCAGGGCTGCAACGGGCAGGGCGGCCAGGGCGTCCCGGTGTGCGCCGGCAAGGACCACGCCGCCGCCGTGCCTGGCGACGGCATGGGCGGCGCCAGGCGTGTCTGCGACGGCGCAGCCCGTATGCAGGCCGTCCCCGGCGAAACGCTGGGCCAGAACGTCCAGCAGCGCGGCCTCGCCACGGAACAGGTGGGCGCAGCCGGTCACGTCCAGCCACAACCCATCCGGCGGGTCCGGCGCCGTCAGGGGCGCATAACAATGGCACCAGGCAGCCAGGCGGCGCAGGGCATCGGCATCGGCATCCGGCTGTCCCTCCTGCACCGTCAGCCCCGGCACCATCGCCATGGCATGGGCCAGCGCCATGCCAGGCCGCAGGCCGAGCGCCTGAGCAGCCGGGTCCACCGCGCCCACCACCCGGCGGTGCCCGTCATGCAGGGCCGTCACGACGGGCCGCGCCGGGTCAGGCGACTGCCGCAGCCGGTCCGTCGGCCAGTGCGGGAACCAAACCGAGACGACCCTGCGCATCGCAAGCCTCCGTATCCCACGATCCCGTCCGTCCGCCGCGGCAGCGCAGTAGGTCCAGCCGCCAGCGCACCCGCCCCAGGCCAGGCACGTCAGGCGCATGGGGCAGGATGGGCGGGGACGGCAGCGCCGACACCCGCCAGCGCGTCGCCGCCGCCGTGGTGCCGGCCGAAGCCTCGCCGTCGCATCCACTCGCGCGCCCTGCTCCGGCGTGTTCTGCTCCGGCCTGCCCCGCTCCGGCGTGCCATGGCCGGCGCAGCACCAGGGCCATGACACCCGACGCCTCCGCCGCTAGGTGCAGCCGGCGGGAGGCCGTCAGGGACAGC
>CAXTOB010000871.1:0-2125 GCA_964245505.1 uncultured Acetobacteraceae bacterium | reverse complement strand
GCTGCTGCTGCTGGCCTGGCGGCTCTGGCAGGGCGCCGCCGAACCGCTTGCGCTCGCGGAACACGGGATGGCCCGCCCCGACCCGGCCGCCTGGTTCCGGACGGGGCTGGTCACGCAGGTGACCAACCCGAAGACGGCCATCTACTATGGCAGCGTGTTCGCGGCGCTGCTGCCCCCGCACCCGCCGGGCTGGCTGGTCCTGGCGTTGCCGCCGCTCGTATTCGTCATGGAGGCGGGCTGGTACGTGCTGGTCGCCGTCCTGTTCTCGCTGGGAGGGCCGCGTGCTGCCTACCTGCGCGGGAAACGCTGGGTGGACCGAACGGCGGGCACCGTCATGGGGCTGCTCGGACTGAGGCTGGTTTCGGGATAGGGCTGGCACCCAGGTGACGGGTCTTCTTCAACGGCGGGCGGCTCCCTTCTCCATAAGTCCGGGCGAGAGCGGAGGGATGGCCTGACATGGCAGCGCGCTTCGATCATCTTGCGGTTGCCGCTCTCACCGTCGAGGAGGGCGTTGACTGGGTTGCGAAACAGTTGGGAGGCATCCGTCCGCCCCCGGGCGGCGCCCACAGGCGCATGGGGACGCACAATCACCTGCTGCGCCTGAGCGGGACGACGTTCCTGGAGGTGATCGCAATCGACCCCGCCGCGCCGCCGCCAGCCAGGCCGCGCTGGTTTGGTCTGGACAACGCCGCCATGCACGCGCGCCTGGCCGAGCGGCCCCGGCTCATAGCCTGGGTCGCCGCGGTGGATGACCTTCAGGCGGCGGTCGCGGCCTGCCCGATCGGCATCGGGCCACCGGAGCAGATCTCGCGCGGTGCCTTGGAATGGTGGATCACGATCCCGCCGGACGGGTCGCTTGCGGAGGGCGGCATCATGCCGGCGCTGATCCAGTGGCCGGCTGACCAGCCGCATCCGGCGTCCGGGATGCAGGACCTCGGATGCTCGCTGATCGACCTGGCTCTTGAGCATCCGGAGCCTGACCGGCTTGCCGCCGCCCTGGATGCCATCGCATTCGAATGGGATGGAGCCGTTCTCGTTCGGCGGGGGGCGTCCGGCCCGCGTCTGTCGGCCTCGATCCGCACGCCCGGCGGCACCGCGATCCTATCGAGCTGAATGACCTTCGCAGGCTGGTGCCGTCATGCTTGCCGCCCGGGCTAGCGCACGTCCTGGCCTTGGAGCCTGCCGCAGCTGCCCGCTATCTGTATCATAGGGCGGTTCAGCCACCGGGCCGGCGTGCCGTCACCTCGATCTCGATCTTCATGCGCGGGTCGGCCAGGCCCGCCGCAATCATCGTCGCCGCCGGGCGGACCTCGCCGAAGCAGTGCCGCAGCACCGGCCAGCACGGCTCGAAGTCGGCCGCGTCCGGCAGGATGTAGCGCACCCGAACCACGTCGGCAAAGGAACTGCCGGCCTCGGCCAGCGCGTGTCCGATGTTCCGCAACGCTTGCTCGGCCTGCTCGCGCACGTCGTCGGAGATGGCCATGTTTGCGTAGTCGAAGCCGGTCGTGCCGGACACGAACAACCATGGTCCCTCCACGACGGCGCGGGAGTAGCCGATGCCGGCCTCGAATGGCGACCCGGACGAAATCAGCCTGCGCATCGCGCACCTCCTGCTCCTTAGCCGGTCCGCGGGCTGCTCGGTCCCAGCGACTAACCTGGCGCAGTGCGGACGACACCGGTGCAGCAACTGCTGGAGCAGGGTGGACCGGACACGTCGCTGCGGCAATCCGCCGACGGGCGGGACGCCGCAGCCCGCACGCAGTGCCTGGGCGAGTCCTGGTCACGCACCCTGCCGTGCGACCGGCGATGCGCCAGTGATCGCCGACACGATCGTTTCCCGCTCCGCCCGGATCGTGGCCGAGCGCGCCCGCACCTGCTCCAGGACCGCGGGTGGTGCCGTGTCCGGCGACCCGGCATTGAGCGGCGGGGCAGGCGCATACTCCAGGTCGAGCTGGATCGCCTCCGCCTCCGCCTGCCCGGCCAGCTCCACGGCCAGGGCCAAGGCGAAGTCGATGCCGGCTGTCACGCCGCCGCCGGTCACCAGGTTGCCGTCCCGCACCACCCGTTCCCTCACGGGAATGGCCCCGAACGCCGCGAGAAGGTCGTGCGACCCCCAGTGCGTGGT
>CAXTOB010000870.1:0-2133 GCA_964245505.1 uncultured Acetobacteraceae bacterium | reverse complement strand
GTGGTCGTCAGCGCCACCGACCGCAGTGCGATCTTCGCCCCGCCCGGCGCCGGCGCCGCCACAGTGGCGCGGGAAGGCGGGCGGGTCGGCGAATATACCGTGCAAACGATCGCCGCGGGCCAGGTCACGTTGATGGGGCCTGACGGGCCGCTGATGCTCCGACCGGTTTTCGATAAGAACCGTCCGCCGCCTCCGGCGCCGCCACCCGTGGTTGGCCTGCCTCTGCTGGCGCCGCCGCTGCCCATCCAGCGTTAGGAGACCCCCAGATGATCCCGGTTGATTGTTGATGGCAGTCCCCTTTCTCGCGTGCATGGCCCTGGTTGCCTCCATCTACCACTTGCCGCCACGGGTGCTGCCATCCATCCAGGCCATCGAGGGCGGCTGGCCCGGCGCCGTCATCCCCAATACCAACGGGTCTGAGGACCTGGGCGTCATGCAGGTCAACACGCTCTGGATCGGGCCGCTGATGCGCTACACCGGCCTGCCCGCGTCCATTGTGCGGCAGAAGCTGGTCATCCTGCCATGCTTCAACATCGCCGCGGCCGGGGCAATCCTGCGCGGCTACCTGGACGAGGCGAATGGCGATTTGATGCAGGCTATCGGCTATTACCATTCCCATCGTCCGGCGCTTGGGCTGCCCTACCAGGTGCGCGTGCGCAATGCGGCGGCGACGCTGTTCAGCCGTCCCGCCATGGCTGCGGGTCCGACTACCGTCAGGTAGCCGCAGCTCATACCAGCGGTCGTTCGTAATGACCTTGGCGCTGCCGGGCCGTCATTGCGAGCCGCTTGCGCCGCGGCAGTCCAGGGTCTCCGTGGCGGTCCTTGCCGCCGGGGATTGCTGCGTCGCTGCGCTCCTCGCAATGACGGAAACAGTCAGAGCGGAGGCCGGTTGATACCAGCGTATTCTCGAACGGGCGCTCAGTGGTCGAGGTTCAGGCCGCGCCGCACCCTTGCGTTCGGGTCGGACGAGCCGGACGCCTTCAGGCCGTTCGTCAGGTCGGGCACCAGGGCGGCGTTGGGCAGTTGAAGCCGCAAATCCTCGGTCAGCGCCCGCGCGTCGCGCTGGTCGTGCAGCACGTGGGGGGTGATCAGCACCAGCAGCTCCGTGCGGACGCGCGTGTTGTTCTGGGTGCCGGCCAAGGCGCCGAGCAGCGGGATGTCCTTCAGCCAGGGGATGCCGGAGTTGCCCTTGCTGACGCTGTCGCGGATCAGCCCGGCCAGCCCGATGGTCTGGCCGTCCTGCACCACCACGCGCGAGGTGACGCTGCGCTGCAGGAACGTCGGCGAGTTCAGTCCGGTCGTGCTCACGGTCGAGTCCACGTCGCTGACCTCCTGCGAGATGTCGAGCGTGACCAGGCCGCCGCTGTTGACCCGGGGGGTGACCTGCATGATGACGCCGGTCGGCTGATAGCCGATCGAGTTCACCGTCGGGGCGTTGGCGGTGATCGTGCTCGTGGAGCTTGAGGTCAGGAACGGCACCAGGTTGCCCACCTGCAGCCGGGCCGGCTGGTTGTCCAGCACCAAGAGCTGCGGCGAGGACAGGACGTTCACGTTGGTGACGCTCTGCAGCGCGGAGATGGCGATGGGAGCGCCGCTGTTGCCGGTGCCGCCGATCACGAAGCCCGGGAACGACGTCCCCAGGGGCACCGAGGTCAGCCCGCCGAAGCTGCCGGCCGCCGCGCTGATGTTGTTCAGCGCGCCGTTGATGCCGCCGGACTTGAAGTAGAACTGCGTGCCGTATTGGAGCGCGTCGTTCAGCGTGACCTCGGCGATGGTTGCGTCGATCCGAACCTGCAGCGGCAGGATGTCTATCTTGCGCAGCATCGCCTCGATCGTGCCCTGCTCGCGCCGGGTGCCGTAGATCAGCAGGGCGTTGTTCTGCGGGTTGGGGATGATGCGGAGGGTGTTCGTGTCGGTGGCCCCGGAGGCGCCGTTGCCGGGACCGTTGGCGCCCCCGCTATTCGTCGGGTCCAGGCCGCCCAGCAATGGGTTTGCCTGCCCACCCAGCGCGCCCTGCGCCAGCCCGGCGTTCGAGCCGCTGCCGCCCTGGCCCTGGCCGCCAATCCCGAGCCCCCCCGCGAGCCCGCCGCCGCCGCCGCGACCGCCCCCGCCCCCGACGCCCCCCCCGCCGCC
>CAXTOB010000869.1:0-2147 GCA_964245505.1 uncultured Acetobacteraceae bacterium | reverse complement strand
GCACGATTTACATGGGCGCCACCGATGTGGAGCGGCAGAAGCCCAACGTGTTCCGCATGAAGCTGCTGGGCGCCGAGGTGAACGCCGTGACCTCCGGCGCCGCGACCCTGAAGGACGCGATGAACGAGGCTCTGCGCTACTGGGTCGCGCACGTCGAGGACACGTATTACTGCATCGGCACCGTCGCCGGTCCGCATCCCTACCCCGCGATGGTCCGCGACTTCCAGAGCGTAATCGGCGATGAAACGCGTGAGCAGGTGATGGCCGCCGAGGGCCGCTTGCCGGACGCCATCGTCTGCGCCGTCGGCGGCGGCTCTTCCGCTATGGGCATCTTCCATCCTTTCCTGGACGACCCGGAGGTGGAGTTGTACGGCGTCGAGGCTGCGGGGCGCGGCCTGGACAGTGGCGCGCACGCGGCGGCGATCAACGGCGGGCGCCCGGGGGTGCTGCACGGCAACAAGACTTATTTGCTGCAGGATCGCGGCGGCCAGATCACCGAGGCGCACTCCATCTCCGCCGGCCTGGATTATCCCGGCATTGGCCCGGAGCACTCGTGGCTGCATGAGATCGGCCGGGTCAAGTATGTGGGGGCCACGGACGAGGAGGCGCTGGACTGGTTTACCAGGTGCTCCAAGCTGGAGGGCATCATCCCCGCGCTGGAGACGGCGCATGGCCTGGCCTACATCGCCAAATTGGCGCCGGCTATGCGGAAGGACCAGGTCATCGTGCTGAACCTGTCGGGCCGCGGCGACAAGGACGTCAGCACGGTGGCGCAGCACATGGGGCAGAAGCTGTGAGCCGGCACGGCGCCGGGCGGATCGCCGCCCGCTTTGCCAAGCTGCAGGCCGAGGGGCGGGGGGCGCTGATCCCGTTCCTGGAGGCTTACGACCCCGATCTGGAAACATCTGCCGCCATCCTGCGCGGGATGCCGGCGGCGGGGGCCGATCTGATCGAGATCGGCGTGCCATTCACCGACCCATCGGCGGACGGCCCAATTATCCAGCAGGCGGGTCAGCGGGCGCTGAAGGCTGGCGGCTCACTGGAGGGTGCCCTGGACATGGTGCGCGAGTTCCGTGACGACGACGACAGCACGCCCATTATCCTGATGGGCTACTTGAACCCCATCCTGTCCTATGGCGCCGGGCAGTTTTGCCGGGATGCCGTAATGGCCGGGGTGGACGGCTTGATCGTCGTGGATATGCCGCCCGAGGAGGCTGATGAGCTGCTTCCGCATATTGACGGCACGGGGCTGGACCTGGTCCGGCTGGTATCGCCCACCACGCACGAGGCCCGGCTGCCGCTGGTGCTCGGACAGGCGTCGGGGTTCGTTTATTACGTGGCCATTGCTGGCATTACTGGCACGGCTTCGGCAGCGGCTGAGGACCTTGCTGCCGCGATCCCGCGCGTCCGCGCTCATACGGACCTGCCCATCGCCATCGGCTTCGGCATCCGCACACCGGAGCAGGCGGCGCAAGCCGTGCGGGTGGCAGACGGAGCGGTCGTGGCCAGCGCGCTGATCAGCACGCTCGCGTCCTCGCTGGACGGGGAGGGACGGGCGCAACAGGACACCGTGAGCCGCGTCTTGGATCAGGTTCATGGTTTGGCCCGGGCGACGCGGGAAGCACGGATGCCCGTAGCGGCATAGAAGCGAAAACCCGAAAAAGGTTTGCTTCAAGCCGACACCCCTGAGCTGAAAAACGTTCTTCTCATGCATCAAACGTTTTGCTAAGTGGCTGTCCGAGATCAATGCAAGGTTCATCAACGGTTTACACTCGAACAATGATTGTAGTCACATGGTTCAGGCTCAGCTTTGCCGATGGATCAGAACTGTTCAACGGCACCCCTGTGACGCTCTAGAAATCTGTCATTGCATAAAATGATCTCGGACAGACACTTAGGCGCGGGTTGGCTGCGGTGTAGTGATCCAGGGGCCGCCGGCCAACCCTCCGGTCCCTGGAGTGACGGGCGACGGTTAGAGCAAGGCGTGCCGTTGCGTCATAGGTGCATCGATGCAAGCGGCACGACATCTTTCTGCGCTGGCTCGTAATTCTGAGGCAGCATGACCTGCATAGGCGTACCTGAAGTCTGCCCCCGATGCCGCAGCAGGTGATCAGCCAGCACGCAGGCCACCATCGCCTCGCCAACCG
>CAXTOB010000868.1:0-2151 GCA_964245505.1 uncultured Acetobacteraceae bacterium | reverse complement strand
AGCAGGCGGCGTTCGTGGGCATCGGCTTCCCGGACCTGTGCGCCTGGATGGTGGAGGACGCATGCCGCGCGTAGCCCCGCCCGAGGTTCGCCCGCCGCTGAGCGCTGCGCCCAGCCGCACGCCGGCCAAGCCGCCGCGCCCGTTGGAGGAACGTGCCCGCACGCCGCGTCCGCGCAGCGACCGCCCGACCCGCTGGCAGTTGATGCGCCGCCGGCACCGGCGCCTGGTGCGTCCGGCGGCCGTGGGGTTGGTGGCGCTGCTCATCGTGGGCGGAGTTGCCGTGCTTGCCCGCGGCGCACAGCCCGGCCCGGCGATCGCCGGACTGCGTGAGCGCGTTGCCGCCGCCGCCAACCTGCGCGTCAGCCATGTGCGGTTCGAGGGCCGCATTCTCACGCCCGAGCCGTTGCTGCGCGCCGCATTGGGCGTTGCGGTCGGCGACAGGCTGCTCGGCTTCTCGCTGGAGGCTGCGCGTGCACGGATCGAGGCGCTGACCTGGGTGCAGCATGCCACCGTCGAGCGCCACCTGCCGGGGACGGTCGTCGTGCAAGTGACGGAGCGCCGGCCCTTCGCCGTTTGGCAGAACAGCGGCAAGTTCGTGCTGATCGACCGGGGCGGCCAGGTCGTCGCCGAGCAGGACCCGGTGAAGGACGCCGCCGCCTTTACCGTGCTGCCCTTGGTGGTCGGTGCCGGGGCGCCCGAGAACGCGGCGGCGCTGCTGGATCAGTTGGCGGCGCAGCCCGGGCTGAAGACCCGCGTGGTTGCGGCCGTGCGGGTCGGCGAGCGCCGTTGGAACCTGCGGCTGAACAACGGTGCCGACGTGCTGCTGCCGGAGGGACAGGAGGCCGTTGCGATGGCCAAGCTGATGGAGCTGCAAGGGACCCAGGCGCTGCTGGACCGGCCGTTGCAGACCCTGGATATGCGCCTGCCGGACCGGCTGGTGGTGCGCCCGCAGTCGGAGCCGCATGGACCCGTCCCGTCCGGCCCGAAGCGTCCGACATGAGGAGGGCGCTGGCATGAATGATATGACGCGACGGCATCCGTTCCCGCCCAAGCTGCCGCCGGGCATGGCGCCGGATGCACCTGCCCGCGTGCGTCCGCTGCGTGCGGGTCCGTTCGGCGTGCTGGACATCGGCACCAGCAAGGTCGTTTGCCTGATTGGGCGAGTGGACGGCGATGGGCAGCTTCGGGTGCTCGGCCTGGGGCACACCCAGTCCCGGGGAGTTCGCGGCGGCGGGATCATCGACCTGGAGGCGGCGGAGGCCTGCATCCGGGAAGCGGTCGGCGAGGCGGAGAAGATGGCGGACCACCGCCTGCGCTCGGTCACCGTCAACCTCACCTGCGGCCATCCGGAAAGCCGGCTGTTCGACCTGCAATGGCCCGTGGGCAACCGTCCGGTGACCGAGGCGGACGTGCGCCGGGTCGTGCTGGAGGGCCTGGGCCGGGCCCTTTGCGAGGGGCGGGACACCATACACGCGCTGCCGCTGTCGTTTGCGGTGGATGATACCCAGGGAGTGGCCGACCCGCGCGGCCTGCATTGCGACATCCTCTCGGCCCGGCTGCACGTGGTGGATGCCGGCACTTCGGCGCTGCGGAACCTGCAGCTGACGCTGGAGCGCTGCGAACTGGACCTGGGTGAGCTGGTCAGCGCGCCGATGGCCTCCGGCCTGTCAACGCTGGTGGAGGATGAGCGGCAACTGGGTGCGACCTGCATCGAGATGGGCGGCGGTGCGACGTCGCTTGCGGTGTTCAGCGAAGGGCAGCTTTTGCATACCGCGCAGCTTCCGGTGGGGGGCAACCATGTCACCAACGACGTGGCCCGGCTGCTGTCCACTCCCGTCGCCGAGGCCGAGCGTCTCAAGACCGTCTATGGGAACGCCGAGCCTAGCCCGGATGACGAACGGGAATTCCTGACAACCCCACTGGTGGGCGAGGAAGACCATGACATGCAGCGCATCCCCCGCAGCCGGCTGGTTGCGATCATCAAGCCACGGCTGGAGGAAACGTTCGAGCTGGTGCGCGACTGCCTGGACGGCGCCGGTCTGGTGCAGGAGTCCGGGACGCGCGTGGTGCTGACCGGCGGCGCGAGCCAGCTTGCCGGCGCACGGGAGATGGCCAGCCGCATCCTGGGCCGTCAGGTGCGGCTGGGGCGGC
>CAXTOB010000867.1:0-2151 GCA_964245505.1 uncultured Acetobacteraceae bacterium | reverse complement strand
CCTCCGCGCCTTGCCGCCGCACAGCGACCGCCGCAGCCCGATGCGCTTGCCGCGGGCCAATGCCAGCCGCCCGTCCTTCTCGACAGCGCAGCAGGACAGCGCCTGGGACGAGCCCTCGGCAGACGGCCGGGACGAGCAACGTTATGCGCCCCAGGGATGGTCCGGCGAGGGTTGGCGGCGGGACGCCTATCCAGGGCCGGTTTTCCCGCCTGGCTACGCCGTCGGACCGTACACTGGGCGGGGCGGCCAGTATGAGTCGTGGCGTCCAGCCAACCCGTGGTGGACCAGGTGACACCGGGCTGACAGCTACTTCGCTGGTTGCGGCGCCGCAGGGGCGGGCGCTTCTGGCACGGATGCAGCCGGTGCGGCTGGCTTTTGGTTTTCGTCGAGCTGGCCGCGGTTCAATGCGTCCACCTTGTCGTTGCCGGTGCTGTTGCCGGCGTCGTTGCGCTTGTCCACGTTGGTTTGCGGCGCGTCGGCGTTGGCGGCAAATGCCGGGGCGGCGGCGCCGAGCAGCAGGGTGATGGCGATGGCATATGACTTCATGTTGGTTCTCCTGGGAGGCCAACGCGGCGGCTCCGGCGACGTTGCGTCGCTGCCGCAACGATTGGCATGGTGTTGCGGGCTGTTGCTGCTGGCGGCTGGATGCTCCACCGTGACCGTCACGCCGCCGGTGCGGCCCTTGCCGTCCGACGTTGCCTTTGCGTGGCCGAGCGTGCTGGACCAGGCGGTGGACGATGCGGGCCGGGTGGATTACCGCCGCCTGGCCGCGGCGCACGGTGCGCTGGATGTGGCAGCGGCGGCGGTGGCGCAGGCCGATCTCGCCTCGATGGCGCGGCAGGAGCGTATGGCCTTTCTCATCAACGCCGGCAACACGCTTTGGACCCTCGGCATCGTGCGCGACGGCGTGCCGGACCGGCTGGACCTGGTCGGGCGGCTGGATTCGCTGCAGCTGGAGCACTTCACCGTGGCCGGGCAGGATATGACGCTCAATGCGCTGCAGAAGAACCTGATCCTGCCGTTGGCCTACGGCCCCGGCGGGGACTGGCGGGTGCCGCTGGCGCTCTACTGCCCGGCGGTGTCCTGCCCGCGGCTGGCGCGCACGGCCTATGCGGCGGCGGACCTGGACGCTCAGTTGGATATGGCGGCGCGGCGGTTCCTGACCGACCCGGCCAACGTCGCCGTGGACCCTGCGGCGCGGGTGGTGCGGGTGTCGGGGGTGATGAGACGGACGCCGGGGCTGATTGGGATGATCAACCGCTATCGCGCCGGGCCGCCGGTGCCGGCGGATTACCGGGTGCAGATGCTGCCGTTCGATTGGACGGTGGCAGCGGCATATTAGCCGCAATGGCGACGGCATTAAGGCTGCTGCTGACGGCAGCGCAGATCGGCATGACTTGTGTCGGCGCTGCTGTGGCGGCCCTGGCGTTGCGATATCGCCACACAAAGATGTGGCTTATGCTTGCTGGCTGCCCAGCCACTCTAAACCTTGCATTGTTCCAAAAAAAGCACCCGCAAACCGTGCATGCCTTTCTGCTGCCTACACTTTGGCCAGAAAATTTCGTAAAAGGGTTACGATCTGGGACGGAACGTAGGGTTTTCGGACCAGGGTATCCGTGGGGCCAAGCGGCCCGGCCTCGGTCAACGCATCTGGCCGGCCCGTACAGTAAATCACGGGTATCCCTGGATGGCGCCTACGGGCGAATCGTCCCACAGCGATGCCATCCCGCTGACCCGGCATGTGAATGTCCGTCACCACGGCATGAAACTTGTCTTCGCCATCCATAATGCCGACGGCTTGGTCGCCCGTGCTTGCCTCGACCACATGGAATCCCTCATCGGCCAGAACCTCAGCCAGAATGAGTCGGATCAACTCCTCGTCCTCGACGACTAGCACCCGGCTGCACGACATGCGTCTTCCTTTTGCCCTTCACGCCTTGTCGCGTAATGCCTATTAGCATTTAGCAATGCTGCTGGTTGCGCTAGGGGTTCGCAACACCAGGCCACACACGATTCCGCGACAATTGCAACATTACCGAGATCAGACGACATGAACGAGGACATAACCAGCGAACATAATGCGCCGACCGACATTGGCGGGCACCACACCAGCGAGGGCCGCAATGTCGTGCAAGGCGACCAGGGCCGGGG
>CAXTOB010000866.1:0-2155 GCA_964245505.1 uncultured Acetobacteraceae bacterium | reverse complement strand
CCGTTCGATCCAACGTGGGTCATGCCACCGGGCCGCTATCGCCCGCCACCTCCGACAAGGCCACACCGCGCCGCCTTGGCACGGCTGTCGTGGCGCTACGGGCCGATCAGCATCCCGAGCGGCCTGCATCGGCAGCCGGACCGCGTCGTGCAGCATGGTGGCGTGCTGTACCAGGTCGTCCGCGATGCTAGGGCGGAGGACCAGGCCGCCGAACGGGCACGCCTGCTCGGCCTCGCCCAGATCAACCACTATCATTCCTTGCCGCAGGCCCACCCGCACGCCAGCGACCTGACGCTGCTTGACCCCGACCCTGCCGCCTGGATCGAGTTCATGCTGGGCGATGTCCCGCAGCTTCGCGCCGAAGGCTGGCTGGTCGAGGTCGCCGACGACTTCCCGCTGCGGCTGGTCGAGCCAGATGGCGGCCTATCCTTCGAGATCCAGGAACGGTCGGGGATCGACTGGTTCGATCTCGACCTCGGGGTCATGGTGGAGGGCGAACGGGTCAGCCTGGTCCCTGCCCTGCTCGACCTGATCGCCAGCAGCGGCACGGCGTGGGCGGCAGATGCAGACGGGCAGCCGGAGGACGCAGAGTTGCCGCTGCTGTTGCCGCTGCCCGATGGCCGGCTGCTGGCAGTGAAGCTGGCCCAGCTACAACCGATCTTAGCGCCGCTGCTGGAGCTGTTCACGGGTGCCGAAACGGATGACGCCGTCGGCCTGCTCCGTTTGTCGCGGCGCAACGCGGGCGACCTCGCCCTGCTTGAGGCGGCCAGCACCGAGAGCGGCATCGCTTGGGCCGGCGGCGAGGCAATCCGGGCGCTCGGACGGCAGTTGCGCGAGCATGGCGGCATTCCGCCCTGCCCGGTGCCGGCCGGCTTCCAGGCGACCCTGCGTGCCTACCAGGCGCATGGACTGGCTTGGCTGCAGTTCCTGCGCCGGGCCGGGCTGAGCGGCGTGCTGGCCGACGACATGGGGCTGGGCAAGACGGTGCAGGCGCTGGCCCACCTTGCCGTCGAGCAGGCCGAAGGGCGGCTGGACCGTCCGGCCCTGGTGGTGTGCCCGACCAGCTTGGTTCCGAACTGGCAGGCCGAGGCCACCCGGTTCGCGCCGAGCCTGCGCACCTTGGTCCTGCACGGGCCGGATCGTTCAGACCGCTTCGCCATCATCAGCGAGCATGACTTGGTCATCACCACCTATCCGTTGCTGGCGCGCGACCACGCCGTGCTGACCGTGCAGGACTGGCACGTGGTGATCCTGGACGAGGCGCAGACCATCAAGAACCCGCTGGCAAACACGTCGAAGCTGGCGCGGACGCTGCGGGCCCAGCAGCGGCTGTGCCTGTCGGGCACGCCGCTGGAGAACCATCTCGGCGAACTGTGGTCGCTGTTCGACTTCCTGCTGCCGGGCTTTCTGGGCGACCGCAAGCAGTTCGGCTGGCGCTACCGCGGCCCGATCGAGAAAGCCGGCAATGCCGAGCGCCAGACGCTGCTGGCGCAGCGGATTGCGCCGTTTCTGCTGCGCCGGACCAAGGAGCAGGTCGCCTCCGACCTGCCGCGCAAGACCGAGATCACCGAGACCGTCGAGATGGGAGACGGGCAGCGCGCGATCTATGAGGGCATCCGGCTGGCGATGCACGCCAAGGTGCGGGCCGCCATCGCCAAACGCGGGCTGGCCGGATCCGGCATCGTCGTCCTCGACGCGTTGCTGAAGCTGCGCCAGGCGTGCTGCGACTCGCGGCTGCTGAAACTCGCGACGGCCAAAGCAGCCAAGGCGAAATCGGCCAAGCTGGAGCGGCTGCTCGAGATGGTGCCGCAGATGCTGGAGGAGGGTCGCAGCGTACTCCTGTTCTCGCAGTTCACCTCCATGCTGGCTCTGATCGAGGCCGAATTGGACCGTTTGGCTATGCCCTACGTGCTGCTGACGGGTGACACGAAAGACCGTACGGTCCCTGTCCGCCGGTTCCAGTCTGGCGAGGTTAAGCTGTTCCTGATCAGCCTGAAGGCGGGCGGCGTCGGCCTGAACCTGACCGCGGCCGACACCGTCATCCACTACGACCCTTGGTGGAACCCGGCGGTCGAGGACCAGGCGACCGATCGGGCCCACCGCATCGGGCAGGACAAGCCGGTGTTCGTGCACCGGCTGACTACGGCCGGCACGA
>CAXTOB010000865.1:0-2164 GCA_964245505.1 uncultured Acetobacteraceae bacterium | reverse complement strand
TTCCTAGGTTCGGTCGGCACGGCGGAAGCCGGCTGCATCACAGGTGCGATCGTCGGCGGCGTGGCGGGCCATATGGTCGGCCACGGTGGCGTCGGAGCCGCGGCGGGCTGCGCCGTGGGTCATCACAACGCCAAGAAGAAGGATATGCCGAAGAACTGAGCCGGCCCCTAGGGCGAGGTGCTCTGTGCTGCAGCGACGTCCTCAACGATCGTGGCGCACGACCTTGCAGGTCAAGCCATGCGGCGTGCACGCGATCCCAGGGGTGGAGCATTGACCCCGCCCATCGTCGTCGGCAATGCAGAGAACGCAACCATCGGTCCAGGTTGCGCAAGCGGGGTTCTGCCGGCCGTAACCCTGGACCGACACCTTGGCACCGTGGAGGATCTGCGGGGCTCTTGCACTGTCGGCCAGGGCTGGGCTGCCCCATAAGGCCAGGATCGCCAGTGCTACCGATCGACATCTGTTCATGCGCTTGCGTAGCCCATCGCGCAGCCAGTGAGAAGGGCCATCCGGCGTGACAGCCGGCGGGCCTCATGCTAGCCGCATCCATGCTCGAAGGACTTCCTCCCAACAACGCCGCGCAGTTGCTGCGCTTTTCCTGCGACGAGGCTCGAGCCAGAGCGGCATCCGACATCGTGGTCGAAGTGTTCGATCCTGCCGGCATCGCGGCTGCCGCCTTCGAGAACGAGGCGAGCACCGTCGATCCGAAGCCGTGGCTGGTCGAAATCTATTTCGGAGAGGGGATCGATGAGGCCTCCGTCAGAGCAGTCCTGGCCCAGGCGGTCGGCCCCGAAGTAGCCGCCCGTATCGCCACCGAAGAGGTTGCGCAGCAGGACTGGGTCTCGCGATCGCTGGCCGGGCTGGCTCCTGTCAGGGCCGGCCGGTTCCTGGTCCACGGGGCGCATGATCGCGCTGCGGTCAAGGCAAACGACCTGGCGCTGGAAATCGAGGCCGCGCTGGCTTTCGGCACCGGCCATCACGGGACGACTCGAGGGTGCCTTCTGGCACTCGATGCCGTTCTCAAGCGGCGCCGGCCGCGCCGCGTCCTCGACCTCGGCACGGGAACCGGCGTCCTGGCCATGGCGGCCGCCAAGGCCCTGAAGACCCGGGTTACGTGCAGCGATCTCGATCCCGTCGCGGTCGAAGCCGCGCGAGCGAACGCGGTCGGCAACGGGGTTGGGGCTTGGGTCAATCCGGTCAGGGCAGCCGGCCTGCGGCATCCCAAGCTACGGGCCGGCGCTCCCTACGATCTCATCATGGCCAATATTCTGGCAGGGCCGTTGCGCACCCTGTCCCGCAGCATCGGTACTCATGCGGCCTCCGGCGCCGACCTGATCCTGTCCGGCCTGCTGCCCCGGGACGTTCCCGGGATCCTCTCGAGCTATGGCGCGCAAGGGTTTGCCATCGAAGGTCGGGGATTGCTCGAGGGCTGGGTGGCGCTTCATTTCCGCAAACGCTTTCACGCGTGACCCCAAACGACAAGCGGCGGCTCGGAGAGGCTGCCGCTTGTCGTTGTACTACAATGCGGTTGTGTCCGAGGACCTCGGCGCCGCGGGTTGTCACGGACAACGGGCGGCGCGGCAATCCTCGTAATAGGCGACTTCGGCCTGGTCGGACCAGCTATCGATATCCTGGAGCCGCCGCATCGACTTCCTGTCGGATCCGACCGTCCAGGCGCGTTTGACGTGGTGGATCATGTCGTTCAGCGGCGAACGCTGGTGGGGGCTGCCCAGAGAGGCAAGTTTGGCTATCATTCGCATCGTTTTCTTCTTGGTAGCCGCGTGATGGCAGGCCCCCATTCGAGGAGAGCCCGGCCGTCACGCGGATCGTGGCTGACCGGCGGGCCACCGCATCGGGCGACACCGTCACCGGCGCTTCATCGCGTCGTGTGATCCAGAGATAAGCGCACTGGCTTATCTTGAGGCGACTGCGGGCCGGTAATTTCCTTGCGCGGGCGGAAGCGGACGAAAGATCGATGATCCTGCCGCGGGCGTAAGGACCGCGGTCGTTGATCCTGACCACCACGGACCTGCCGGTGCGTCGGCTGGTCACGAGCACCCGCGTGCCGAAGGGGAAGAAGCGATGTGCTGCCGTGAAGGCTCCGGCGTTCAGGCGCTCGCCGCTGGCCGTGCGGTGACCCCAAAAGCCAGGCCCATACCAGGAT
>CAXTOB010000864.1:0-2166 GCA_964245505.1 uncultured Acetobacteraceae bacterium | reverse complement strand
GCCCAGGATCGCGTGCAGGCGGTTCTCGCCGCCCAGGGCGTCGCAGCCGGCGCCGGGGTCGCGCTTATTGCAGGCGCTGGCGGTGTCGTAGAAGTAAGCGCAGCGGGTCCTTTGCAGCAGGTTGCCGGCGGCGGTCGCTGCGTTGCGCAGCTGGGGCGATGCGCCGGACAGCAGGGCCTCGGCGACTGCGGGGAAGCGCCGGGCGAAGGTGGGGTCGTACGCCAGGTCGGCGTTGCGGACCAGGGCGCCGATCCGCACGCCGCCATCGGGCAGGTGCTCGATCGCGTCTAGGCCAGGGAGGCGGTTTACGTCCACCAGGCGGGTCGGGCGGGCGATGCCGCCCTTCATCAGGTCCAGCAGGTTGGTGCCGCCGGCGTGGTAGGCGGCGCCGGGTGCTGCGGCGGCGGACACGGCGTCGGCGGCGGTTGCGGGGCGGAGGAATTCGAAGGTGTTCATGCGGCTGCCCTCTGCCCGGCCATGGTTGCCTGGGCGTCCAGCACGGCCTCGGTGATGCCGGCGTAGGCGCCGCAGCGGCATAGGTTGCCGCTCATGCCTTCACGCACGCGCTCGGGATCGGCGCCGGCTTGGCCTTCCTGGATCAGGCCGACTGCGCTCATGACTTGGCCCGGGGTGCAGAAGCCGCATTGCAGCGCGTCGTGGGCAATGAACGCCGCCTGGACCGGGTGCAGGTCGCCGTTGGCGTCCGCCAGGCCCTCGATGGTCAGCACGTCGGCGCCGTCCTGGCCAGCGGCCAGCACAAGGCAGGCGTTGATCCGGCGGCCATCCAGCAGCACGGTGCAGGCGCCGCACTGGCCGCGGTCGCAGGCCTTCTTGGTGCCGGTCAGGTGCAGGCGCTCGCGCAGGAGGTCGAGCAGGGTGACGCGCGGGTCGTCCAGCTCGATCTGGTGCGGGGCGCCGTTGACGGTGAGTGCAATTGACAGGCCCATGCTACACTCCGGTGACGGCGCGCCGGGGAGGTCCGGCGCGCTAGACGGGACTATGCGGAGGGTGGCTCCGTTTTTCAAGGACGGAACCGCGTGGACGATGCGCCGGGCATGACGGGACGGCGGCCACGGGCGGATGCGGCGCGCAATCGCGCGCGCGTGCTGGAGGCTGCCAAGCTGGTGTTCAGCAGCGGCGGGCCGCAGGCCAGCCTGGACGCGGTGGCGCGGCAGGCTGGCGTGGGGATCGGCACGCTGTATCGGCACTTTCCCACCCGCGAGGCGCTGTTCGAGGCGGTGTATCGCCGTGAGGTCGAGCAGCTCGTGGAGTTGGCGGGTGAGTTGGCGGAGTGCCGTGACCCGGTTGCGGCGCTGCGGCGGTGGCTGCGCGCCAACGTCGAGTTCGTGGCGACCAAGAAGGGCATGGCCGCGGCGCTGGCGCTTGCCGCTGCCGGGTCCAAGGACCTGTCGGCCTACACGGCGGAGCAGTTGACCGGCGCCGTTAGCCGCTTGATGGACCGGATCGCTGCGGTGCGGGAGTTGCGCCGGGATGTCGGGCCGCAGGACCTGCTGCGCATGCTGGTGGCGCTCTGCTACGGGTCGAATGCCGAGGGTTGGCAGGAGAACGTGCTGCGGCTGCTCGACGTGTTCGTGGACGGTTTGTGCCCTCCGGGGGAGCGGTAGGCGCCGCTGATGCACCCTGGCCCGTCGCCGGGGTCAGGGCGGCGACGTTCCGATGTAGCTTGGCCTTATCCTTGCATCCGTGCCTCCGGAAAGTCCACTGGGAGACCGCGATGTGCATTGGTGACGACCCGGCCTGCGCCGAGTTCGAGAAGCATCGGCTCGAACTCCAGGCGGGGCTGGCGAAGGAGCGGCGGGCCTTCCTGAAGTCCAGCTTTGCCGCAACCGGCGGCGCGGCGGCGCTGGCCACGGCGGGGATCTCGCTGGTGTCCCCTGCCCTGGCGCAAAGCTCGGCGGCGCGGCAGCCGGGTCAGCCGAGCTACCATCATTTGCCCGCCAATGCCGACACGGTGCACTGGGGGTATTTCAGCAAGCTGCTCAAGCCGCAGGTCGAGGTGGAGTCCGGCGATTTTGTCACGATCGAAACGTTGACGCACCAGGCCAGCGACGATGCCGAGCGGATGATCACGGGCGATCCCGGGGCGGAGAGCGTTTACCTGTGGACCAAGGACAAGAAGGGGGTGATGCGCCGGGGTGCTGGGGC
>CAXTOB010000863.1:0-2175 GCA_964245505.1 uncultured Acetobacteraceae bacterium | reverse complement strand
CCGCCGGTCTGGAGCGACGATGCCGCACGGACGCTGCTGCTGGCCGTCAGCTTCCTCGGTGCCGCAGCGGCCCTGGCGCGCGGGGAGAACGCGGGCGTCACCTTCTTCGTGGACCGGCTGGGCGCCCGTGCGCGCGGGCGCACCGACGCGCTGGTCGGCCTGGTGGTCGTGCTGGTCGCCGCCGCGCTGGCGTGGAACGGCGTGGTGCTGCTGCTCGACACCGCCGGGCAGACGGTTGGGGCCGGCGTGCCGCAGGAGGCATTCTTCGCGCCACTGTGCCTGGCGGCCATCGCCATGACGGTGTTCGCCCTGGACGGCCTGCGCCGGCACCGCGTGGGCGACCTCGTGGGCGCGGCCGTCCTCGTGGCGGCAGTCGCCGGGGCGTGGTGGGCCTGGTCCACACTGGCGCCGGACAGCCTGCCCGGCCTACTGCCGGCGATGGGCGTCGCCTTCGTCGCGGCGCTGGTATTAGGCATTCCCATCGCCTTCGTGCTGGCGCTGTCCACGCTGGTGTTCATCTGGGGTGGCGACATGCTGCCCGGCGAGTTCTTCGCCCAGCAGCTTGCCCGGGGCATAGACAACTTCGTGCTGCTGGCGGTGCCGTTCTTCATCCTGGTCGGCTACCTGATGGAGGCGAACGGCATGTCCGTGCGCCTGATCGGGCTGCTGCAGCGCGGTGTCGGGCGGCTGCGCGGCGGCCTGGACGTGGTCATGGTGCTCAGCATGGTCGTGTTCTCCGGCATCTCCGGCTCCAAGATGGCGGACGTGGCGGCGGTTGGGTCGGTGCTGGTGCCGGCGGCACGCAAATCCGGACAGAAGCCCGGCGACGCGGTGGCGCTGCTGGCGGCCTCGGCGGTGATGGCGGAGACGATCCCGCCCTGCGTCAACCTGATCATCCTGGGCTTCGTCGCCAACCTGTCCATCGGCGGGCTGTTCATGGCGGGGCTGGTGCCCTCGGCCCTGATGGCGGTGGCGTTGATCGCGCTCGTGATCCTGCTGGGGCGCCCCGGCACGCAGACTGCGGACATCGGACTTCAGGATGCCGCTGGTCCCGGCGGCACGGCCGGGATGTGGGGCAGCGGCCTGGCCGCCGCCGGGTTGATCGTGCTGATCTTCGGCGGCTACCGGTCAGGCTTCGCCACGGCGACGGAAATCTCGGCCTTCGCCGTCGTCTATGCTCTGCT
Source organism: uncultured Acetobacteraceae bacterium (assembly GCA_964245505.1). Lineage (GTDB taxonomy): Bacteria > Pseudomonadota > Alphaproteobacteria > Acetobacterales > Acetobacteraceae > DASWOJ01. The sequence goes on along the minus strand of CAXTOB010000863.1, from coordinate 991 downwards.
CGTGGGAGCGGTGGCGTTCCGGGAAACGACATGGCGGGGCACTGCGGCGGTCATGCGCCAGGCCGCGGTCCGGTCGGGCATGGTGCTGTTCATCGTATCCACGGCGCAGGGCCTCGCCTACGTGCTGACGTTGCAGCAGGTGCCGCAGGCCATTGCCGAGGTGCTGGTGCAGATGTCCGCCGCGCACGGAAGCTGGGTGTTCCTGCTGCTGTCCATCGTAATCCTCGTAGTGATGGGGTCGGTGCTGGAGGGCGCTGCGGCCCTCATCATCTTCGGCCCGTTGCTGATGCCCGTGGCCCGGCAGCTTGGCGTGGACCCGCTGCATTACGGCATCGTGCTGGTGATCGGCATGGGCATCGGCCTGTTCGCGCCGCCGCTTGGGCTGGGGCTGTATGGGTCGTGCTTGATCGGCGGGGTTCGGCTGGAGGAAACGGTCGTGCCGATCATGAAGTATCTCGGGCTGCTGCTGCTGTGTCTGCTGGTGATCGCCTTCGTGCCGCAGCTTACGACCACCTTGCCGCGGCTGGCGGGATATTGAGGTGGAGTGGCCCGTTGGGGCTGTCCTCAACCCGCAGCCATGTCGCGTCTGGTCTGCATCGGGAGTTCCGTCTTGGCGGCATCACAGAGCCGTGGGCGCGGCGGGGTTCTCGGCTTCGACCTGTCATTGCGAGGAGCGTAGCGACGCGGCAACCTAGGAGCGGCCAACCCGGTCCTTGCTGCCCCTGGATTGCCGCGCCGCAAGCGGCTCGCAATGACGGTTGGTCAATGGTCGGTTCCAGTGGCAGTTGGCATGAGGCTGCCGCCCTCAGGCGACCTCCCGCACCTGGCTCCGGTCCAGATGGAGCCAGACCCGCTCACCGCGGCACAGGGTGGGAACGCTGGAGCGGTTCAGGGTGTCCACCTTCAGCTCCGTCCCGCAGGCTAGGACCAGGTAGCGCAGAACCGGACCGTGCACGCGCAGGTCGGTGACGGCCGCCTCCACCCACAACCC
>CAXTOB010000862.1:0-2183 GCA_964245505.1 uncultured Acetobacteraceae bacterium | reverse complement strand
GCCACGAGCGGCGCGGCGCCAGCCTGGACGTGCAGTTGGACGCGCTGCGCCGGGCCCGCCGCACCCTGTTTCCATCCGCGGCCCTGCCGGCAGGCTGGACGGAGGTGACGAGCGCCCTCCCGCGCAATTTCACCGCCGCATCGCTGCGGACCGGCCGGGCGGACCTGGGCTACATCCGCATCCACACCTTCGTGACCGACGACCCCGACGCCTTCGTGGCGGAGTTCACTGCCCTCCTAGCCCGGGTGCCGCCGCGCGGCCTGATCCTGGACGTGCGGGACAACGGCGGCGGCGTGGTGGACGCTGCGGAGCGCTGCCTGCAATTGCTGACGCCGCATCAGGTCACCCCGGCGCCGATGCAGTTGCGTGCGACGCCGGCGGTGCTGGCGCTCTGCCAGCGCCAAGGCCCGGCCAACCCGGACCGGGTCGCGGACCTGTCACCCTGGGCGGCTTCCGTCCAGCATGCGCTGGAGGTCGGCGCCGCCTACTCCGCCGCCCTGCCGATGACGCCGCCGGACGTCTGCAACGCCCTAGGCCAACATTATCACGGCCCCGTGGTCCTGCGCACGAGCGCCCTCAGCTACAGCGCCACCGACATCTTCGCCGGCGGCTTCCAGGACCACCGGATCGGCCCGGTGCTGGGCGTGCACGCCGCGACCGGCGCAGGCGGCGCCAACGTATGGCCGCACGCCATCCTGCAGCAGGCGCTCGACATCCCCCAACCGCTGCCGCAAGGCGCGGAACTGCGCGTCGCAATGCGGCGCAGCCTGCGCATCGGCCGCAACGCCGGGCTGGAGCTGGAGGAGCGCGGCGTGGTGCCGAACCACGTGCACGACCTGACCCGGCGCGACCTGCTGCATGGCGACCCCGACCTGATGACCGCGGCGGCCCGGCTGCTGCTCGCCCTGCCGTGGCGGCAGCTTGATGTGGACCTGCTAAGCGGTCAGGGACTCCGGGTCCGCCTACGGAACGCGGACCGGCTGGACACCTGGGTCAACGGCCGCCCCCTGCTGTCGCAGGACGTGGCGGCCGGGCCGGACGGGGCGGAGGTGCATCTGGCAGTGCTTGGCCCAGCCCGGGTGTAGCTGCGGGCCTATGCAAAGGACGAACTGGTGGCGCGGCGGGTGTTCGAGGCTGCGTAGGGGGTGAGCCGCTTGCTTGGTCTTGAGCGAGGCTAAGGATGTGGCTGCCGAGGCTTAGGCAGGAGTTGACAGAAGTGCTGAATACCAGGGTGTCCCACGGACCGACGGATCGGAGTGGCTATTCCGCATTAATGGTCATAATATATGACTACATATGGAGCGGCTGTGATGGATACGGTGAGCGCGTCGGAGTTCAAGGCAAAGTGCCTGGACTTGCTGGACCAAGTGGGAACGCGGCGGATTGGACGCCTGGGGATTACCAAGCACGGTAAGATCGTGGCCGTGCTCGTTCCGCCTGCAAGTCCTGAAGAGGCGGTACGAGAGCTTCACGGCTTCCTGCGCGGCTCCGTTCTAGTGCCGGAGGGCGTGGACCTGACGGCGCCCGTGCTGGACGAACCGCTTGATGCCGAAGGGGGTAGCCTGCACGCATGACGGATGTAGGCAGGGCCGTGCTGCTCGACACCTGCGCGGCGATCTGGCTGGCCAATGGCGACGCGCTGCCAGCGCCTGCCTTGGCTGCGATCACAGCGGCGGCGCTGTCGGCAGGCGTGTTCGTGTCGCCGGTGTCCGCGTGGGAGGTCGGGATGCTCAGCAAGCCGCGGGGAAGCCGGCCAGGGCTGCAGTTCCTGCCCGACCCCAAGGCATGGTTCGCGAGGCTTATAGCTGGGCCGGGCATCCGTGAGGCGGCGCTTACCCCGGAGATCGCCGTGGACGCTTCCTACCTGCCCGGCGACCTGCATGGGGATCCGGCTGATCGGCTGCTGGTGGCTACGGCCCGCCATCTCGGCGTGCCTTTGGTCACACGGGATTCCAAGCTGATCGCCTATGCTGAACGGGGCTTCTTGTGTGCATTGGCCTGCTGAGCAGGCGCTGAACAACCATTAAACGCAGGTGAGGCCACCTGTTATCGTTTGGCGGCCTGCAAGGCTTCAGGCTCTCCCATCGAGCTACAAGTGCAGCCCGCCTAATGGCTCAGAGTGCGGCGGACCCAGCCCCTCAATCCACCGCCGGCGACCCCGCCGTAACCCCGCCATCAATGAC
>CAXTOB010000861.1:0-2186 GCA_964245505.1 uncultured Acetobacteraceae bacterium | reverse complement strand
GCCGTCTGCCAAAGGTATGCTGCTCGTCGTCGGTAGGACCAGCGCAAGGGGGTTGAACAGGCCGGTGTTCGCGGTCGTCACGATGCGGCCCTGGCCGGCCGCGGCCTGCCAGGCAGCAAAGCTTGACGTCAGGACCTCGGCCGCTGCCGGGTTGGAACCAACGAAGCCTGCGGCGAGGGTTGCGCCGAGGAACAGGGAGCGGACGAGCATTGGAGAGCCTCACGGGTAAAGTTCCAATGAACCTAGCAGGCAGGCAGCCGCCTGTTTGCGACGGTTCCGTGTCAACCAGCGGCGGTCCCGGTCTCGTCGAACAGCAGCAGCCGCCCGGCATTGCCCAGCCCCACGAAGGTGCTGAGGTTGTGCAGCAGGGCTGCGAGGATCGCCCCCTCCGCTCCAAGGACGCCCGCTGCCGCCAGACCCACCAGCAGCAGCGTCCAGCCTAGCCCAACGGCGACGTTGACATGGATGGTGCGCCGGCAGCGGCGGCTCAGCCGGATTGCCGTGCCGAGACGACGCAGGTCGCTCGTCATCAGCACCAGGTCGGCGGAGGCCAGCGCCACGTCGGTCCCCTGAGCACCCATCGCCACACCGACTGCCCCGGCCTTCAGCGCCAGGGAGTCGTTGATGCCGTCCCCGACCACCATGGGCCGGAAGCCGGCGGCGACTTCTGCCAGTACGCGGGCCATCTTCTGTTCCGGCAATGCGCCGGCCACCACATCGGCGATGCCCAGCTCGGCGCCGATGCTCTGCGCCACCCCGTCCCGGTCGCCGGTCAGCAGCACTTGGCGTTCCAGCCCCATGGACCGTAGCTCCGCAACCGCAGCGCGGGATTCCGGACGGGGGCGGTCGGCGAACAGCAGCCAGCCCTGAAACTCACCGCCGAGCGCCAGCCCGGCAATCGGCCCATCATGCACGGGAGCCGCAGGCGCAGCCACGCCGAGCCGGGCCAGCAGGTCCGGCCGGCCCAGCGCCACAGCCTGGCCCGCGACTGTCCCTGTCACGCCGAAACCGCCGGCCTCCCGCATGCCGTCCAGCACCGGACGCTCCGTAGCCGGCACCGCCCTGGCAGCGGCGCGGCTGACAGGGTGGCTGCTGGATGCGCCCAGGGCGGACGCAAGGCGCAACGCCGCTGCCGGGTCCACCCCGGGGGCGGCCTCGAACCCCGTCAGCGTCAGTTCCCCGGTGGTCAACGTGCCGGTCTTGTCGAACACGACCGATGTCACCTCCGCCAACTGCTCCAGAAAGGCCGCGCCCTTGATGAGGATGCCGTGCCGCGCCGCCACGGCGATGGCGGCAATGGAGGTTGCCGGGGCGGCCAGCACCAGTGCACAGGGGCAGGATGCAACCAGCACGGCCAGTGTCGCCGGGGTGTTCTCGGTGGCAAACCAGGTCCCGGCGGCGATCAGCAGCACCAGGATCATGTAGTGCCCGGCGTAACGCTCCAGCAGCCGCGCCACGGGCGGTTTGGCCCGTTCCGCCGTCCGCATCAGGGCGATGATCTTGCCGAGCGTAGTGTCCGGGCCAAGCCGCGTCACCTCGAGCACCAGGCGGCCATTGGTGTTGATGCCGCCAGCCAGCACCACGTCGCCTGACCCGACCTCGACCGGCACGCTCTCGCCGGTCAGGGAGGCCATGTCCAGGCTGGCCTCGCCGGCGCGCACGACGCAGTCCGCCGGCACGCGGGCGCCGGCCAGCACCTCAATGTGGTCGCCCGCGCGCAGGTCTGCGGTGGGGACGACGGCGACGGTCCCGTCCGCACCGATCCGGCGGGCGTGGGTTTCGGCGAGCTGGCCCAGCGCCTCGATGGCCTCACGCGATCCCAGGAGGCTACGCTCCTCCAGCACGTGGCCGATGATCATGATGATCGGCAGCACGGCGGCGGTCATCAGGTCGCCGCTGGCCCAGGCGGCAATCAGCGCCACCGCGATCAGCCGGTCGGTAACGCCATGCAGGCTTGGATGGCGCAGGCTGCCCCAGGCGGCGCCGATCACCGGCACGGCCACTAGCAGCGCCGCTACGCCGGCCACTAGGTCGGACAGCAGGCGCTGCCCGGGAAAGGCAAACTGCCACAAGACGGCCAGGGCCAGCAGGCCGGCCGCGACCATCGCCAGGGTCAGGCGCAATGCCAGCAACCCGCGCTCGGCCGCCGCCAGCAGCGACGCGTTGCGGGGGCGGGTGGGCGCCAG
>CAXTOB010000860.1:0-2187 GCA_964245505.1 uncultured Acetobacteraceae bacterium | reverse complement strand
GCCGGCCTGGCCGACGCCAGCCCGGTGCTGGGCGGGGCGATGCAGGCGGGCGGCAGCACCGGCGCCTTCGCCGGGCACATTGCCGACCCGGCCCATCTCGGCGTGTCCGGCGCCCGTCCCGCCACCCACGAACGGGAGTGCAGGATGGTCCAGTCCATGTTCGAGGAGGTCTGGAACGCCAAGCTGTTCAACCGCGTGCCCGCCTACTTCGACCGGCAGATCGTCTGCCACTCCGTCCGCATGAAGCGGGTGCAGGGCATTGACCCCTACCAGATCGAGCTGATCAACCTCCTCGCCACCTTTCCCGACTTCAAGCTGGAGGTGCGGGACATCGCCGTGCTGGACGGGCCGGAGCTGGGCCTGCGGGTGGCGGTGATCTGGCTGATGCGCGGCACCTACAGCGGCGTGCCGACCTACGGACCCGTCACCCGCACCCCAGTCAACGTGCTCGGCGCCAGCCACTACGAGCTGCGCGACGGCAAGATCCTGCGGGAATGGCGCATCTTCGACGAGATTGCCATCCTGGCGCAGATCCATGCCGGCCGCACCGCCAGCCAGGCCGGGGCCTAGCCGATGGTTGATCGCATCCTGACCACCCACGTCGGCAGCCTGCCGCGACCCAAGAACGTGGCCGACATGCTGTTCGCCCGTGAAGCCGGCGACCCCGTGAACCCCCAAGCCTTCGCCGACGCCGTCACCGAGGCCGTCCGCGACGTCGTGGCGAAGCAGCGCGCCGCCGGCGTGGACATCCCCAGCGACGGCGAGATGAGCAAGATCAGCTACGCCACCTACATCGGCGAGCGCCTGACCGGCTTCTCCGGCGACAGCGAGCGGCGCGTCCCCGCCGACCTGCTGCTTGTCCCAAGCTATGCCAAGCGCCTGGCCGGGTCCGGCGGCACGCCCAGCTACAAGCGGCCCTGCTGCACCGGCGACATCGCCGTCCGCACGATGGAGCCGCTGCAGGCCGACATCGCCCGCTTCCAGGCGGCGCTGTCCGCCAGCGGCTACTCCGAAGGCTTCATGAACGCCGCCGCCCCCGGCGTCATCAGCCTGTTCCAGCCCAACAAGCATTACCGCGACGACGACGCCTACCTGGGCGCACTGGCCGAAGCGATGGCGGCGGAGTTCCGCGGCATCGTGGACGCCGGGCTGGTCCTGCAGGTGGACAGCCCCGACCTGGCGCTGGGTCGGCAGACCATGTACGCCCACCTGACCGAGGACGAGTTCGTCCGCCGCATCGGCGCCCACGTCGCCGCCCTGAACGCCGCCCTGGCCGGCATCCCGCCCGACCGCGTACGCCTGCACCTGTGCTGGGGCAACTACGAGGGGCCGCACACCCTGGACGTGCCCATTGCCCGGCTGCTGCCGACGGTGCTGGGCATTTGTGCCGGCTTCCTGTCGTTCGAGGGCGCCAACCCCCGCCACGCCCACGAATGGCGCGTGTTCCAGGATATCAAGCTGCCGGAAGACAAGTGCATCATCCCCGGCGTGCTGGACAGCAGCACCAACTACGTCGAGCACCCCGACCTGGTGGCCGAGCGCCTGCTGAACTACGCCGGGCTGGTCGGGCGTGACCGGGTGATCGGCGGGTCGGATTGCGGCTTTTCGACCTTTGCTGGGTTCGGCGTCGTGGACCCGGACATCGTCTGGATGAAGCTCGCCGCCCTGGCCGAGGGCGCGCGCCGCGCCTCCGCCGTACTATGGAAGCGCTGATGACCCCCAAAACCCCAGGGTACCCCGACGTTCCCAGCTTCATCTACGGCATCACCCGCGAAATCTGGGAGGACCGCGGCATCGGCGGCAAGCTGGAACATCTGTATGCCCCCAACATCCTGCTGCGGGCGCCCACCGGCCTCACGACCGACAACACCGGCGTCACCTCGCAAACCCTGCAAACCCTGCACAGCTTCCCCGACCGCCAACTGGTGGGGGAGGACGTGATCTGGGCCGGCTACGACGACGGCACGTTCCTGTCCTCGCACCGCCTGGTCTCGGTCATGCGCCACACCGGCGACAGCGCCTACGGCCCAGCCACCGGGCGCACCATCCGGTCCCGCATCATCGCCGACTGCTGGGTGGTGGACGGCGTGGTGACCGAAGAATGGCTGGCGCGCGACCAGGCGGCCTTCGCAAACTGCCTGGGGATCGAGCCGCGCACCCTGGCCCGGCAGATGGTCGCGCAGGACC
>CAXTOB010000859.1:0-2191 GCA_964245505.1 uncultured Acetobacteraceae bacterium | reverse complement strand
GGCACGCACGATCCTGGCGCCCGCAGGCTGCGCCGCCCAACCCAGGACTCGGCACCCGCCCTCGCGTCGCCTTGCAAGCCGTTGAACCAGGCCTCGTACTGCACCCGGTCGGCGCGTCCCTGCCCGAAGGCGGGGCTGGCCGGGGCCTCCACCAGGGCACGCTCGCGGGCGCCGTCGCCGGGCGACGCCTTGCCTCCGCCCACCTGCCGCGCAGCGCCGGTCCTGTCCACGATCCAGGTCGCGGGCGGGATCGGGAAAGCAGCCGCGAAGGTCTGGACGATCCGGAGCGTGCCGTCGTCGCCGGGCTGGACCGAGAGCGTGGAAGCGTAGTTCTCGTCCACGGCGCGCTTCCGGCAGTCCGCCTCCTTGATGTCGCAGTACCCACCCAGGTCGTGCGACGTCGGGATGACGACGGAAGACCGGTAGCCACCATTGGCGGCCACGAAGATCTCGGCGCTGCTGTCAATCATGCCTTGCCCGACGCCGGACTCCTCGGTCATCACGACCCGGCCCAGGACTCCGCCGTCGAGGAACGTCACCTTGCCCTGAAAGACGCCCCACGCTCCGAAGCGGGCCACCGCCGGGGCGGCGGACTCCTTGCGCCACGAGCCGGCCTCGAGCCGGAACACGCCGATGCCCATGATTGCCGAGCAGGCATGGCAGTCGTCCTTCACCTCGGCCGCACCGATGACCATCCGCCGCTCGACGCCGTCGCTGCCGGTCCAGGAGTCCGCCGCGACCAGCCTCAACTTGCACGGACGCCCGACGCAGGTCTCGCCGTTGGGGATGCGCACGCTCCAGGGAAAGTCGCGGTAAAGCTCCGCCATCAGGTCGCCTGGCGAGGGCGAGCCGGGAACGGGTGCCGGGGAAGGAGTGGCGTCCGGGACGGCAGCCGGCGCCCGCGGCCCCACGAAGGCGAGCCGATCGAGCACCTGGGGAACGCCGAACTCGGCCCTGATGCCGAGCTGCCGGGCCATCGCGTCCGTGAGCCAGGCGGCCCCGTCTGGCGGAGCGGCCGTGAGATAGACGACGGCTGCATCGGCCAGCCCCAGCCGGTTCAGGTAGGAGCCGACCAGCGCGTTCCCGGACCCCACCTCCTGCTTGCGCCCCTCGGTGGTCACGTAGGCTGCGTGGAAGCCGACCCGGGCCTGCCGCCCCACCGACCTTTGGATGCCGCCCAGCCACATCAGGCCGCACGCAGAGGCGCAGGTGGCGTCGTCGGGGACAGCCGTCCTCCAGCCCTTCAACCGGATCGCCGTGCCGATGTGCAGCCCAGCGAGGAGCGAGCCGCCGGGGCTGTCGAGCCACACCGTGGCGTCGTCTGCGACGGTGCCCGCCACGGTGGCGAACCTTTCGTCGTCGCCTCGCAGCAGTTCGCCCGTGATGGCGATGCCGGGTCGGCCATCGCCTTCCTTGAACGTCCTGACATCCGCCGCGCGGGCGCCCGTCATCGAGAGGGTCAGGATGCAGGCCATGGCGAGCGCGGTGCGGAGCATGCGTTCCAGACGGGACGTTGCGGTCCAGCATCGTAGCACACCCGGACCGCACGAGAATGCCCGCAGCTGGTCAAAGGCGCTCATGCTGAGGCGCGAACTCGGTCCCGCGTGGCCCGCATCCAGCGTGTCGAGGCGCGCAGCACCGGAAGGACACCTGCCGCGCCCTGACGAACGACAGCCCCAGCCCGATTGCTGGCCCTCGCCCAGTCCTGGCGCGAGGTCATGCGCCATCGACGCCGCGAGCTCCCGGCACCGAAGCAACGCAACTTGCAGGTTGGGCCACAGCTGGAGGGCAACGCCGCCAAGCAATGGCCAATCAGGCCGGACGCGCGGTTCTCTGCCATTGTTCCAGCCGGCGCTGGGCGTCGATGCTGATCCGACGCCCCAGTTCCTTCTGTAGCGCGCATATCTCCCGGATGCGCTCGGCATCGTGCCGCAGCGGCGCGATCCGGCTGAGGCTCACCTCCCGGAAGCCCTCGGCAACCTCGTCCAGGGCGGCGGATACGTCCGAGAAGGCACCTGCCGCCTTGGTGTGTGCCGCCGTCCGTATGGCTTCGGCCCGCGCACGCTGCTCGCCCCGCAGCCGCTCCTCCCGGTTCGCGTAGAGCTTCCACACGCCGGCGGCCGCGACGACGCCGAGCATCGCCATCCCGACCGGCGCCGCGACGACGCCAGCGACCGCCGCCGGTGCGATC
>CAXTOB010000858.1:0-2192 GCA_964245505.1 uncultured Acetobacteraceae bacterium | reverse complement strand
GTGCAGCCATGCCGATCCGGCGCCGCCCGGCGAACGCTTCGCCGTCACCTCGATCCGCCAGGGCCGCGTCGGCGGCGAGGCGATGGTGTAGCACCGCTGCACCCCTGCCCCGTCCAGCCCGCCAGCCGCCAGCAGGTCGCCCACTGCCGAGAGGTCGCCCACTACCGGGAGGTCGCCAGCCCTCGGCAGGTCGCCAACTGCCTGCCGGTCGCCAGCCACCGGCAGGTCAAACGTCATGAACTGCCCCGGCAGGAAACGAAACAGCCGCGGCTCCACCGGCGCGAACACGAACGTGGACACGTCATGCGTTTCCTGCCGCACGCCCACGCACACCAGCGCCTCGTCCCGCTCCGCATCCCAGACCGGCGGCAGCGGCTGCATCACCCGCGCAGCCCGGCGCCCATGCGCTCCACGTACCACTGGCAGAAATCCTCGACCAACCCTTCCGTGAACGGCGAGTAGGGTCCGGGCTCATAGGCCGGGCTGGTGACGCCCGCCTGGGTGATCTCCACTAGCGCCGCGTCCTGGCGGTTGGTCGCCTCCCAAACCGCGACCAGGTTGGCCGGGTCGTAGTCCACGCCCTCCACCGCATCCCTATGCACCAGCCAGGTCGTGCGCAGCAGCGTGCGGTCGGGACCCAGCGGCAGCACGCAGAACGTCACGGCATGGTCGGCCATGAAGTGATGCCACGAGTTCGGCTGGGTCCAGAACGTCAGCCCGCCCAGCCGCGCATCCCGCAAGCCCCCCAGCAGCACCCGGCATGCCGCGCGGGTGTCGCGGGTGTGGCTTTCCCCTGCCTGGTCCAGCGGCAGGCGCTCGGTGCGGTATCCCGTGGGCCGCCCGGTCAGCAGCTCGATCCGCCGCGACGGCAGGCCCGCGGCCTCCCAGCGGCCGTGCAGGTCCTCCACCATCCCGTCATACCGGGCAGCCTGCGCCAGCTCGCCCTCGTCCAGCGACCCCGGCGCGAAGCCGAACCCGTAGGCGAACAGCGGCACCGTCAGCTCGGGATGGTTGGCCGCGCAGTGGTAGCACTCGCGGTTGTTCTCCATCGTGAGCTTCCAGTTGCCGTGCTCCACCAAATCCACCTGCCGGGCCACCTTGGCGTCGCGCAGTCCATGCGGGAGCAGGTATGGCTCCATGTCCCGGGCCATCGCCTCGATATCGTCCGGCGGGTTTGCCGCCAGGCATACGAACAGCAGCCCGCCCACCGACCGCAGCGCCACCGGGCGCAGGCCGCGGCAGGACGGGTCGAACCCCTCCCCCATGTGGTCGGCGAACAGCAAGGCGCCGTCCAGGCCGTAGGTCCAGGTGTGGTAGCGGCAGACCAGGTTGCCGACCCCGCCCTTGCCGTCCGGCACAAGCTGCGCGCCACGGTGGCGGCACACGTTATGGAAGGCGCGCACCTGGCCGTCATCGGCGCGCAGGATCAGGATGGGCGCGTCGCCGATGCGGATCGCCATGACGTCGCCGGGTTCGGGCACGTCCGGCTCCTGCCCGACGAAGATCCAGTGGCGGCCGAAGATCAGGTCCATGTCGGCGCGGAACACCGCGGGGTCGGTGTAGAACGGCGCGTCCAGGCTGTGCCCGGCGCGGCGGCGGAGCAGCAGGCTGGCCAGGGGGGCATGGATGGTGTCGTGCATGGTCGGCCTCACGCTGATGCCGCAGCATCGCGCGGCGCCGAGGCGGGCGCTAACGAAAAACCGTCATACGCTGCACATTTTCCGTCATTCCCGTGCTGCGTCGCAAAAACAGCTTTCCATGACGCCCGGCCTGGGTGCTAGCCTTCACGGATCGTTGAGGAGGCTACTCCGCTGACCGCAGCACCAATGATCCAAGCCGAGGGCGTAAGCTGCCTGTTCGGCTCACGTGAACAGGAAGCGCTGGCCATGATGCGCGCCGGCGAAAGCCGCGCCGCCATCCTGGACCGCACCGGCACGGTGATCGCCTTGAACGAAGTGAACCTGCGCGTGGACGAGGGCGAGCTTGTCGTCGTCATGGGCCTGTCCGGCAGCGGCAAGAGCACCCTGCTGCGCTGCCTGAACCGCCTGGTCACGCCGTCGCGCGGCAGCATACGCGTCGCCGGCCAGGAAGTGACGAAGATGGGCACCCGGGAGCTGCGCGAGTTCCGGCGCCGCACCTTCGGCATGGTGTTCCAGCACTTCGCCCTGTTCCCTCACCGCACCGTGCTGGAG
>CAXTOB010000857.1:0-2204 GCA_964245505.1 uncultured Acetobacteraceae bacterium | reverse complement strand
GGTGTCCGAGGCCATGGTCACCCTCGCCATGATCCGCCTCATGCTCCACCGCGCCCTCCACCCAAACCGTAAGCGGCTGGCCGCCCCGTGACTTTCAAAACGGGCTTTTAACCCGGCCCGCCAACAGCGGGCCTTCAAACGCTGACCCGCGATAGCCGCCGGGCCGCAACGGCAGGAACCCAGCCCGCGAGCAGGAGCCGTGCCGTGCGTTCGAGGTCAGCCCAAGATCAGCCGCCGGCGGTGATGGCGCCCTGATACCGGACGGGTCCAGTGGGCTGCCCCGTCGGCGAGCCGCCCGCAGGCTCGTCGCTGAGCAGCAGTTGCGTGCCGGCTTGGGCGGGTGCGCGCAATTGACTACGCCCGTCGGGCGGCAAGACGCCAAGGCTGATCGGAACGGTGCCGCCCTGCGGCAGCGCCCAAAGCTGCAGCGCCCGTCCCGGTGCCTGGTCCGGCGCCGCCGTCGCCACGATCACCGCCGAGCCGTCAGGGTCGATGCGGACCAGGAAGGTGGCCCCAGGTGCGCCGGTTGGCGACAGTGCCGCCAGGAAGTCGGGCTGTGCCGGCGGCGGCGGACGCAGCAGCAGGAACGCCAGCGCCGCCGCCGCCGCCGTCGCCCCGAGCGTGCCGAGGCGCCAGAACCCCAGGCTGTCCCACAATCCCTGAGCGGGGTCACGCCGGCTACGGCGGCGGCGGGCCTGCCTGTCGTCGATCCCGGCGGCCAGGGCCAGACGCCGCCAAAGCTCCGGCGGCGGCCGGCGCGGAACGGCCAAGGCCGCCAACGGCGCAAGCCGGACTTCCCATTCCTCGATCTGCGCAGCCACGGCAGGGTCCGACAGCGCGAGCGCCTCCATCGCGCGCGCCTGCGCCACAGGAAGGGTGCCCAGCACATACTCCGCAGCGGCCAGGTCGGGATCATCCTCTGGGGTTCCGGGGCCGCCGGCAGCGGCTTCGTCGCTCATGCCCCTAGCCTCTCAAGGCAGGTCCGCAACGCCTGCAGCGCCCGGCGGATGCCCGACTTCACGCTGCCTAATGGCTGGGCCACCCTGACCGCAAGCTCGGAATGGCTCATCCCATCCATGAAGGCCATCAGCACCAACCGCCGGGGTTCGGGATCGATGCCGCGCAGGCACTCGTGCAGCGCCGTCCCCGCGTCTGAGGACAGCAGTCGGTCCAACGCCCCGGGGTCCGGGTCCGCCTGCTCCGGCATCTCCGCTGCCTGCACCTCCTTTTCGACGCGCTTAATCGCATCCAGCGCACGATACCGGACCAGGCTAAGCAGCCAGGCGCGGGCGTTGCCGCGGACGGGATCATAGCGCGCGGCGTTGCGCCAAACCTGCAGCAGCGCGTCATGCACGGCGTCGGACGCCAGCGCGGGCTGCCGGGTGATGCGGAGGGCGACACCATACAGGAACGGGGACTGCTGCTCGTAAAGGCGCCGGAAAGCGGCGCCATCGGCCTGGGCGCACCGGGCAAGCAGCAGGGCAACCTCGTCGTCGGATGCGGTGTCGGCAATGCTCATCCGGGGATCATCCCCTGTTCACCGTGGTTGAACAAGGCAGGCATGATGAAACCAGGTTGTGCCGGTCCGCCGGCCTCGGGTCTCCCAGGTCACGCCCATTTGCCTCGGCTGGGCAAAACCGCTTTGCTGAGCGCCTTCACCCAGGCAGGAGGGCGGCAATGCCCTGTCCCACCGCCGCGTCGGTCCTCGAAGTGGACCTTGGCGCGGTCGTCGCCAATTGGCGCGCCCTAGCCGCCCGCCACGCCGGGCCGGTCGCAGGCGTACTGAAGGCGGACGCCTATGGACTCGGCGCATGCCAGGTCGCGACGGCGCTCCATTCCGCCGGATGCCGTCACTTCTTCGTGGCCCACCTGCAGGAGGCGCTGACCATCCACGGCCTGCTGCCCGGCGCTATGCTGGCGGTGCTCAACGGCCTGTGGCCCGGCGACGCCGCCACCTACGCCGAAACCGGCATCGCTCCTGTGCTCGGCTCCCTGACCGAAGTGGATGCCTACGCCGCGCAGGCCCGGGCCGCCGGTCGGCCGCTCCCCGCGCTGCTGCACGTGGACACCGGCATGAACCGCCTCGGCCTGCCGTCAGCCGAGCTGGACGTCCTCGCCGCCGACCCCGCCCGGCTCGAAGGCATCCATGTGCTATTCGTGATGACCCACCTGGCCGCCGCCGAGCTGCCAGACGATCCCCAGAA
>CAXTOB010000856.1:0-2205 GCA_964245505.1 uncultured Acetobacteraceae bacterium | reverse complement strand
CCCATCGCCACGCGCTGCCGCTGCCCGCCCGAAAGCTGGCGCGGATAGCGGTCCAGCAGCCCCGCCAGGCCCAGGATGGCGGCGGCACGGTCCACCCGCTCGTCCATCGCCTCCCGCGGCGCCTTCGCCAGGCGCAGGCTGAAGGCCATGTTGTCCCGTACCGTCATATGCGGATACAGCGCGTAGTTCTGGAACACCATCGCGATGTCCCGCTGCTTCGGCGGCACCTTGTTGACGACGCGTCCGCCGATGGCAACCTCGCCGCCGTCGATCTCCTCAAGGCCTGCGATCATGCGCAGCAGGGTGCTCTTGCCACAGCCGCTGGGACCGACCAGCACAGTGAACTCGCCGTCGGCAATTTCGACGCTGACCCCATGCAGGATGGGCGTGGCGCCGAACGACTTGCGGACTCCGCGTATGGATACGGTGGCCATGGACAGCATCCCCCCTACTGGCCTGTTGCGGCCGTTGCGGGAAGGATAGGACGCCCGCCGCGGTAGGACCAGCAGCGACCGGACGTCTAGCAGATACCTGCATCCGATTTTGGGGTCAGGTTTTGTTAATCGTTGCCAGCCATTCTGCCATCAAGGCTGACATGGGCTTGCCACACTCGATGCGTAAGCCGTTCAAACCGGTGCATCCGAAGCGCGGCGTTCCCGCGTGCTGCTTGACCGACCTAACCCGACCCTGTCCAGACGGGAGATCTTCGCCGTGCATGCCGCCCCCATGCTGACGCCTCCGGTGCTGACTGCATCGAGAGTGCTGCTGGTCGAGGCTGATCCAGCCGTATCGGCTGCCCTGCAGCGTGGCCTGCACCGGGCCGGCTGGATTGTGCTGTGGGCGCCGGATGCGGCCACAGCGCTGCGGCTCAAGCCCGCCTATGCCCCCGATGCCGTGCTGCTGAGCCTGGACCTGCCCGACATGGACGGCAGCGTGCTGGTCGCGCGGCTGGCGCGGGACGGGGACTGCGCCGTCGTCGCCCTGTCTGGGCGGGGAGAGGCGGCGCGGATGGCGACGCTTGACGCCGGGGCGCACGACTACCTGGCAAAACCCATGGCGATGCGGGACATCTTGGTGCGGCTGCGGTCCGCTGCCCAGCGCCAGGCGCCAATCGTGCTGTCCGGTGAGGCTGCGGGGATCTTTTGCGCGGTTTAGCCGGAAAATGGCCGCCGCTTGCGAAAGCTGGCTGCAGGCCGATACTTCGGCAATCAATTGCCCGGGCGCATCGGCGTGCGTAGAAGCTTCCGCATACGCACATACCTGCTTTTGCTGGTGCTGGTATCAGCGGTGCCATTCATCGCCTTTGCCGCCGTGCTGGCTAGGCACACCGCGACCGTGCAAACCCTCAGCTTCGCGCGGGATGTGACGGCAGTGGCCCGCGCATTCTCCTTGGCCATGGACAACCAGGTCGTGCTGTATCGCACCGCGCTCGAGGCGCTCGGCCGGTCGCCAGCGCTTGCCCGCGGGGACCTGCCAGCCTTCCACATTGAAATGCAGGCGGCCGCGGCCCTGTTGAACGGGCCGGTTTCGCTGTCCCAGGGCGATGGCGAGCAGGTGCTGAACAGCCGCCACCCCGCCGGGACCGTGCTGCCCCGGCGCAGCCTGGCGGCGCAGGCGGTCCAGCTCGCCCTCAACGGGCAGCCGTGGGTGTCGGACCTGACCCGCGGCGCAATGACTGGTCAGATGCAAGTCGCCGTGAACGTGCCGGTCCCGGCTCCGGGAGCGCAGCCTGCCGGGCCACCCTGGGTGCTGGCCATTGCTTTGCCGCTGGAGCTGATCGAGGCGATGCTGCGCTCGCAGCGCCTGCCGCCGGACTGGATCGGTGCCGTCGTAGATCGCGGCGGCCTGTTCCTGGCGCGTACGCTGGACCACGATGCCCGGCTCGGCACCCCCGCCAGCAAGGACTGGACCATACCGGCCCGCACTCAGCCGGAGGGCTGGGTGATGTCCACCACTTTGGAAGGCATCGTGACGTACACCGGCTTCGTCCGCTCGGACACTACGGGATGGACCGTCGCGATCGGCGTCCCGGAAGCGATGGTGCAGGCGCCACTGCGGCGGACGCTGCTGCCGCTGGCCGGGTTTGGCGCGGTGCTGACTCTGCTGGCGGCTGCCGCCGCGCTGGCGGTGGCCCGGCGGATCGCCCGTCCGATCAGCGCCCTGGCCCATCGCGACACACCGCCAGAGGAGCTGGACCTCGTCGAA
>CAXTOB010000855.1:0-2211 GCA_964245505.1 uncultured Acetobacteraceae bacterium | reverse complement strand
GCGCTCCATGCCTGGGTGGGGCGGGAATGGTGAGTGGGCATGGCGGCTGGGTCCCTACCAGCCGCCGTTTGCTCTGACTGCTCTGGCGGCGGCGGCGTTCATCGGGCGGACGGGGTTCGGCGTCTCCGGCTTTGACGCTGTGCCGCCGGGCGGCGCATGGCGTTTCGCTGATGCGCCCGATGAGGTTTGCGGGACCATGGTTAGAGCAGGGGTGGGTGGGGTTAGATCACCCGGTCCACTGGCTGCGCCTCCACAAGGGTCGCCACGTCCACCGGGTGCGCCAGCGCGGACCGCAGCATGTCGCGGTCCAGCTCGCCCTCCCAGGCGCTGACCACGATTGTCGCCACGCCGTTGCCGACCAGGTTGGTGAGCGCCCGGCACTCGCTCATGAACTTGTCCACGCCCAGCACCAGCGTCATCGCCGCGACCGGGACGGGATTGTCGGGAATCGCCGCCAGGGTGGCCGCGAGGGTGATGAAGCCGGCGCCGGTGACGCCCGATGCGCCCTTGCTCGTCAGCATCGCCACCAGCAGGATCGTGGCGTATTGCCCCAGGCTCAGGTTTACGTCCACGGCCTGGGCCAGGAACAGCGTGGTCAGGGTCATGTAGATGTTGGTGCCGTCGAGGTTGAAGCTGTAGCCGGTCGGGATCACCAGGCCGACCACGGGCTTGGAGGCGCCGAGCCGTTCCATCTTCAGCATCATCTGCGGCAGCACGGTTTCGGACGACGAGGTGCCCAGGACGATCAGCAGCTCGTCCTTGATGTAGGCGATGAACCGGATGATCGAGAAGCCGGCCATGCGGGCGATGGCGCCCAGAACCAGCAGCACGAACAGGATGCTGGTCAGGTAGAAGGTGGCGATCAGCCCGGCCAGGTTGCCTAGCTTGTCCAGCCCATACTGGCCGATGGTGAACGCCATCGCACCGAAGGCGCCGATCGGGGCTAGTTTTACGACCAGGCCGATGATGCCGAAGAACACCTTGCCGGCGGTGTCTATGGCGTGGCTGATGCCGGCGGCGCGCTCACCCAGGCCGCTGATGACGACGCCGGATAGGATGGAGATCAGCAGCACCTGCAGCAGGTCGCCGTTTGCGAAGGCGTCGAAGTAGCTGCGCGGGATCAGGCCCAGGATGTGGGCGACGGTGCTGTCCTTGGCGGCGGCGCTGGCGTAGGTGGCGACGGCCTTCGGGTCGAGCTGGGCGACGCTGGCGCCGAACCCGGCGCCGGGCTTGATGACCTCGGCCACGACGATGCCGATCAACAGCGCGAAGGTGGACACAACCTCGAAGTAAAGCAGCGCCTTCAGGCCGACGCGGCCGACCTTCTTGAGGTCGCCCATGGAGGCGATGCCGTGCACGATGGTGCAAAAGATCACCGGGGCGATCATCATCTTGATCAGGCCGATGAAGGCGTCACCGAGCCAACGCATGGACTTCGCCGTTTCCGGCGCGACGTAGCCCAGCAGGGCGCCCAGCGCGATGGCGATCAGGACCTGGATATATAGTACTTTGTACCAGGGCTGGCGGGGTGCCAGCGTGGGCACCGGGCGGGCGCCGTAAACGTCATCCACGGAGCAGCCCCCCTGCGGCGGGCGTTGTGCGAAGCGGCGATGTCCTGCCCATGTCAGCCATGTGACGTTCCCTGTTCCTTGCGTTCGGCACTACCGGATGATGTGGGACTTGGCGACCTCTTTTTATCGACGTTGCGCGGGTTTAGGGTTGCTTGGACGAGAACAGCAGGACTTCATCAGATGAGTGGCCACGATCACGTTATTGCTCCTCCCGCGCTGGCCAGCGTGCCGGTCCGGGGCGGCGGCAGCTTCCCCATCCGCCGGATCTACTGCGTCGGGCGCAACTACGCCGCGCATACGCGGGAGATGGGGCACGATCCCGACCGGGAGTTGCCGTTCTTCTTCATGAAGCCTGCGGATGGTTTGGTGACGGGGGGGGGCGACATGCCCTATCCGCCCATGACGTCCGACCTGCACCATGAGATGGAGCTGGTGGCGGCGCTGGGATCGGGGGGTGCCGACATCGCCGAGGCGGACGCGCTGTCGCATGTTTGGGGCTATGCCGCCGGGCTGGATATGACGCGGCGGGATCTGCAGGGCGAGGCGAAGAAGCTCGGCCGGCCGTGGGACATGGGCAAGGGGTTCGACCACTCCGCGCCGATTGGGGAGATGGTGCCGGCGGCGGGGGTTGATCCTGGGC
>CAXTOB010000854.1:0-2211 GCA_964245505.1 uncultured Acetobacteraceae bacterium | reverse complement strand
GCGGGCGGCCCGGCGGAGCCGCGCGCTGGCCGGATTGGCGCTGGGCGCCGCGGTGCTGTGCAAGCTGCTGCCGGCGGCGCTGTTCCCGGCGGTGTGGCGGCGCTGGGACCTGCGGACGCCGTTGGCCGCGGGGGTGCTGATCGCCGTGTCCTATGCGTGCTATGCTGGCGCCGGGTGGCGGGTGCTGGGTTACCTGCCGGGCTATGCTTCGGAGGAGGGGTTGGGCAGCGGCAGCGGCTTCCTGCTGCTCAGGCTGGCCGCCGTGGCAGGGCCGTTGCCGACTTGGGCTGGAGTTGCTTATGCCGCGACGGCTGCCGTGGGCCTGCTGGTGCTGGCGGCGTGGATCGGCCTGCGCGGTCCGTTGCCGGAGGCGGCCGGGGATCGCGCCGTTTTGATCTGCCGGGATGCGGTTTGGCTGACGATGGCCACGATGTTCGTACTTTCGCCGCATTATCCCTGGTATCTGACGGCGCTTGCAGTGCCATGTGTGCTAGCGCCATTGCGTCCCGCGCT
Organism: uncultured Acetobacteraceae bacterium; assembly: GCA_964245505.1. Taxonomy (GTDB): domain Bacteria; phylum Pseudomonadota; class Alphaproteobacteria; order Acetobacterales; family Acetobacteraceae; genus DASWOJ01. Next base: position 1,698 of record CAXTOB010000854.1, on the reverse strand, counting down.
GTGGTTGATGGGGGCGGCGCCGGTTTTGTATCTCGACGACCGTTTGATGCAGGTGGCTGCCCCGGCTGTGGTGTTCCTGCCTGGTGCGGCGCTTGTTGTTTTTGATGTTGTCCGACACCGGATGCGCCGTGGCGCGATCCGAGCCTGAGGAGAGTTCCCATGTCCGCAACCCTGGACGCCCGGTCATTGGCTCCTGATCCCCGCCGCTACTTCGAGGCGGTGTCGGCCGGGGATAGCGTGGCCGAGGCGATGCCGGTGTGCCTGTACTTGGAGGTGACCAACCGCTGTAATCTGCTGTGTGAGACTTGCCCGCGCACGTTCGAGGCGCTGGAGCCGCCGGCCGACATGAGCATGGAGTTGTTCCGCCGCATCGTGGACCAGGTGCCCAACGTGTCCCGGGTGGTGCTGCATGGGGTGGGCGAGCCGATGCTGGTCAAGCATCTGCCCGAGATGATCCGGCATCTTAAGCAGCCTGGGCGAAATACGCACGTGCTGTTCAACACCAACGGCACCCTGCTTGCGCCCAAGAAGCATCGCGAGATCATGGATACCGGGCTGGACGAGCTGCGGGTGTCGCTGGATGCGGCAGAGGCGGCGACGTTCCTGAAGGTGCGCGGCAAGGACATGTTCGACCGCATCGTGCGCAACGTGTCGGCATTCACCAACCTGCAGGCGGCGCTGGGGCGGACGAAGCCGGTGGTGTCGTTGTGGCTGACGGGGTTGAAGGAGACGGTGGACCAGTTGCCGGAGTTCGTGCGGCTGGCTGGGCGGATCGGGGTCCGTGAGGTGCACCTGCAGCGGCTGGTGTTCGACGAGGCTGGGTTTGGCATGGCTCGCCCGGACAGCAGCCTGTTCGAGCAGACGCGGGCGGAGGAGGAGGCGGTCATCGCCGAGGCTCAGGCGATCGGGCGGGAGTTGGGGGTGAGCCTGGATGCTTCGGGCGCGACGGAGCCGGGGTTGAGCCTGAAGAAGGCAGCGGGCGACAAGCCCTGGGCGACGTGCCGGCGGCCTTGGTCGTTGATGTACTTTACTGCGCATGGGCGGGCGCTGCCGTGCTGCATCGCGCCGTTCTCGGCGCGGGGGTATGACAACTACACGCTGGGCGATGCGACGCAGGACACGCTGCGGGAGATATGGAACAGCCCGGCGTACCAGGGGTTCCGGACGGCGCTGGTCAGCGATGCGCCGCCCAAGCCGTGCCAAGGGTGCGGGCTGAGGTGGAGCCTGTAGGCTTGGACTTGCGGCGCGTTTCGGTGGTTATCCCGGCCTGGAACGAGGCGGAGGCCATCGGCCCCGTGGTGGCCGAGGTGCTGCGGGAAGGGGTGGGTGAGGTGATCGTCGCCGATGGCGGAAGCACCGATGGAACTGCGGATGCTGCGCGGGCTGCTGGCGCACGGGTGCTGGATGCTGGGCGCGGTTATGGGCGGGCCTGCGCCGCGGGTGCTGCGGCGGCGCGGGCGGAGTGCGATGTGCTGGCCTACATGGATGGGGACGGGGCGGACTGTGGGGATCAGTTGCCGCGGCTGGCCGGGCCGGTGCTGGATGGGACGCAGGACTTCGTGATCGCGTCGCGGACGCGGGGGGTGCGGGCGCCGGGGTCTATGAATTGGCATCAGGTGGTTGCGGGCGCTGTTGCTGGGCGGCTGATGGGGGCGCTGTACGGGGTCCGGTATAGCGATATGTGCGGCTTTCGGGTGA
>CAXTOB010000853.1:0-2218 GCA_964245505.1 uncultured Acetobacteraceae bacterium | reverse complement strand
CCCGGAGGGAGAGGGAGAGGGAGAAGCAGGGGCTGTCCTGGCTGTGATACCCAGCCTCGCCACCGCCCGGCTCCTGGTCGTGAAGATCGGCAGCGCCCTGGTGACGGATGGTGCTGCTCCGCGGCTGGCCTGGCTGGACGGGGTGGCGGCTGACATCGCCGCAGCGCGGGCGCGCGGCACCGCCGTGATCGTGGTGTCGTCCGGCGCCATCGCCCTGGCCCGCGTCGCCCTGGGCCTGACCCAGCCCCGCTTGCGCCTAGAGGAAAAGCAGGCGGCCGCCGCCGTAGGGCAGATCAGGCTGGCGCAGGCCTGGTCCACGGCGCTGCAGGCGCATGGCCTGGTCGCGGCGCAACTGCTGCTGACGCTGGAGGACACCGAGGACCGCCGCCGCTACCTGAACGCGCGGGCGACTCTAACCACCCTGCTGGCACTGGGCTGCGTTCCCGTCATCAACGAGAACGACAGCGTGGCGACGGCGGAGATACGCTTCGGCGATAACGACCGGCTGGCGGCCCGGGTGGCGGAGATGGTGCAGGCCGATCAATTGCTGCTGCTGTCCGACATAGACGGGCTTTATACCGCCGATCCCAAGCGCGATCCGGCGGCCCGGCACATCCACTTGGTGCCGCAGATCACGCCCGAGATCGAGTCGATGGGCGGCGACCCTCCGCCAGGCTACAGCAGCGGCGGGATGCGGACCAAGCTGGTTGCGGCACGGATCGCGACGCAGGCGGGGTGCGCGATGGCGATTGCGGTCGGCGCGGTGGCGAATCCGCTGCAGGCTCTGGCCGAGGGCGCACGCTGCACCTGGTTCCTGCCGGCTCCGGACGGCCGCACGGCGCGCAAGCGCTGGATCGCCGGGTCCTTGCACCCTGCGGGACGGTTGGTGGTGGATGGCGGCGCCGCACGGGCGCTGGCTGCCGGGCGGTCGCTGCTGCCCGCCGGAGTGCGCGACGTGGTGGGCGAGTTCGAGCGCGGCGATGCCGTCCTGGTGCAGGACACGGGAGGCGCTGTCTTGGCCCGCGGTCTCACCGCGTATGCGAGCACCGATGCCCGGCGTATCGCGGGACGCCAGTCCGACGAGATCGAGGGAGTGCTAGGTTGGCGCGGCCGGGACGAAGTCATCCATCGGGACGACCTTGTGTTGACTTAGAACTTGAAATGACAGCATCGGGATGGCGGCCCTGCGTAGGCCGCGGCATAAGGCCCTGGCGCAGCCGCTCCGGCCCCGGCAAGATTGCGGCACCATGAACCAGATCACCGATCCCGCCACCACTTGGCTCCACGATGCCGGCAGCCGTGCCCGGGCGGCCAGCGCCGTCCTGGCCAATACGCCGGACGCCCAGCGCGCCGCCGGCCTGCGCGCCGCCGCCGCACAGCTGCGCGCCCAGGCTCCGGCAGTCCTACAGGCCAACGAGGCCGACCTCCACGGGAACCAGGGCACCCCGGCCTTCCGCGACCGCCTGGCGCTGACCCCGGCGCGAGTAGAAGCAATGGCCGACGGCCTGGACAGCATTGCCGCCCTGCCCGATCCGCTGGCCCGCACCCTCGCCGACTGGACCCGGCCCAATGGCCTGCGTATCCGGCGCATCGCGCAGCCCCTGGGCGTGATCGGCATGATCTACGAATCCCGGCCCAACGTCGGCGCCGACGCGGCCGGGCTGTGTGTGAAGTCGGGCAACGCCGTCCTGCTGCGGGGCGGCTCGGACAGCCAGCATTCCGCCCACGCCATCCATTCCGCTATCACCGCGGGCCTGGCGGATGCCGGCCTGCCGGCGGATGCCGTGCAGATGGCGCCCGGCACCGACCGTAGCTTCGTTGCCGCCATGCTGGGTGGCTCCGGGCTGCTGGACCTGGTGATTCCCCGCGGCGGACGCTCGCTGGTCGAGCGGGTGCAGCGCGACGCCCGGGTGCCTGTCCTCGCCCATGCCGAGGGCCTGTGCCACACCTACGTGCACGCCGCCGCCGAGCCGGCGATGGCCCGTTCGATCCTCACCAACGCCAAGATGCGCCGCACCGGCGTGTGCGGCGCGACCGAGACGCTGCTGATCGATGCCGCGTGCGCCCCTGCCCTGCTGCCCTTGCTGACCGGCGACCTCGCTGCACTGGGCTGCACGTTCCGCGCGGATGCCCGCGCCCGCGCCATCTTGCCGGACCTGACCGCCGCGACCGAGCAGGACTTCGCCACGGAATGGCTGGATGCCGTGCTGTCCATCGC
>CAXTOB010000852.1:0-2225 GCA_964245505.1 uncultured Acetobacteraceae bacterium | reverse complement strand
CCGCAGCCGCCCGTAACCTTACGCGGCACGGTGCAGGTCATCCCGCGCACCCTCGCCGCAACGGGCGCCCTGCAGCCGGAACTGCGCCGCCGCGGCGTATTCGGCGCAGTCGTTTACGGCGCCGACGTAGCGCTGGCCGGCAGCTTCGTCATCCCCGACCTGACCGCCGCCGTCCGCCAGGATGCCAAGCTGCTGTGGAACGACGCCTTCGTGGTCATCGCCGGATCGGACCTCCGCGCGGCAGGCGACATTGCACTGACCTGGAACGGCACGGTCCACAAGGAAACGGAGGACACCCCGATGGGCGAGGCATGCGGCGCCCTGAACATCATGGGCTGGCGCCTCCGCCTACCGGACACCCCGGCGGTAGGCCAGGCGATCCCATTCAGCACCCGCCTGCACCTGCGCGGCACCGGCGGCTTCCGCCTGGCTCCGGCAGCGCGCGACGTATCGCTGGTGCTGGAAGCGCCCTGGGCCACCCCCAGCTTCGCGGGATCAGCGCTGCCGGCGCGGTCGGACGTGACGGACGACGCCTTCCGGGCGGAGTGGCGCGGCGCCGGGCTGCGCCAGGCAGCCTGGCCGTTGAAGGACGCGGAGTGCGGCGGCGCCATCGAGGCCGCAGGCGCCCAGGCATTCGGCGTGGACCTGCTGGAGGCGGTGCCGACCTACCGCATGGTCAACCGTGCGTCCAAGTATGCGCTGCTGTTCCTGGCGTTATCATTCCTGACCTACTTCCTGTTCGAGATGGTGGCGCGCATCCGCATCCACCTGGTGCAGTACGGGCTGCTGGAACTGTCGGTATCCCTGTTCGGCCTGCTCCTGCTATCCCTGGCGGAGCCGCTAGGGTTCGAAACGGCCTACCTGCTGGCCACGACGGCAGTGGTGGCGCAGGGATCGTTCTACACCGCCGCCGTCACCCGCCGGACCGGCCTGGCAGCGGTGTTCGCCGGGGTGCTGAGCGGGCTGTTCGGCTTCCTGTATGTGGTGCTGCGGCAGGAAACCTACGCGCTGCTGTCCGGCACGGTGGCGCTGTTCGTGATCCTGTCGGTGGTGATGGCGGTGACCAACCGGGTGGAATGGTCGGGGCGGAGAAACGCATGAGACGGATGGCCTCGGCTGTGCTGAGGGCGTTGACCCTGCGCCTGCTCGGCCTGGACCCAGGGCGGCAGCCAGGGTGGCACCGGGAACAGGCGGGACAGCTCCTGCGGGACGCGCGGCTGCACGGAGCGGCCCGCCGCATGGGCCGCGAGGCAGCATGGCTGGCGCGGGCAGCCGGGCGGATTAGGAGGGAGCGGCTATGATGCGCTTCTCACTTCCCGTCTGGTTGCTGGCCGGGTTTGGGCTGGACGTGCTGGGGATGGTGCCTGCCGCCCTCCTGATGTCTCTTCCCGTGCCGGAGAAGGCCGATCCAATCTTTGGCTTGTGGGCACTCAGCGTCCTGTTGATGGCGACGACCTGGACGATGCACGTTGCACTGCTTCCCATTTTGTTGGGAGGAACTCCCCGCCTCCCCCTCTCCGGGTTCGCGGCATCCCTCGTGTCGTTCCTGATGATCGCCGGCACAGTCCTGCCCATTGCTGGCGTGGGTGCCTTCCTGCTGTTTGTGCCAGGCCCACCAGCCATTCGCTCCCTTGTGCTTGTTGCGACGGCTTCTGGCGTGGGCGCGCTTGGTGGCGCACTGCTGAACATGACACAGCCTAGGCCGTCCGGATGCGTAAGCCTTGCACGACGGCCGTCATGCGCCGACGCGCTGGGAGGTGCCATGATGCTAGGACTGTTCGCCCTTACCATCGAACATCGTGCTCAGCTCTGGATGCCTCCCACGGGTGATCTTGTCCTTGGCTTTGTGCTCACGCCCAAAACATTGGATTTGCTTACGACGCCCTTCATTTGCGCCGACTATCTGTTTCCCCATCTTCTCCTCCTGGGCCGCGACCTCCGCCGCGCGTCCCACCCTACCTATCCCCGCAAATCCCCTGCAGCGCCTTCCACTCCGCCGCGGTAAACGCCGGCTCGCCCTCCGGCCCGACCTGCTCCGCCTTAGCCCGCCGCTCCGCCGTCGGCGGATGGTCGGACAGAAAGGCCGGCAGCGCCCCCTTGCCCTCGATCTTGGCAAAGAATCGCCCCAGCCCATCCGCCCGCAGCCCGGCGGCCCGCAGCGTTTCCAGCGGATACGCATCCGCCGCCGCCTCCGCCGCCCGGCTATAGGACAAACCCACCAAGGT
>CAXTOB010000851.1:0-2232 GCA_964245505.1 uncultured Acetobacteraceae bacterium | reverse complement strand
GCGTCCTCGACGTCGCCATCCCCTGACAGGAGACACTTGTGCGCCACTCGTTCGCCTTGGCCGTCCTTCTCGCTGCGGCGCTGCTGGCCCCGTCCAGTCATGCCCAGACGGGCGGCCCGGTCTTCCCCACCCTGCCGGGCGACGGCGGTGCAGACAATTCTGCGAACGGCGATCCCTCTGCAGAGCGGGCGGCCCGCAACGCGATCCCGTTCAGCGACGACTTGATCCGCGAGCTGGCCCGGCGTTTCAGAATCACCCAGCAGGCCAAGGAAGAGGGCGCCCAAGAGACCGCGGCGCCGACCAACCGGCGCGTCAATGTCAGCTTCGCCCCGGGCGGGGCCACCCCCATCATCGAGACGGTCAAGGGCTACCCGACGGCCGTCAGCTTCTTCGACAGCACCGGCCAGCCCTGGCCCATCGTGTGGGACACCAACTCGAACTCGGCTGCGGTCGCCAACGGCAGCGGCTGCACGGTGTCCAACGCGGCCGGCGGCGGCCAGAACGGTCCGATCAACGGCTTCCACGTCTGCACCCCAACCAAGGGCAGCAACGTGCTGGAGATCACGCCGATGTCGCTGCGCCCGCAAGGCGGCCTGGTCGTCGCGCTGGAGGGGGCGCCCAAGCCCATCGTGTTCATGATGACGGCCGGACACGGCCGCTATGACGCCAGCCTCAGCGTCCACCTGACCGACCGCGGCCCGCACGCCCGGGTGGAGATCATGACCCGTCCGGACACTCCCGACACTGGCGCGCCCTATCTCACGGGCATGCTGGAGGGGGTGCCGCCGGCTGACGCGGTGCCGCTGTCGGTGCTGGGCGTCTCGCCCGAGGGCCTGCGAGCCTGGCGGCTGGGCCGCAACGTCTATCTCCGCACCAGCTACACCCTGCTGTCGCCGGAGTGGACTGCCTCGGAAGCCGAGGCCGGGCTGACCGTCTATGCGGTCCCGGCCACCCCCTGGGTCCTGTTGTCCGTCAATGGCCGCACCGTCTCGGCCGAGCTGAAGGAGTAGCCCCATGTCCGGAGCCTTTTCCAAGCTGGGCGCCCTGCGCGCCCTCCCTTCCAAGCTGCCGTTCAAGCGGCCGTCGCTGGGCCGGTTCAACGCCACCGGCGCCGCCGGCCCACGCCGCCTGATGGTGTTCGCCCTGGCCGGCACGAGCCTGGCCGGGCTGGTGGCGGCCGTGGCCTTCTCCGGCCGGCCGCCCGAGTTCCAGTCGCGCGATGCCCGCATGAAAGAGATGGACCCCCTGCCGGGTGGGCTGCACAGCACCCCCGAGCAGGATGCGCTGGCCCTCAAGGCCGACGGCGGGCGGGCGCAGGCGGCGCTGCAGCGTGGGGTCTCCTTTACCCCACCCATGGCCCCGAGCCAGCTTGTGCTGCCTGGTCCGTTGCAGGTCGAGCAGCCCGTGCTGCCTGCATCCATTCCGTCACCCGGGGAGCCCGTCGCCGTTCCCGCCCTGCGCCCCGCGCCGCCGCCGCTGCCTGCAGCGATGCAGGCGGCGTTTCCTGTGGCGCTTCCGCTTGCTCCGGCTGCCCCCTTGCCCACCGAGATGCCACCCCGTCCAATCAAGGTCGCAGCGCCGGCAGCGGACCCGGCGGCGCAGCAAGCCTACACCCGGGCGGTGCAGGATCTGTTCCAGCAGTGGGGCGGGCGGGCGCCACGCACGGACGTGATCCTGCCACCCGAGCGCGAGGCGCCGGCGTCCGATGACGTGCCGTCCTCACGGCCGTCCTCCGCGCCGTCCCGGGTGCGCGATGCCGCTTCACCGTTTCCGGTGTCGTCACGGTCCGATACGGCCAACATCCTGGTGCCGGCCGGGCGCATGATCTACGCCCACCCTGTTCTGCAGGTGAGCTCGGACGCGAGCAGCCCGGTGGTGTTGGAAGCCGATACCGGGCCGATTGCCGGCGACCGCATGATCGGCAGCTTCGGCAAGCAGAACGACCGGCTGGTGATCCACATCAACAGCGTCATCCACCACGGCGAGAGCATCGGCACCGAGGGCTTGGTGGTCGCGCCCGACACGATGGAGGCGGGCGTCGCCTCTGGGGTGGACCAGCACTACCTGGAGCGCTTCGCCCTGCCCGCGGCGTCTGCCTTCGTGGCGGGGCTGGGCCAGGCCATCGCCCAAACGTCCAACAGCGTGGCGGTGCTCAGCCCCCTCGGTGGCGCCACCACCTCCACCAACCTCAACATCCGCCAGCAGCTTGGCGTCGGAGCAGGCGTCGCAGCG
>CAXTOB010000850.1:0-2233 GCA_964245505.1 uncultured Acetobacteraceae bacterium | reverse complement strand
CGGTGGGTGCAACATGGCGGAGGGGATGGAGGCGTTGGAGGGTGCTGACCGAGGGGCTGAGCCGGGGATGACGGCCACCTTGCTGCATGTCACGACGGCCGCTGCGTGGGCGGCTGGGCCGCCTTCGCCGCCGGTGGACGGCTTTCTCCACCTTTGTACCCCGGCGCAACTGCCGTTTGTGCTGGAGCGGCATTTTGCCGGGCAGTCTGGGCTGGTGGTGCTGCATGTGGATGCGGCGCTGCTGGCGGACGTGCGATGGGAGACGAGCGAGCCTGGCATGGAGCCGTTCCCGCATCTTTATGGGCCGTTACCGGTTGCTGCGGTCAGGGAGGTGGAACCGCTGCGGTCTCGTAAAGCGACTCCGCCTCTATCAGGGGCTGGCTGATTTCCACCAGGTCGCCGTCCCGGGCCGCCCGGTAGAAGCAGGAGCGGCGCCCGGTGTGGCAGGCGACGCCGTGCTGGTCCACCAGCAGCAGCAGCGCGTCGCCGTCGCAGTCCACACGCAGCTCGACCAGGCGTTGGGTTTGGCCGGAGGTTTCGCCCTTGCGCCATAGGGTGCTGCGGCTGCGGCTCCAGTAGCAGACCTGGTGGGTTGCCAGGGTTTCGGCCACGGCCTCGGCGTTCATCCAGGCCAGCATTAGGACTTCGCCGGTGTCGTGCTGTTGCGCCACGGCAGTTACCAGGCCGTCCCTGTTGAAGCACAGGGCTGCGAGGATGGCGTCAGCCTGCATGTGCCCGCAGCACGGCCAGGCCGTGGTCCAGGTCGGCGATCAGGTCGGCCACATCCTCTAGGCCGATGTGGAACCGGGCGACCGGGCCGGCGAAGGTGGCACCTCCGGCGGTGCGGGTGATGTGGCCGGTGGTGGGCAGCACCAGGCTCTCGAAGCCGCCCCAGCTTGCGCCGATGCCGAACAGCTCCAGGCGATCTATCATCGAATTCACCGCCGCCACGCTGTACTCGGGGCGGAACATCACGCCGAACAGGCTGCATGCGCCGGTGAAGTCGCGACGCCAGATGTCATGGCCGGGGGCGCCGGGTAGGGCGGGGTGCAGTACTTGCGCGACCTCGGGCCGGCTGGCGAACCATTTGGCGACTTCGATCCCCGACTGCTCCTGCTGGCGCAGCCGCACGCCCATCGTGCGGACGCCGCGCAATGCGAGCCAGCAGTCGTCCGGGCTGGCGTACTGGCCTAGGGATAGCGCGGTCATGCGCACGCGCTGCCAGTCGTCGTCCGATGCGGTGGTTATGCTGCCTAGCAGCACGTCCGAGTGGCCGGCTACATACTTGGTGAGGGCCTGGATGGAGACGTCCACGCCGTGCTGGAACGGCTGGAAGTGGTGGATGCCCCAGGTGTTGTCCATCAGCACCTTGGCACCATGCGCGTGGGCTACGGCGGCCAGGGCGGGGATGTCCTGCATCTCGAAGGAGTGGCTGCCGGGGGATTCGGTGAACACGACCTTGGTGTTCGGCTGCATGAGCGGCTCTAGCCCGGCGCCGTCCAGGGTGGGTTCGTAGTAGGTGGTGCTGACGCCCATGCGCCTCAGCATGCCGTCGCAGAAGGAGCGGGTCGGGCCGTAGCAGCTATCGGGCACCAGGACGTGGTCGCCGGCGCCGAGGTAGGCCAGCAGCGGGGTGGTGACGGCGGCTAGGCCGGAGGAGACAATCTGGCAGCGGGTGCCGCCCTCGATCTCCGCCACGACGTTTTCCAGGGCGTGATGGGTCGGGTTGCCGAGGACGCCGTAGATCAGGGCCTGTTCTAGACGCTGCGCGCCGAGGGTCGTGCGGTCGGCGCAGGAGGGATACAGCACGGTGGAGCCGCGCATGACGGCCGGGTTGACGAAGCCGTGGGTGCGGGTGCCGGGGCGGCCGGCATGGGACAGGCGGGTGTTGAAGCCGTGGCCGCTTGCGCCAGCGGGGGGCTTGCCGTGGCCGGACTGGTCGTCGGGCATCAGGTGGTCTCCTTGGGGGTGTCGGGCCGGCTGGCCCATTCGGTCCATGATCCGTCGTAAACTGCGCCCTCTGGCAGGCCGGCGCGGCGTAGGCCGAGGGTCAGGATGGTCGCGGTGACGCCGGTGCCGCAGCTTGTCACGACCGGGCGCGATCCGTCTGCGCCGAGGGTGGCGAAGGCGGCGCGGAGGTGGCCGGGGTCCTGCATGGTGCCGTCCGGGTTCAGCAGGGTGGGGAAGGGCAGGTTGCGGCTGCCAGGCATGTGGCCGCTGGGCAGGCCGGGGC
>CAXTOB010000849.1:0-2236 GCA_964245505.1 uncultured Acetobacteraceae bacterium | reverse complement strand
CCCTTGCACGGCAAGCCCGCCCAGCCACGGCCTCTTGACCCGTATGTGCCGCACCTCGCCGCCCGCTGGCGCGAGGGGTGCCGCAACGGCTGGCGGCTCTGGCGGGAGTTACAGCCGTTGGGCTTTGCCGGCGCGGTGAACGCGGTCGCCCGCTGGGTCGCGCGACGGCGGCGGGAGGACCTGCCCACGCGGGCGGCCGAGGCCCGGCGCGTGGCAGCGTGGCCGGAGCCGTCCAGCCGGCGCTGCGCCCAGCTGCTGACCACCGCGCCCGACAGGCTGGATGCGCAAGAGGGCGCGTTCCTGGCGCACTTGGCCGAGGCAGCCCCTGATCTCGCCCAGGCCGGCGAACTCGCCACCCGCTTCGCGGCCCTGATCCGCGGCGCGCCGGACAAGGAGGCTGGGCCGGCCTTGGACACCTGGCTGACCGACGCGAAAGGGACGGCGCTCGACGCGTTCGCGCGCGGTATCAAGCGCGACCACGATGCGGTGCTGGCCGCCCTTGTCGAACCCTGGAGCACCGGCCCCGTCGAGGGGCAGATCAACCGGCTGAAGCTGCTGAAACGGACCATGTATGGGCGGGCCAAATTCGACCTGCTGCGTCGCCGTGTCTTGGCCGTTGCGTGAGGCGGTGATGCCGGCAGGGCGCAACAGCACCATCCCGCTGCACCAAAACGGCGGAAGAGCCCGGAATCACCGGCTGGTTTCGTCGGGATACGCAGCCACGGCCGCGGCGAACGCCTGCACGCGCCCGTAGCAGCCGCACGCGGCCGCCTCCAACGCGGTGCGGTCGCAAACCAGCACGCGGCCCCGCCCTCTGCCGATTGCGCCCGCCTCTTGCAGCGCACCCAGGGCGATTGTCACGCCCGAGCGCCGGACCGCGAGCATCGCCGCCATGGACTCCTGCGTCAGTGCAAGCTCGTCCCCGTCCACCCGGTCGTGCGCCGTCAGCAGCCAGCGCGCGAGCCGTTGCGCTAGGGCGTGCCGGCCGTTGCAGGCCGCCGTTTGCGCCATCTGGGCCACGGCGACCTCCACGACCTGGGACAGCAGCTGGCGCAGCACCGGCATGGTGCCAACAACCTCGCGCAACACCTGCGCCGGCATGCGGTGGGCGGAGCCGGGCACCTGCACGACAGCGCGGTTGAACGACACAGCGCCTGGACCGAGCAGCGCCGTAAGGCCGACCATGCCTTCCCGGCCGATCATGCCGACTTCGGCCTGGGTGTCGGTGCCGTCCGACGTGGCCACCAGCGACACAAGGCCTCGCTCGATGAGGTACACGTGCTCAATCCGCTCGCCGGCCTCATGCAGCACCTGGCCGCTCACCCAATGCACGCGCGTCAGCAGCAGGCGGAGCCGGCTGGCCTCGCTTGGCGGCAAAAGCGATAGCAGTGGCCGGAGCGCGGCGCCGCCGGAAGCTGGAATGCCGGGGTTGCTGGTGACTGTGATAGCTTGATCCATGATGGGTGCGCTTATTCGAGTAGAAACCGGAGCGCACCGCTCCCAGCTGCTTACGCCCAAGGGGTTCAGCAAGTGCGCGGACCCTAGCACAGGACTGTGAAGCGGACCAACCTGTACCGATGAGCGCCTAGAAGGCTACAAGCAGGCGTACGTAGGCGATCTCTTCGGAAACCAAATTGAGCTGACGCAGCCCTCGTGGCAAGCTGGCCGTCTGCTGCTCTCCATAACATCCGATCCGCGTTGCATGTCGCGTTTTGCACGCCTGCTTGCTCCTGCCAGGCAGACGGGTCCAAGCTCCTTCCATGTTCGCCGTCGATGAAGCAACCGCCCTTGCGATCCGCCAAGCCTGCCAGGACGGGGGCGAGCTGTCCGGCGTGGTCGAACTGCGCCGGCACTTCCCGCTCATCACCGACCATGCACGGGCACGGGTATGCTTGGAGGTAATCATGAGCTGGGGGCCGCTGAGGCTCTCCCCGGAGCAGGGGTCAGCACCGGGCAAGGCACGCCCAAGAACACGGTGCAGACAGGTGACGTAGGCGCGGGTAGCCCAGACAGGTGTTCCACCTCATCAGGGGGTCGGACACTGTTGGCGAAGTCTGGAGCGTTTGGGTCAGCGGCAGCGTTTGGTTGGTTTCCGCCCTGGAGGCCGCCCATGTTGCTCCCCTCGCAGCCGTTGCCGTCGGTGCCCGATGACACCGCCCGCATCGCGCGCGCCGCGTTCCGGCGCGTCAACCCGTATGTGCTCCTGAGGGACAAGCTCGGGGCCGTGTTTGCCGAC
>CAXTOB010000848.1:0-2240 GCA_964245505.1 uncultured Acetobacteraceae bacterium | reverse complement strand
GCTGCATGGCGGCGATGGCGTGCATGGACACCCCGGTCGCGCCGACGGGGTGGCCCTTGGCCTTCAGCCCGCCGCTGCGGTTGATCGGCAGCCGTCCGTCCGGTCCGGCCGTGCCGTCCAGCACGACCCGCGCACCCTGGCCTGGCCCGGCCAATCCCATGGCCTCGTAGGCCAGCAGCTCGGCGATGGTGAAGCAGTCGTGCACCTCGGCGAAAGACAGGTCCGCAAGCGTCAGCCCGGCCTGTTCCAGGGCTTGCCTCCAGGCCAGCGCCGCGCCGTCGAACCGGGTGGGGTCGCGGCGGGACAGCGGCAGGAAGTCGTTGACGTGGACCGCAGCGCGGAACCGCACCGCCTTGCCCATGGCACGGGCGGTATCCTCGTCCGTCAGCACCAGCGCCGCCGCGCCGTCGCTGACCAGGGAGCAGTCGGTGCGCTTCAAGGGCGGCGCGACATAAGGGTTGCGCTCGCTGACCGTCCGGCAAAACTCGTAGCCCAAATCCTTCCGCATCTGCGCATAAGGGTTGTCCACCCCGTTTTTGTGGTTCTTCGCGGCAATCGCCGCCAGCGCGTCGGACTGGTCGCCATACCGCTGGAAGTAACGCTCCGCGATGCGCCCGAACACCCCGGCGAACCCGGCGGGAATGTCGCCCTCCTCCCGCCGGTAGCTCGCGCCCAGCAGGTTGTCGCCGACCTGCGCGCCCGGCGCCGCCGTCATCTTCTCCGCCCCGATCACCAGGGTGAACCGGCCGCGCCCGGCGGCCAGGAAGTCCCGCGCCCCGTGGATCGCCGCCGAGCCGGAAGCGCAGGCATTCTCATACCGGGTGGCGGGCTTGAAGCGCAGCGCCTCGATGCCCTGCATCGGCAGGCTGCTCGGGAAGTCCTGCCGGGAGAAGCCGTTGTTGAACAGGCCGACGAACACGCCGTCCACCTCTGACGCCTCGATCCCCGCGTCGGCGATGGCTGCGCCGGCCACGCGGTCGATCAAGCTCTCGACATCCGGGTCCTCCAGCTTGCCGAAGGGGCTGTGCGCCCAGCCGACGATGCATGTGTCCATGGTGTCCTCCTGCGTGTTGACCTGTGTGTTGCTGGGGAAAATCGGGCCGCCCGCCCCGGGATGCAAGCCGGGCTTCCCACGCCGGGGCAACTGCGATACCCGGATGGGCAACGAACGGAGGACGCCCCATGCCCAACTTGCCCCGCCGCCACCTGCTGGCCGGCGCTGCGGCCCTGCCGCTGGCCGCCATACGCACCCGCCCGGCCGGCGCCGCCGAGTTCACCTACAAGTTCGCCAACAACCTCCCGGCGACGCACCCGCTGAACGTGCGCGGGCTGGAGGCCGCGGAGCGCATCAAGCAGGGAACGGACGGCCGGGTCGAGGTCAACGTGTTCCCCAACAACCAGCTCGGCTCCGACACCGACGTGCTGAGCCAGCTCCGCTCCGGCGCCGTCGAGTTCTTCACCATGTCGGGGCTGATCCTGTCCACGCTGGTGCCGCCGGCAAGCATCAACGGCGTCGGCTTCGCCTTCAAGGACTACGACCAGGTTTGGGCGGCGATGGACGGCAAGCTCGGCGCCTACGTGCGCGGGGAGATCGGCAAGCGCGGCCTGCTGGCGATGGAGCGCATCTGGGACAACGGCTACCGCCAGACCACCACAAGCACCAAGCCGATCACCGCGCCGGAGGACTTCCGCGGCGTGAAGCTGCGCGTGCCGGTCAGCCCGTTGTGGACCAGCATGTTCACCGCGCTGGGCGCGTCGCCGGCCAGCATCAACATCAGCGAGACCTACTCCGCCCTGCAGACCCGCATCGTGGACGGGCAGGAGAACCCGCTGGCGGTGATCGAGACGGCGAAGTTCTACGAGGTGCAGAAATACTGCTCGATGACCAACCACATGTGGGACGGCTACTGGTTCCTGGCCAACCGCCGCGCCTGGGACAAGCTGCCGCCGGCGGCGCAGGAGGTCGTGTCGCGGGAGCTGAACAAGTCGGCGATGGACGAGCGGGCGGACGTGGCCGCGCTGAACGCCGGGCTGCGGGGCAAGCTGCAGGCGGGTGGCCTGGCGTTCAACGACCTGGACCCCGCGCCATTCCGCGACACGCTGAAGCGCGCCGGGTTCTTCCGGGATTGGCAGGCCAAGTATGGCCCGGAAGCCTGGGGCATCCTGGAAAGCCAGGTCGGCAGCCTGTCGTGACGACTTCGTTGTGAAGGCCGCCCAGTGAAGGCCGCCCAGTGAAGGCC
>CAXTOB010000847.1:0-2254 GCA_964245505.1 uncultured Acetobacteraceae bacterium | reverse complement strand
GCGCCTGATCGGCGCCCAGGTCAACGTGTTGGTGGGCGGCGGACAGATCCGCATCCAGCATGCCGGGGTTGAGGTCGCCTGCCATGACCGGCGCCTCGGCCGTCGCGAGCGGGCCGTTGATCGTGCCCACCTACACGGCATCGTGCCGTGCCGTCCGGACCCGGCCAGCAACACCGACGGTAAGGCCGCCTTACCCAACGTGGTGCCCGGCATCGAGCTGCTGCGGCCACTGGCCGAGTACGAGCAGGTGGCTGGAGGCAGCTGGTGAGCGCCGCCGTGGACGCGCTGCTGGACATGCTGGCACGGCTGAAGCTGACGGCGATGCGCGACCGGCTTGACGGCCTGCTGGACGAGGCGGCCAGGGGTGACCTGTCCCTGCGCGAAACGCTGGCGCTGCTGTGCCGGGCGGAGGTGTCGCACCGCGAGGAGCGGCGCATCCAGATGGGAACGGGGATCGCCAAGTTTCCCCACCAGCGCACGCTGGAAGGGTTCGACTTCGCCGCGCAGCCCTCGCTGGACCCGAAGCAGGTGCGCGACCTGGCCGCCTGTCGCTGGGTCGCCAACGGCGACGCGCTGCTGATCCAGGGCCCGCCGGGTGTCGGCAAAAGTCACCTGGCCATCGCCCTCGGGCGCGAGGCGATCCGGCACGGCTACTCGGTGCTGTTCACCCCGGCCACGGCGCTGGTAACGACGCTGGTCAGGGGGCATGCGGAAGGGAGGCTCGAGCAACGGCTCGCCCAGCTGGCCAAGCCGAAGCTGCTGATCGTGGACGAGTTCGGCTACCTGCCGTTCGAGCCCGCAGCGGCTCACCTGCTGTTCCAGCTGGTCAGCCGCCGCTACGAGCGGGGCAGCATACTGATCACCTCCAACCGTGCCGTGAGCGACTGGGGCACCGTGCTGGGCGACCAGGTGGTCGCGACCGCTATCCTGGACCGCCTGCTGCACCACAGCCACGTGCTGACCATCCGCGGCGATAGCTACCGGCTGCGAGAAAAGCGCCGCTCGGGGCTGCTCAAGGCAACACCCGCATCGGCACCCGCCGGAGCGTCACAGTAGCGGAGGTGGCTGGGTTCTCGGTGGCGCCCCTGGATGGGTTCCGGATGTCGCTTGATAGAGCGACCGGATCTCGACCCGTAGAACACCCGCATGGTCCGGCCACAGCGCCCGCAGCGGATCAGGCCGGTCAGCAGGGCACGGCCGCCACGCGCTGATTTCCGCTCCGTGCGCTTCTGCATGTGGGCATTCTCCGAGATCAGCTGCTGGTTGGCCTCGAACTGCTCCCAGGTGATGTACCCGGGTGGTGGTCGCGTAGCAGCACGTTCCACGCCGCCCTTGGCTTGCTGTGTCCGGTGGTCTTGCGTGCTCGCCCATCCACGATACGCGTGCGATCGGCAGTCCGCCCGAACACGTAGGCACCGGCGTAGACCGGATGACGTAGGATCTGCAGCACGGTGTGGTATGCCGCGGGACGCCACTCCATCCTGCAGACCTGGGCGCTGCGGCGCATAGCCGGGAGCTTGAGCCCCGCGTCCTGCAACCACAGCATGACCTGGCGGGCACTGCCCAGCTCCTCGAACTTGCGCAACACCAGCCGGACGGCGTCCGCGATACGCTCGTCGGGGTCGAGCTCGATCTGGCCCAGTTCCGTCCAGCAGTAGCCGGGCGGCAGGGCAAAGCGCAGTTCACCCCGCCGGGCCTTGGTGTCTCTTGCCGCCAGGCCGCGTTGGCGCAACAGGCTCAGCTCGTATTCGGACATCGTGCCCTTGAGGCCGAGCAGCAGGCGGTCGTTGACCATCCGCGGATCGTAGGTCCCGTCCGGGTCGATCACCAGCGTCCACACCAGCGCGCACAGGTCGATGAGATGGTGCCAGTCCCGGCCGTTGCGGGCCAGGCGGGACGCCTCGATGCAAAACACGGCGCCGACCGTGCCCGCGCATACGCCGGCAACCAGCTTCTGGAACCCGAGACGGTCCACCGCCCCCGAGCCGGACCGGCCGAGGTCGTCGTCGATCACCGCCACGGACGAGAACCCGAGCGAGCGCGCCGTTTCGGCCATGCCATACTGACGCTGCTGGCTTTCCGTGTTCTCCAATACCTGGGTCAGCGTGGACTGGCGGACATAAACCACGGCGCCGCGGCGGAGATGGTCAGGCGTGATCTTGGGACTCATCACTGGCCTCCTGTCCAGTCAGCATCAAGGTCGCGCGGGCGCCGAGCGCTTTGGCTGGAGCAGGCGATCCCCCACCCCAGGGGG
>CAXTOB010000846.1:0-2256 GCA_964245505.1 uncultured Acetobacteraceae bacterium | reverse complement strand
CTAGGGCCGCGATGCTGATCCATCCCGGCCTCGACTTGGGCGAACGGCTGGAGCGGCTACTGGTCAGGCTGGACCTCGGAGTTGCTGCATCCGTTGCGGACATCGCCGGCCGGGCACGGTCTGCACTCGACCGTGGAGACTACCAGCGGCTCGTAGCCAAGGGTATAGCCGAGCCCGAGGTCATTGCCGGCACCGCCGACGACGCCCTGCTCGCGATATTGTATAGCCATGAAAAGGTGGTCGTGCTCAGGCGGGCCGCGGAGGATGTTGCTGAGGCACGCGCCCGGCGTGCGCGTGAAATCTCGCCGGTGCTGGAGGCCTACGTAGGCTGATAGCAGCCCGATGTCCTAGTTGTAGTGCAGCACCTCGGGTTCAACGATCAGGTCGTCACCGAACCTGCGGACGATCTCCGCGGCCGCCTGCGGGCTGCTCTCGACGACGATTCGCCTCGGATTGCCAGCGCCGGTCACCCGGACGCCAGCGATCTGCCTAACCTTCTCCTCGGGCGTGCCACGACGTGGCTGGATGCCCTGCCGGAGGGCTATAACGTAGGTCGCCAAAGCGTGCTCCCTTTCCTAGCTGGTCGATACTACACTCAATCGCGGCATCCCGCGACCTTCGTATTCGGCCGGGAGGCCCACGGCGCGCATTGCCTCCTCCAAAATCCGCCGCGCCGCGCCGGTTCGCTGGGCATTTCGCGGAAGCGCCCGGTATGCAGAATCCTGCGACAGCAAGGCGGCCAGCGCGCCGCAAACGACGGGGCTCGCCATGGAGGTGCCGTCCATCGCCCCATAGAGCGGGACCGCACCATGGCGGTTGGGCACGGTTGCCAGGATACCCACGCCCGGCGCTACGCAATCGATGGCGTCACCATGAGACGTGAAGCTGGCGGCGTAGAGGTCGCCTGGGCCGAACAGGCTACGGTCGGACGGTGATCGCGCTGCCGACAGGCTCCCCAATGGACCCCATCCCGCCAGGCCCAGGGCCGCGACGGCGACCGTCTCGGGAAACGCGGCCGGGTAGAGGACGGTCCCGCCATTGTTACCGGCCGCGCAGATGCAAAGCGTGCCCCGGTCGGCGGCCTCCTGGATGGCGAGCTGGACTACCTGCGATGGGGCGTCCGCGCCCAGGCTCAAGTTAATGAGGTCGGCACGGTATTGCGACGAAAGGGAATCGATCGCGTTGGCGATGTCGGCGTTGCTCGCCCCGCCATCGGGACCTGTGAAGACCCTCGCAGTAAGCAGGTCGCACCCGGGCGCGATCCCCGCGTAGTGCCCCGTCTCGGCTGGGCGAGCACCGATCGTCCCGGAAACATGCGAGCCGTGCTCACCCACATCCGCCCCGAGGCCCGGAGGCAAGGAGTTCCCGCCCAGGAACGCGCCGACTGACGCAATGTGCTGTAAGCAGGGGTGTGGACCGGCTCCCGTATCAACGACGCCGACCCTGATGCCCCGCCCCAGATCCGCTTTTGCTGCATCGAGGCCGAGTGCCACATGCCACCAGCCGAGCGGCCCATCAGCAGGCAACGCGGGACACTCGATGAACGCCGCAAGCGCATTCCCGCGTGCCAGCATGGGCCAAAAGCCGCCTGTCGGGCACACGAGCGCCATCGATGGCGCGTGGTCGATGGGCACGGAGAAGGTGCATGAGCCCCCGCCATCTGTCAGGCCGCGGAACTCGAGATGACCGCTGGGTCCCTGTGCGGACAGCCTGACCGTGGCGTTGGCAAGGGGCCGCATTTCCCCCGTCACCCGCACCGTAACATCCATGGCCGGGCCGGATGCGAGCGGAAACGAGCCAATCGCGCCGCCAGGTGGCCAGTCGGGCGGGAGGATGACCTCGGGCCAATGGAGGATTTCCTCCTCCACGATCGTCCGAGGCGGGGCCGAGTCGAGGGAGGCGGCGTCAGCCTCAACGATTTTGGCACGTAGGCCAACTTGAGCGGCCGAAGATTCGTTTGATGGCGCATTCGCCCCTAGTGCGCCATGGAACTGATTGCCGAACCCGAGCCGAGCACGAAGGTCGTCATCGTCAACGGTACGTCCAAGATTCTTCCTGGCTACAACGAAACGCGTCATCAACCCCGCCCATACCCCAACAGCTTTGCGTTTGCGTGGCCGGTGTCCCGAATTGCGCGGCTCGTCACTGAGAACTGATACGGTATGTGGCCCACCCGCTGCAATTGCACCCCCCCCGTCCAAGTCCGAATGTACTAGTGGCCGCCGGCCAGACAGGGTGACCCCCAGACCGGGCCCC
>CAXTOB010000845.1:0-2257 GCA_964245505.1 uncultured Acetobacteraceae bacterium | reverse complement strand
CGGTGAGGAGGAGGCCCCATGCGCATCGGCGACATCATGACGCGGGACGTGGAGTTCGTGGAGGCCGGCATGACCATCGCCGAGGTCGCGGCCACCATGGGCGACCTGAGCGTCGGCGCCCTGCCGGTCGGCAGCGCCGACGACCTGCAGGGCATCATCACCGACCGCGACATCCTGTTCCGCATCGTCGCCAAGGGGCTGGACAGCAGCAAGGTGACGGCTGCCGACGCGATGACGACGACCATCTTCTCCTGCAGGAGGACAGCGTGACGACGGCGCTCGACCTGATGGGCGCCCGCAACCTCCGCCGCCTGCCGGTGCTGGACTCGGATGGGCGGGTGATCGGTCTGGTGACGCTGGCGGACCTGTCACGGGTGATGCTGCTGTCGAGCGGCGTGATCGAACGGGCGGTACAGGAAATCGAGGGGATGCCGGCGTGACCCGACGCCGGGCCCGGTGATGCTTGGGCACGCGAAAGCTGGACCCTGTGAACGCGCCAGAAACGTCACAACCCCCGCAGCGGCAGCGGCGCGTCCGATTTGACCCGGCGCAGTGACACGTTGGAACGGATGCCGGCGATCATCGGCAGTGGCAGCAACCGCTCGGTCAGCAGCGCTTCATAGGCACGCAGGTCGGCCACAACGACTTCGGCCAGGAAGTCTGCCGTGCCGGATACCATGTGGCAAGATACGACTTCGGGCATCGCCGCAAGGGCGTCTTGGAGCACCTGCGCATTCATTTGCGAATGGCTGCTGACCCTGATCTCCACGAACACCGTCAAGCCCAGCCCGACGGCCTCACGGTCCAGCACCGCCCTGTAGCCGCGAAGCACCCCCGTCGTCTCAAGCCTTTTGACGCGGCGCAGACAGGGGGACGGCGACAGCGCAACGCGTCCTGCAAGGTCCACGTTTGCCAGTCGGCCGTCCTCTTGCAGGGCGGCCAGGATACGTCGGTCGGTGTGGTCCAACTCCACTGCCACAGGGTGCATCCCACCAGAAAACGGCTTGCCGCAGCAACATCGTGCCAATCCCGGCCCAAAACAGCAACGAGAACGCAAGGACATGCGCCGGCCCGCCATGCGACTGTCCGTCTTGCGACTAGGAACGGGAGAAGATGATGATCGCTCGCGTGTGGCACGGATGGACGACGCCGGCACAAGCCGACATGTATGAAGCCCTGCTCAAAACAGAGATCTTCCCGGGCATACTTGCCAGGCAGCTCCCTGGCTTCATCCGCATCGAGCTGTTCCGCCGCCCATTGGATCAGGAAGTCGAGTTCATGACCGTCATGTGGTTCGCATCGCAGGAAGCGGTTACCGCGTTCGTGGGCGAGGACCACGGCGTTGCCTACGTGCCCGCCAGCGCCCGCCGGATGCTTGCCCAATTCGACGATCGTGCGGCTCATTACGAGGTGCGAGACCGGCAACACTCAACGCCGTTGCCTTGAGTTACGGGGCACCCAGTCCCGAGCGCAGCCGTCATGGTCTCGGGACGGTTATGCTTAACGTTCCTGAGGCGGTGTCTTTACCCCACCGCACCGCCAAACCCAAACTGGCTATGCAGCCGCGCCAGCGTATCCACCGGCAGGTGCAGCCGCGCCGCGAGATACCCGAGATAAGCCCGGTTGACCTCGTTGTGCTTATCTACCGCCGCCAGCGACGCCGCATAGAACAGCGACGCCACATGCGGATCGCGCACCTGCCGCAGCAGCGGCTCCAGCGGCGCCGGGTGCGCCACCGCATCGGCGACGAACCCATGCTGGGCTGGCTGCAGCCCAAAGCCGGCCACGGCGGTCCGCAACGCCCGCTCAGCCGCCTCGCCAATCGGCCCATTGGCGGCGACCGCGGCGACCATGGCGCGCACCAGCAATTCAGTCTGCGGGCCGTCTAGGTGCCCGAATGCAGTTGGCGGCGGACCCAGCTTCTGCTGCCGGTTGCGCAGGTGGCTGAACACCAGCTTGGCCGCCAGCACGTCCAGCGGAGCGTCGGTCAAGGGCGGCCTGTCCGGCGGTGCCACCGGCGGCGGCGCCGGCTGTCCTCCGGGTATGGGGAGGCCCAAGCGTCGCAGCGCCGCCCACACCCGGTCCATCACGGCTGCACCGGCCAGGTCAGCAGTATCATCGGCAGCCCAACCAGGAACACCACCACCGTCACCGGCAAGCCGACCCGCCACCGGCCCGGCCCAGCCGCCCAGCCCGCCGCCACCGGCAAAGGCAGCGCAAGCGCGCCGGACAGCATGTTGCAGGACGCGCCCAGCGC
>CAXTOB010000844.1:0-2259 GCA_964245505.1 uncultured Acetobacteraceae bacterium | reverse complement strand
CTCCCTACCATCCCGGCCCGCTGTGGCCGGGTCCGGACCTGCTGTTTCACACCAACGACCCGGCGGCGCAGCTTCAGGTGTTGCTGCACCGGCCTACGCTGTTCCTGCGCCTGCCGCTGGACACGCTGACGCTCGGCTGGCGATACCTTGCAAACACGGCAGTGGGCGTGTTCGCGTCCTTGGATTTCTACCTGCCGGCTTGGTACTACCAGGTCTGGTATGCCGCTCTTGCCGTCGCAACGCTCGCTGCTGCCGTCGCAGCAGGCGGGCAGGCCGGGCCATCCACCCCGCGGCCTTTGGCGTCGCTCACGCTCGCGGCGGCGGCAGTGTCATGCCTCGTCGGCGTGATCCTGCTGCAATACCTGACCTGGACCGAGGTCGGTCATGCGACGGTGGACGGCGTGCAGGGCCGCTATCTGCTGCCGGTGCTCGCAATCCTGGTGCCGGCACTGCCCGGCCTCCGGCTCCCGGCGCCAGCGGACCGGTTGGTGCGCACTGTGCTGTTGATGCCCGCCGCCGCTGCCGGGCTGCTGGGCCTGGGCGTGCTGCCCGTGCTGATCGTGCTGCGCTATTACCTGCGCTGACCCAGGAAGCCGCCTACGGCACCTTGTTCTTCCCCGACGCTACGGTGTCGTCCGCAGGTCGCCTACGGCGCCTTGTTTTTCAGCGTGCGCTGCAAATCCCGCTCGATGGGTCCCAGGTCGGACGCATGGTTCTCCAGCGCCACGTCGCGCCAGTCCTCCACGTCCGACACCCGCGTTGGGTTCTCCCGCAGCAGCTCGCGCTTGATGAAGGGGAAGCCCGACGCCAGCAGTTGCCGCCACAGGTCGCTGGTCGGGTTCATCGGCGTGCGGTTCACCGCATGGCCGCGTATCCACCGGGCATGGTGCTGGCGGGCGCGCACGGCCGCGTCGGCGAGGTTCGGGCCGCCCTCCTTGAAGTCGGTCAGCAGCTCCGGGTCCAGGTCGCGCACCAGGTCCTGGTAGGGCCAGATCGCCCGGCAGGTGAACCCGGCCCTTAGAAGCTGCTGCGTCAGCCCCAGCTCATACAGCCGGATCAGCCACACCTTGGCCCAGGTCGGGCGCACCTCGGCCCAGAAGCCGCGCCAAGCCTCGCTCGCTACCACTCGGGGGCTGAACGCCATCAGGTAGGATTGCAGGTGGTAACGCGACTGCCAGCTATCCGTGCAGCCCCACACGTCCGCCATGCCGAAGTCCATGCGGGACAGCAGGTCATGTAGCGGCCGTACCGGGCCATAGACGCTATCATTGCTGATCAGCACCATCGCCGTGTTCGGGCGGGGCAGAGCGGCCTGCTCGATTCCCTCCCGCCAGGCGCCGAAGTCGTAGCCGATATTACGCCGTATGATCACACCGGCGCAGATCAGCTTGACCGCCTCCATCGCCACGGGGCGCAGCCGGCCAGAATTGGTGACGAACAGCACCGACACCCCGGCGGCGGCCAGGCTGCGTATCTGGTGCAGCACGTGCTCCCGCACGTCGCCGCCGCCATCCCAGTGGACAAAGATGCACACCCGCGGCCCCAGCGGGATCTCCCCATCCGGCCAGCGGTGGACAATTTGATTGGGGCTGCGGTGGCGCATGATCTCGTGCCCGATCTGCGGCAACAGGCGGTAGCGCACGAAGCTGAGGCTGCGATGCAGCGCATCGCCGATCACGGTCCTGGGCATGTCAGGCAGCGTCGGACGGGGCGGCGGATGCGATCCGGGACATGATGTCGGTGGGCCAGTCCAGGTCCGGATGCGCCGCGTGTATCTCTGCCGTCAGCGCCGCGGCCTCGTCGAGCGCCTCCAGCAGATCCAGCGCCTGCAGCTCGCCGCGTAGCGCCGCCCACCACAGGCCGGAGCCGGGCGGGCAGGACGTGCGTACCCGGGCCATGCGGCTCCGTGCCATCGCCGGGTCGTGGGTGGCGCGGCCGTGGCGGTCGGACTGCACGTCCAGCACGCCCAGGCAGAACATCAGGTCGCGCTCGGAGTCCGACAGCGGCCGGGTGCTGCCGGGCCGGGCAAAGGGGGCGTCCATTAGGCCGGACCGCTCAGCCAGAGCGCGCGCCGGGCCATAATGGCCGGCGTTCACTAGCTTGGGCAGTGCCCAGGCGCCCATTTCCGGGCCGGGGTTCTCGTGCACGGCTTGCAGGACCACGGCCGCCGCGTCATCGTTGGCGCCCATCAGGTCCAGCGCCTGCAGCGCGCCGCGCAGCGCCGCCCACCACAGGCCGCCCCCGGACGCGGCCGCGGCG
>CAXTOB010000843.1:0-2261 GCA_964245505.1 uncultured Acetobacteraceae bacterium | reverse complement strand
GGGATGGGTGGGGTCGGCACGCTCGGTCATCGGCATCAGTCCTGCAGCCTGTCAATCATCGGTTGGGTTATCAGGCACACGCCCCTCTCCGTACGGCGGAACCGGGCGGCGTCGGCGACTGGGTCCTCGCCCACCACCAGCCCCTCCGGAATATGCACGCCGCGGTCCACCACGACGTTCTTCAGCCGGGCATGCCGGCCGACCTGGGTGTAGGGCAGCAGTACGCCGCCCTCGACCGTGCTCCAGGAGTGGGTATGGACGCCGGTGAACAGCAGCGAGTGGCGGATGGCCGCGCCCGACACGATGCAGCCGCCGGATACCAGGCTGCTGATGGCGGAACCGCGCCGGTCGTCCTCGTCGTGCACGAACTTGGCAGGCGGCGTGATCTCGCCGTAGGTCCAGATCGGCCACTCCACGTCATACAGGTCGAGGCCGGGCAGGAAGTCGGTGAGGTCTATGTTCGCCTCCCAGTAGGCGTCCACCGTGCCCACGTCGCGCCAATACGCCTGGTTCTCATGCGATGACCGCACGCAGGAGCGGGTGAAGCGGTGGGCCACCGCCTTGCCGTGCCTGACGATGTTGGGGATGATGTCCTTGCCGAAGTCGTGGCTGCTGTCGGGCCGCGCCGCGTCGGCCCTGAGCTGCTCGAACAGAAACTTCGTTTCGAAGACATAGATGCCCATGCTGGCGAGCGCCTGGTCGGGACTGCCAGGGATGCCCGGCGGGTCCTTGGGCTTTTCCAGAAAGGATAGGATGCGGTCGTCGGTGTCCACCGCCATGACGCCGAAGGCGGTTGCCTCCATGCGCGGCACCTCGATGCAGCCAACCGTCACGTCGGCTTCTGTGTCCACGTGCTGCTGCAGCATCAGCTCGTAGTCCATCTTATAGACGTGGTCGCCGGCCAGCAGCACGATGTAGTGGGGGGCGTAGCTCTCGATGATGTCTATGTTCTGATAGACGGCGTCGGCGGTACCGGCATACCAGCTTGTTTCGCTGACACGCTGGCTGGCGGGCAGGATGTCGAAGCTCTCGTTGCGCTCGGGGCGGAAGAAGTTCCAACCGCGCTGCAGGTGGCGGATCAGCGAGTGCGCCTTGTATTGCGTGGCCACGCCGATGCGCCTGATGCCCGAGTTGAGGGCATTGGAGAGGGCGAAGTCGATGATCCGGCTCTTGCCGCCGAAATATACGGCGGGCTTGGCGCGGGCATCCGTCATCTCGTGCAGGCGCGAGCCGCGGCCGCCGGCCAGGACGTAGGCCATCGCATGGCGGGACAGCGGGGCGCTGGTTGTCTGGAGGGCGGGCATCGCGGCGGTGTCCCGGCTTATAGGCTGGCCGCCGGCCAGCGGATTTCTATGGGAATGAAGGATATGATGCTCTGTAACAACCGGCGATGGCCTGCGAAATGGCACAGCGTGAACCCGATGAGCCAAGTCAGGCACAAGACGCACGAGTAGTACCACAGCACGTCGACCATGGTCACAGCCCCATTCAACTCCCGTGCGACACCGAGGAAGAGGGCGGAAACCCAAGACGTGAACGACACTGCGGCAATCAAGGCGCACAGCAGCCGGGTGCCATACTGCCGCCGTTCGAACAATGTCTGCCCGACTCTTGCCCGTACGAGTGGAAGGGCAAGCTTGTGCAAGACGATCGCATTCGCCGTCAGCACCGTGACGATGAGCAGCTTGGCCCAGAGCTTCTCGTTGCCGAGTGTCGCCGGCGTCCTGACTGCATTGTCGAACACCAGCACGATGCCGCTGCACCAGAGCATTCCCAATCCGATCGACACGGCCGCAGACAAATCCTGGAGCTGGGTGGCCGCCCGCTCGGACAGCCGTCCGAACAGGATCCGGGTCACGGCGATCCAGTCCGCCAACAGGGCCGCACCCAGGCCGACGGCGAGAGCGGTGAGGTGGAGTGTCAGCAGAAGGGTGTGGAATTGAATGACCACTGCGTACTCCGGACAGATGCTCCCGTCGTCGAAAAGAAACGGTATCGAGACGTTAATGAGCGTTATAACACCCGCGTGAGCCCGTGCAATGCAAACGTGCCGGGGTTCAGCCACTAAGGTCGGATGCAGGAACAGTGCGGTGCAAGCCTGCACATCGGGCTGCTTCGGTCCGTGAGTGCAGGGCCGTTCCCGCCGCTGTCGCTTTCCGGTCGGCGTCAAGGAACATGCAACTCCCGGTCGCAGCGTTGCTTCATGCCCCAAGCGACCCTCTCACCGCTGCGGAGTGCCTCCATGCCTGCCTCGACCACGC
>CAXTOB010000842.1:0-2265 GCA_964245505.1 uncultured Acetobacteraceae bacterium | reverse complement strand
CTCAGCTCGACTTTGGCCAATTGGGCAGCCTGATCGGAGTGGGTTGACGAAGCGAGCGGGTGAGCGAGGCTGACGGCGTTTCCGCCAAGAGACACCGCCATGCCGGACCTGCCCGCCCGCTTCGCCGCGCTGATCATCAGCTTCGCGCCGCTCTTCGTCCAGCGCTCCTGGCTGCACGCCCAGGTGCTGCTGACCGGTGCCATCCTGGCTCCGGGCCGGCGCACGGTGGCGAGCGTGCTGCGGATCACTGGACACGCGCGCGATCAGCACTTCACCAACTACCATCGCGTGCTCAGCCGAGCACCGTGGAGCGCCCGGGGCGGAGCCCGCATCCTGCTCGCCCATTTGATCCGGGCCTTTGCGCCGCGTGGCCCTGTGGTGGTGGGCCTGGATGACACCATTGAGCGCCGGTGGGGACCGAAGATCGCGGCGCGCGGTATCTATCGGGATCCGGTGCGCTCGTCGCATGGTCATTTCGTCAAGACGAGCGGGCTGCGCTGGATCAGCCTGATGCTGCTTGCACCTGTTCCCTGGGCGAAACGCGTCTGGGCGCTCCCGTTCCTGACCGCGCTCGTGCCATCCGAGCGGTTCAACAGTGCAAAAGGACGCCGGCACAAGACGCTGCTGGACTTCGGCCGGCAGCTCGCCCTGCAGACCCACCGCTGGCTGCCGGGCCGCGATCTCGTGCTCGTCGCCGACAGCGGCTTCTCGTCGCTGCTCTTCCTGCATGCCCTTCGACGCCAGGGGCTCACCGTCATCACGCGCCTGCGCCTGGACGCGGCGCTCTACGATCCGGCGCCATCCCGTGCACCGGGCACCATGGGCCGCCCACGTAAGGCCGGGCGGCGCTTGGCGACGCTGGCCAAGGTCGCGGCCGATCCAGCGACGACGTGGCAATCCATACAGGTCGAGACCTGGTACGGCAGCGGAGCGCGAGATCTGCAGGTCGCCTCGGCCACTGCCGTGTGGCGCCACAACGGCCTGCCCGTCGTGCCGATGCGGTGGGTGCTGATCCGCGATCCGATGAAGCCGGACGCACCCGCTCAGGCCTTGCTGTGCACCGATCTCGATCGCACGCCTGAAGAGATCGTCAGCTGGTTCGTCCGCCGCTGGTGCGTCGAGACCACCTTCGAGGAAGTCCGGACCCACCTCGGCGTCGAGACGCAGCGCCAGTGGTCCGACCGCGCCATCGCCCGCACCACGCCTTGCCTTCTGGCCCTGTTCTCCATCGTCACCCTGCTGGCCGGCCGCCTGCCAGCCCGGCAGCGCCGCTCGACGGCGACAGCTGCCTGGTATCCCAAGGCTCGCCCGACCTTCTCCGATGCCCTTGCGGCCGTCCGCCGCGCGATCTGGCGCGAACAGCATTTCCGAACATCACCGCGACAGACCGACCGCAGGAAAACCCCCTTCAGAATGCCGCAGGCCTGGGCCTATGCCCTCTGCAACGCGGCCTGAAACGGCCAAAGTCGAGCTCAGACGCGGCGCATCACGGCGTCACGAGGGTGAAGGTGCCGCTGCCCTCGAGCGCGGCACGGATCGCGCCCTCGACCGCGATGGAGAAGACGATGACGGGGATGCGGTTCTCGCGCGCCAGCGCGAAGGCCGCGGTGTCCATCACGGCGAGGTTCTTGGCGATGGCCTCGTCGTGGGTCAGCTCCGCGAAACGGGTGGCATTGGGGTCGCGCTTCGGATCGGCGGAATAGACGCCGTCGACCTGGGTCGCCTTCATCACGGCGTCGCAGGACAGTTCCGCGGCGCGCAGCACCGCGCCGGTGTCGGTCGTGAAGAACGGGTTGCCGGTTCCGCCGGCCAGCACGCAGATGCGGCCCTTGCTCAGGTGATGCAGCGCGGCCTGGCGCGAATAGGGCTGGCACACGGAAGGCATGGGCACGGCCGACAGGGCGCGGGCCGGATAGCCCTCGGCCTCGATGGCGGCCTCGATGGCGAGCGCGTGCATCACGGTGGCGAGCATGCCGATCGAATCGGCGCGGGCGCGCTCGATCCCCTTGGTGGCGCCCTGGATGCCGCGGAAGAAGTTGCCGCCGCCCACCACGACGGCGATCTCGATGCCGCTGTCGGAGGCGGCGACGAGGTCGGCGGCGATGCGCTGGACGGTGCCGGCGTTGA
This sequence comes from uncultured Acetobacteraceae bacterium, assembly GCA_964245505.1. Taxonomy (GTDB): domain Bacteria; phylum Pseudomonadota; class Alphaproteobacteria; order Acetobacterales; family Acetobacteraceae; genus DASWOJ01. The sequence goes on along the minus strand of CAXTOB010000842.1, from coordinate 138 downwards.
GCCCGTGGGTGTCGCCCCCGGTCAGGGCCTCGCCCGACAGCTTGACGACGACCCGCCTGAACATCCCCGCACCGTGGCCCGTGTTCATCGGCTCATCCTTCCAAGCTGAGGCGACCGGCGCCCGGACAGGCGGCACCG
>CAXTOB010000841.1:2053-2267 GCA_964245505.1 uncultured Acetobacteraceae bacterium | reverse complement strand
CTTCCAACCTATCCAGCGCCGCCACGGGATCGGATGCCGGGCAGGACGCCAGACGCTCGGCCAGGTCTGCTGCTTCCGGCCGGTGTTCCGTCGCCAAGCCGTCCACGGCGGATTGCAGCCGGGCGCGTAGGGCTGAACCAGCCTCCGCCGCGGTGCTGATCCGGGCCAGCAGGGCGCGGGCGTTGTCGAATGCGCCCTCCATCGTCGCCAGCAG
>CAXTOB010000841.1:0-1951 GCA_964245505.1 uncultured Acetobacteraceae bacterium | reverse complement strand
CCCGCGCCACGCCGAGGCACGGGCCGCCCCGCACCTGCATCCCCGCAGCCCGGCTGCCCGCCACCCACCGCCGGGCAGCGGCGGCGCGGGCGGCCTCCGCGCGGCCCAGCGCCTCCCCCAGCAGCAGCACGCCTTGCCACAGCTCGTCCACAGTGGCGACGACCCGTCCGGCCTCGCCGGCGCCGGAGCGGGCGGCGGCCTTCAGCGCCATGAACTCCGGCAGCTCGCTCAACTCGGCAACATTGCGGCTGGCCGCGGCCAGGCGGTCGCGCCAGGCCGCAAGCGCCGCGTCCACCTGCGTCAAGGATCGCGCCGCGCTCACATGTATTCCCGGTAGCGCGGCCACAGCCCGGCTGCGGTCAGCAGGCCGATCAACGCCAGGCTGGCGCACACGACGACTGGCGTCCAGGCGGCCAGCCGCTGTGCCCGGCCGATCCGGGCATCGAACTCCACCTGATTGACCGCGACCGTCCGGTCCAGCGCCCCTTGCAGCGCCGCCAGTGCCGCCGCGCCCTCGGTTTCCCGGATGTGCACGGCCTGCGCCACCTGGTTCGGCGTCCCCAAGGCGCGCACCCGGTCGGCCACCTGCATGAAATCGAGCAGGGCACGGGCGGCGTCGCTGGCGGGATCGCGCTCCGCGGGGCCAAAGGTGATGTTGTCCAGCTCCGTGCCCAACAGGCCACTCACCACCGGCGACTCCGCCTTCGCGGCGGCGGGCCGTCCCTGGCGTTCGTCGTTTTGGGCGGTCGCCAGGGCCTGCAGCAGCCTGCCCCGGGCCAGGCCATCCCGCCATTGGACGTTCAGCAGCGCCCGCGCCCGCGCGTCGATACCGTCCGACACCGCCTGCCGGGTGGCGGGGTCGAGCAGCCATAGCGACAGGTCGGCGTTGATCGCCGCCACGGCAGCCTTGGCCGAGAACAGCGCATTGAGGCTGTCGAAGCAATCGTCCTTGGCCGACCGCAGGCTTTCCCGCGAGATCGGGGCCGTGACGAGCAGGCCCACGGCAAGGCAGACGGCAAGGACCGTCGCGGCCACAAGCGGCGGGTTGACCAGGCGGTGGGTCCGGCGCACCAGGAACATCTGCACCGCAATTAGGACCCCGATCAGCGGCAGGATCGCGACGGCGGCTGCCGTGCCATCCTGCCAATGATACCTGCCATAGGCGGCATAGGCTTCGTTCAGCGGCGTCCGGTTTGCCGCCGCCAGGGCGTCGGCCTCGGGTAGGTCGAACTCGCGTAGCAAGCGGCGCGACCATTGCAGGCGCTGGATGGCGGTGAAGGGATGGGCCGGGTCGGCGGCCCCGCGCACCTCGGCGAGGGATCCCTGATATTCGCCGGTCCAGCGCAGCAGGCTCTGCAGGGCGGTGGTTTCGTCGGCGTAGGTGATGTTGCGGCTGGCCTGAACCAGCAGGGCGTCCAGGTCCGCCTTACTGGCGCGCCACTGCCGGGATGTGCCGGCAGCCGGCATCCCCCCCGCCAGCGCGTCCTCCGTTGCCGTCGCGTCCAGGTCCGTCAGGTCGGCGCCAATACGCAGGGCCAGCACGACCGAAGGCTCGGCATCGCTGCCGATGGTGCGGATCGTCCGCGACGCGTCTGCGGCCGACAGCAGGGTGACCACCGCGGCAAGCAGTATCGCGGCGCAAACGCCCAGGAAGCGCAGGGCAATGCGCCCCGGCGTTGTCGCCAGGTAGGACCGCACGGACCTTGCGGCCTGCGTGGCGGGTGCAGGCACTCCCGCCATGCTACCGCCCCCGCACCGTCAGCCGCGTCCAGCACCCGACCGTCACCTGGTCGCCCTCCGCCAAGGGCGTGATGACGTTCGGCGCCACCGCGGCGCCGTTCAGCCGGGTGCCGTTCATGCTGCCCAGGTCCACCAGCGCCAGGCCGCCGTCGGGCTGGCGCAGGATGCGGGCGTGCAGCAGTTCGATGCTGCGCTGGCGATAAAGCACGTC
>CAXTOB010000840.1:0-2270 GCA_964245505.1 uncultured Acetobacteraceae bacterium | reverse complement strand
GTCTTACCCTGGACGCTGCCCAGGGCGGCATGCGCTATCGCGAGCCGGAGTTCGAGGACGACGACGCGCCCGCCATCCCGGTGCCGGAGCGCGTACCCGCCCGCAACTGGCGCCTCCTGGGCGACCGCGCCCTTGCCCGCGGCTGGAAGGCCCGCGCCGCCGACAACCTCGCCGCCATCCGTCTGGCGCAGGTGCTCACGCGCGAGGACCGCCATGCCACCTCCGAGGAGCAGGAGGTGCTGTCGCGCTTCGTCGGCTTCGGCGCCAGCGAGCTGGCCAACACCCTGTTCCGCCGGCCCGGCGAGATGTTCCGGCCGGGCTGGGAGGACCTTGGCGGTAAGCTGGAGCAGCTCGTGACGCCCGAGCAGATGGCGGGCCTGGCGCGCGCCACGCAGTATGCCCACTACACGCCGGAGTTCATCGTGCGCGCCCTGTGGGCCGCCGTCGTCCGCATGGGCTTCCAGGGCGGCACCATCCTGGAGCCGGGCTGCGGCACCGGCCTGTTCCTGGCGGCAGTGCCCGAGCACCTGGTGGGCAAGACGGCCGCCACTGCCATCGAGATGGACCCCTGCACCGCGGCCATCGCCGGGCACCTGCACCCCGACGCCTGGGTGCGGGCGGAGGACTTCACCAAGGCGCGCATCGCCGAGACCTTCGAGCTGGCCATCGGCAACCCGCCGTTCTCCGACCGCACGGTGCGGGCGGACGACGCCGCGGGCAAGCTCGGTTTGTCGCTGCACGACTACTTCATCGCCCGCAGCATCGAGCGGTTGAAGCCGGGCGGCCTGGCTGCCTTCGTGACCAGCCGGTTCACCATGGACAAGCAGGACAAGACTGCCCGCGCCCACATCGCTGGGATGGCCGACCTGGTGGGCGCGGTGCGCCTGCCCGCCGGCAGCATGCTGGAAGCAGCCGGCACCGAGGTCGTGGTGGACGTGCTGGTGTTCCAGCGCCATGGCGGGGGCCGCGCACCCAACGGCATCGAGTGGGACAGCGTGCTGGAGGCGGTGCCCGAGGAGGACGGGCAGGGGGCGCTGCACATCAACCGCTACTTCGCCGAACGCCCCGGCATGGTGCTGGGCACGCACGGCCGCACCAGCGGACCGTTCGGACCGACCTACACCTGCCGCGGCGAGACCGGCCCGGCGCTCACCGCAGCCCTGGACGCGGCGCTGGCACTGCTGCCCGCCGGCATCTGCCAGGTCCCAGCCGCCCCACTGCAGCCGCGCACGGCCGCGAGCAGGCTCAAGGTCGGCACCGCCGCCGAGGGCGCCACGATCAAGGAGGGCAGCTACCTCGTGCTCGATGGCAAGCTGGTGCAGGTGGTGGACGGAGTGGCCGTCCCGGTGCTGGTGCGCGCAGGCAAGGGCACCGAGGGCATCCCTGCCAAGCACGCACGCATCCTGCATGCGCTGATCCCGGTGCGGGACTGGACCCGCGCGGTGCTGCGCGCCCAGGAGGCGAACGAACCCTGGACGGCGGCGCAGGTGCGGCTGCGGGTGGCCTACACCACCTTCAAGCGCAACTTCGGCCCGATCAACCTGACCAACATCAGCGTCAGCACCGATCCCAAGACGGGTGAGGAGCGCGAGACGGTGCGCCGGCCCAACCTGCAGCCGTTTCTGGACGACCCCGACTGCTGGCTGGTGTCCAGCATCGAGGGATACGACGAGGAGACCGGCCAAGCGCGGCAGGGACCGATCTTCACCGAGCGGGTGATCCACCCCCCGGCGTCGCCGGTGATCATCACCGCCGCCGACGCCCTGGCGGTGACGCTGAACGAGGTCGGCGCGGTCGATCCAGACCGGATGGCGGAACTGCTCGGCCGGCCACGCGCCGAGGTGCTGGCCGAGTTGGGCAGCGCGGTGTTCCTCGCCCCTGCCGTGGACGCCACCGCCCCCGAGACCTGGCTGACCGCCGACGCCTACCTCTCCGGACCCGTGCGGACCAAGCTGGCCGCCGCCATCGCGGCAGCGGCGCTCGACCCCCGCTACGAACGCAACGTCGAGGCGCTGCGGCGCGTGCAGCCGGAGGACCTGCGCCCGTCCGACATCACCGCACGCCTGGGCGGGCCGTGGATACCGGCCAATGTCGTGGAGCGGTTCTCGGCCGAGGTGATCGGCGTCAGCACCCGGGTGCGCCACACCCGCGAGATCGCCTGCTGGTCGGTGGACCTGTCCCGGTTCGAGGGCGCCGCCGAGGCCACCTCGCAATGGGGCACCGAGCGGCGTCACGCCGGGCTGCTGCTGGCGGACGCGTTGAACGCCGCC
>CAXTOB010000839.1:0-2271 GCA_964245505.1 uncultured Acetobacteraceae bacterium | reverse complement strand
CCCCTCACCCCAACCCTCTCCCGGAGGGAGAGGGAGCAGATAGCGATCGCGCTTACGCCATCTTGCCGTGGCAGTGCTTGAACTTCTTGCCGGAGCCGCAGGGGCACGGCGCATTGCGGGACACGTTGCGCCAAGTCGCCGGGTCCGCCGGGTCCACGGCCGGGTCAGGCGCCCGTGCCAGGGCCGGCCGGGGCCGCTCCGCTTCCAGCACATCGCCGCCGGCGTAAGGCGCACTGGCCGCGGGGTCGGAGTAGTGCAGGTTGGACGCGAACAGGTTAGGCTCCGGCACCGGCTGGAACACCTCGCGCGGTTGCTCTTGGCCGATCTCGACCCGGGCCAGCATGGTCGTCACCCGCTCCTTCAAGTCGTCCAGCATGGCGTTGAACATCGCGAACGCCTCGCTCTTATACTCGTTCAGCGGGTCGCGCTGGCCATAGGCGCGTAGGCCGATGCCCTGGCGCAGGTGGTCCAGTGCCAGCAGATGCTCCTTCCACACGGCGTCCAGCACCTGCAGCAGCAGCGACTTCTCGACGTAGCGCATGAGGTCACGGCCTAGAACCGCCTCCTTCGCGGTCATTGCCTGGGTAGCCGCCTCCTCGATCCGCTCGCGGATGCCGGTTTCCTCCATGCCCTCTTCCTGGCCCCAGGCCACAACGGGCAGGTCCAAGTTCAGCAGGCGCTTCAGCTCGTCGGCAAGCTGCTGGGTTTCCCACTGCTCGGCATAGGCCTTCTCGGGGACATGCCGGGCGACCAGGTTGCCGATCAGCTCCTCGCGCATCTCCCGCACCGTCTCGGACACGTCGTCGGCGCGCATGAACTCGCGGCGCTGGGCGTAAACCTCGCGCCGCTGGTTGTTCATCACGTCGTCGTATTTGAGCACGTTCTTACGGGTGTCGAAGTTGCGGGCCTCGACCTTCTTCTGCGCCTTCTCCAGCGCCTTGTTAATCCAGGGATGGACGATAGCCTCGCCGTCCTTCAGCCCCAGTTTCTGCAGCAGGCCACCCATGCGGTCGCTGCCGAAAATCCGCATCAAGTCGTCCTCAAGGCTCAGAAAGAACCGGCTGGCCCCGGGGTCGCCCTGCCGGCCGGACCGCCCGCGGAGCTGGTTGTCGATGCGGCGGCTTTCATGCCGCTCGGTGCCGACGACCAGCAGGCCGCCTGCGTCCTTGACCTCCTCGTGCCACACCGCGATCTGCTGCTCGATGGCCGCGACGCGGGCTGGCCGCTCCTCCTCAGGCACCTCCGCCAACTCCAGCTTGATCCGCATGTCGGCGTTGCCGCCGAGTTTGATGTCGGTACCGCGCCCGGCCATGTTGGTCGCGATGGTAATTGCGCCGGGCGCCCCGGCCTGGGCGACGATCTTCGCTTCCTGCTCGTGGAACCGGGCGTTCAGCACCGCGTGCGGCACGCCCTTGCGGGTCAGGATACCGCTGATGACCTCGCTCTTCTCGATGCTTGTGGTGCCGACCAGCACGGGCTGATGACGGCTGCGCGCTTCCTCGATCAGCACCGCCACGGCCTCGTACTTCTCGGCGGCCGACCGGTAAACCTCGTCGTCCGCGTCCTTGCGGCTGACCGGCACGTTGGTCGGGATCTCGACTACCTCCAGCTTGTAGATCTCGGCGAACTCGTCCGCCTCGGTCATCGCCGTCCCGGTCATGCCGGAGAGCTTGGGATACAGCCGGAAGTAGTTCTGGAACGTGATGGAGGCGAGCGTCTGGTTCTCCGGCTGGACCGTGACGCCCTCCTTGGCCTCCAACGCCTGGTGCAGGCCCTCGGAGTAGCGGCGGCCCTCCATCATGCGCCCGGTGAACTCGTCGATCAGCACGACCTTATCGTCGCGCACGATATAGTCCACATCGCGGGCGAACAGCGTATTGGCGCGCAGACTCTGCTGCACATGGTGCACGACGGTGACGTTGCCGGCATCATAGAGGTTGCCCTCGCTGACGATGCCGGCGTCGCGCAGCATCGTCTCGACCTGCTCGGTGCCGGTTTCCGTCATGTTGACGGTCTTCTGCTTCTCGTCCTTCTCGTAGGTGGTGGCATCCTTCACCAGCTCGCGCACGACCAGGTTCACGGTGCGATACAGGTCGCTGCTGTCCTCGGCCGGGCCGCTGATGATGAGCGGCGTGCGCGCCTCGTCCACCAGAATGCTGTCCACCTCGTCCACGATGGCGTAGGCGAAGTCGCGCTGGGCCATGTCCTCCAGCCGATACTTCATGTTGTCGCGCAGGTAGTCGAAGCCGAACTCGTTGTTGGTGCCGTAGG
>CAXTOB010000838.1:0-2276 GCA_964245505.1 uncultured Acetobacteraceae bacterium | reverse complement strand
GTATGGCCCGGCCCCTTCGGCGCAATCATGAACACGTCAATATCCGGCCGCGGGTCCAGCAGGTTGAAGTGAACGTTCAACCCATGCGCAAACGCCAGCGCCGCACCAGGCTTCATATTCGGCCCAAGCTTCTCCCGATAAAGGTCGCCCTGCCCCTCATCCGGCGTCAGCACCATGACGACATCCGCCCACTTGGCGCATTCCGCCGGGTCCATCACCTTCAGCCCGGCCGCCTCCGCCTTGGCGACGCCGACGCTGCCAGGCCGCAAGCCCACCGCCAGCTCGGTGCAGCCGCTGTCCTTAAGATTAAGGGCATGGGCATGCCCCTGGCTGCCGAAGCCGATGATGGCGACGCGCTTGCCCTTGATCAGGTTCACGTCGGCGTCGCGGTCATAATAGACGCGCATGGGTAGTCCTCTTTCGTTGTGTGGAATGGTTGGGGGTTCTAGCGGGTGGCTGGGGATTGGCTAGGGGCTGCCCCCTAGATGAACGGCTCCTCCAGGCCCTCCGCCGCAAAGGCCGCCTGCACGGCCGGGCGCGCAAGCACCCGCTGGGCATGGCTGGCAAGCTGCGGCAGGTCGCGCGGCGGCCGCGGCATCCCCCGCCCCCAGCGGACCAGCATGAGAAGGAACAGGTCCGCAGCCGAAAACCGCTCGCCCAGCAGCCACGGCCCGTCGCCAAGCTGCCCGGCGATTACGTCGAACATCCGACCCAGGCGCTCGCCTGACGCCTGCTTGACGGCATCTGCCGCCGCGGGGTCGGCCACATGCTGCCCGGGGTAGAACCAGGGGCGATACTCGGCCTGCGGCGTGTTCGTCAGATGGACCATCCACTTGTAGAATTCCGCCCGCTCCGGCGTTCCAGGCGCAGGCGCCAGCCCCGAGTCCGGATGCTGGTCTGCCAGATGCAGGGTGATCGCCGCAGTCTCGAACAGCACCAAGTCTCCGTCCACCAGGACCGGGATGCGCCCGTTCGGGTTCAAGCGCAGATACTCCGCGCTATTCTGAACATCCTGCGCCCGGTCCACCAGGCGCAGCTCGAACGGCACGCCAGCCTCTCGCAGCGCCATATGCGGCAGCAAGCTGGCATTGCCGGGGTAGTAGTAGAGCGCATACACAACATTGCTCCTGTGTCGGCCTTCGACAGCGACTTACAAATGAGGGAACGGACACAAGCAGCGTTCCAGCCAGCCGCAACCACGCGCGGCATAGTGCCTCAAGCCGGGCCAGCAGCGTCCCCTTAAGGTGGTCAGCGTAGTGACGGCGGCCTGCCCGGCCTCAGAGCATCCGCGTCCCGCGCGCAATCGCCGCAATCCCGGTCCGCGACACCTCGGCCAGCCCCATCGGCGCCATCAGCGCGATGAAGCTCTCCACCTTATCGCTCGCCCCCGTCAACTCGAACACGAAGCTCTCGACCGTCGCATCCACCACCCGGGCGCGGAAGGCATCGGCCAGCCGCAGCGCCTCCGACCGTTCGGCCCCCGAGCTGACCACCTTGACCAGCGCTAACTCCCGCGACAGGTGCGCCCCTTCCCGCGTCAGGTCGGCCACCCGGTGCACCGGCACCAGCCGGTCCAGCTGCGCCTTGATCTGCTCGATCACCATCGGCGTGCCCGAAGTCACCACGTTGATCCGGCTACGCCCGCGATCCTGGTCCACCGCCGCCACCGTCAGGCTGTCAATGTTGTAACCGCGTCCGCTGAACAGCCCGATCACCCGAGCCAGCACCCCGGCCTCGTTCTCGACCAGCACGCTGATCGTCGCGGACTGCTGCCCCGGCTCCAGCACAACGCTCATACCAGCATCATGCCTTCGTTGGTAATGCTCGCCGTCCGCGCCTGCTGCCCCGGCCCCAGGATCATCTCGTTATGCGCCGCCCCCGAAGGGATCATCGGAAAGCAATTCTCCTTCTGATCCACGCAGATGTCGGCGATCACCGGACGGTCCGACGCAAGCATCTCCCCGATCACCCGGTCCAGATCATCCACCCCGGTCGCGCGCAGCCCCACCCCATGAAAAGCCTCCGCCAGCTTCACGAAGTCCGGCAGCGCCTCGCTGTAACTCTCGGAATACCGGCTCCCATGCAGCAGCTCCTGCCACTGCCGCACCATGCCCATATACTGGTTGTTCAGGATAAAGACCTTCACCGGCAGCCGATATTGCGCCAGCGTGCTCATCTCCTGGATGTTCATCAGGATGCTGGCCTCGCCCGCCACATCGATCACCAGCGCATCGGGATGGGCGATCTGCGTCCCCATAGCCGCCGGCAGCCCATAT
>CAXTOB010000837.1:0-2283 GCA_964245505.1 uncultured Acetobacteraceae bacterium | reverse complement strand
CTAGCAGCCTGTCGGACTTAGCGCGACGCGGATGCACGCTGTAGGATTGGTGGATCGATTCGCCTGCCTTCTTGCCCGGACACCTTCCGCATGAGCAACTTCCGCCTGATCGACCGCGACACCGGCTTCTTGATGCCGCCCTCGGTGGACGAGTGGCTGCCGCAGCGGCACCTGGCCCGGTTCGTCGTGGAGGTGGTCGCAGGGCTGGACCTGCGGGCGATGGCCGGCAGCTACCGTGGATCGGGGGAGGCGTCCTACCATCCGCAACTGCTGCTTGGCCTGATCATCTATGGCTATGCCACTGGCGTGTTTTCCAGCCGCAAGCTGGAGCGGGCGACCTTTGACTCCGTGGCGTTCCGCTTCATCGCGGCCAACGAGCATCCCGATCACGACACGATTGCCGCATTCCGGCGGCGCTTTCTGCCTGAGATCGAAGGGCTGTTCGTGCAGGTGCTGGGCGTGGCGCGCGAGATGGGCGTGCTGAAGCTGGGCACGGTGGCGCTGGATGGGACCAAGATCCACGCCAACGCCAGCCGCCACAGCGCGCTGTCGTATGAGCATGCGGGCAAGATCGAGGCGCAGCTGAAGGCCGAGGTCGCGGACCTGATGGCAAAGGCGGCGGCAGCCGATCAGGCCGATGTGCCCGACGGGATGTCGATCCCCGAGGAACTGGCGCGGCGCGAGACGCGCCTGGCGGCGATTGCGCGCGCCAAGGCGACGATCGAGGCGCGGGCCAAGGAGCGCCATGCGCGCGAGCAGGCCGAGCATGACGCCAAGATGGCGCAGCGGGCGGCCAAGACGGCAGCGACGGGCAAAAAACCCCGCGGTCGCGTGCCGCAGCCGCCGGCCGAGGGACCGCTTGCCACCGATCAGGTGAACCTGACGGACGAGCAATCGCGCATCATGCCGGTGGCGGGTGGCGGGTTTGAGCAGTGCTACAACGCACAAGCGGTGGTGGCCGCGGGCAGCCTGCTGGTGATCGCAGCCGACGTCACCCAGGCGCCGAACGACAAGCAGCAGCTGGAGCCGATGCTGGACCAGATCGCCGGCTTGCCAAAGGACCTGGGCCGGGTTGGCGAGCTGCTGGCGGACAACGGGTATTTCAGCAAGGGCAACGTGGACGCCTGCGCCGCGGCGGGGATCGATCCGCTGATCGCGACGGAGCGCGAAGCACACCATCCCCCGCTCGACGAGCGTTTCGCCGAGGCGCCATCGCCGCCGCAGGACCCCACGCCGCTTGAGGCGATGAACCATCGCCTGCAAACGCCCGAGGGCAAGCGGCTCTATGCCGTTCGCAAGCACACGCCCGAGCCGGTGTTCGGCATCATCAAGTCCGTGCTTGGCTTCCGTCAGTTCCTGTTGCGCGGCCTCGACGCTGTCCGCGGCGAGTGGACCCTCGTGACCATGGCGTGGAACATGAAGCGGATGTTCGTCCTGGCGGCCGCGATCTGAGGCGGACGCGCGCCAACTTGGCCTGGAGTGGCACCGCTGCGAGCGCCACGGTGCCAGTCTGGCCGCCGTATCCTTCAGCCAGCAAGTTCGGCCGCCAAAAGCCGCCTCAGCGCCACCCAGCAACGCACGATCGGCCCAAGCACGCAAAAACGCTCGCAACCTCATTCCGACAGGCTGCTAGCCATTGTTTTTGCGAGCATTTATTCGGTCAAACGAAGCCGTTTGATCCGAACGTGCTCTAGTGCAGCGTCAGCACTGATGTGACATGTTTATGCATTGCAAGGCTCGGGCCAAAGCTGGCGACTGTATTTATCAAATCAGGAATGATAGGGCACTAGGACCGGCATTGGGTCATTATCGTAGGGCGGATAAGCGTAGTGCCTGGCGCCGCAATAGCGCGCATTCGGACAGCGCAGCGGGAGGCACAGCGCCTTTCTGCCCTACTTACGACTGGGCATGGCTGACTAGGCAAGCTCTCGTTGTGCTCAGCCTGGCGGCAACACGGCTGCGGCCAGGATGCGGCCATCGCCGTCCTGCAGCAGGGCGGCCGTTCGCTCACCGGGCGGCAGAGTTGCATGCAGGCTTATTGGCTCGCCTCGCCATGATCCCGCTGGCTCAATGGAGCGGACGACGTTGACCTCCATCAGCGTGCGCCCGCCGTTCTCGCCGCCGGCGACGCGGGTGGTGTGGGTGGGGTCGAAGCCGACCAGCAGCAGCGTCCCGGCGCCATGCCCGGCGCTTGCCTCTAGCCGCAGTCCGGCCCCGTCGCGCTCCAGCCGCAGCGCCGTCCCGGTCGCGTCGCCAGCCGCGGCCGTGATGGCGGCCAGCACC
>CAXTOB010000836.1:0-2288 GCA_964245505.1 uncultured Acetobacteraceae bacterium | reverse complement strand
GGCGGAAGGAGCGACCGCGGCGGGTGGTGGGGCGGACGCCTGCGCGGTCCGGCGCATCCGCTCCTGCGCCGCCGTCCACCCGGCCTTGAGGTCATCCAGCACCAGCATCTCTGGCCCTTCCGCCTGGGCGATGGCCTCCATGACGCTGAGCAGGACAGGGGTGGCGGGACCCGGCGCGATCCGCTCCGCCCGGAAGCCGAGCACAGTGTCCGGGTCGCGCCGCAACTCGACGCCGAGGGAGCGACCTGTCGTTTCCCGCCACACCGTGTCGCCGGCGGCGAGGAGCAGCGGCAGGAACCCGTGCGGCGCCGCCGCGAGATGGTGGCTGACCGGCGCCAGCTCCCCGGTTGCGGGAGTGGCGGCGAAGACCGGCTTGCCCCCTTGCAGCAGGGCTTGCAGCACCGCGCTGACCCGCCCCATGTCGGCGCCGCTCATCGCAGGACCCGCCCGCCGCCCCGGCGCCACTCCGAGCGGCGCAGCCAGATCATCCCGGGTGCTCCGGCCGCGCCGCCGATGAAGCAGAGCGCCTGGATCAGGACGGGTGCATCGAGGCCGGCCTTCAACAGCAGGGCAGCCACGGTGAGGCCGGCGGCACAGCCCAGCAGCGCTCCGAGGGCGGCTGCTTGCAGGTCACGCCAGGGCTCGCCCAGCGTGTCCCGCATCCACCATCCGGCCCGAGTCCGCCAGAAGGCACGATACCCCCGGCGCAGCATCAGCAGCAGGGCAGCGGCGGCGAGGCCGAGCAGGATACCGAAGCTCAGCACGAGCATGGCACCCTGCTCCGCGTGCTGGGGCCAGGCGTCGATCAGGTCGCAGACGCCCGCCTCGACTGTCTGCGGCGTGGACGTGAACAAGATCGGTGCCGGACCCTCGGCGAGGGCGGGACGCGGTGCGACGGCAGGTTGCCAGGCATGGCAGGCGCGCAGTGCCACCGCTATGGCCTCTTGCACGTCGGTCGGCGGGTTGAGGCGGGCCATCACCGGCGGCGGCTCCGGCATGGACGGGGCAGGCGGGACGGGGTCGCTCATGCGTACCTCCTCTTCTTCCAGGCAGGAACAGCGGAGCGGGTGCGCCCCACGACGAGGCGGCGCACGGTGCGGAGGGCGGTCGGGAAGGTGAGGCCGCACCACTCCAGCACTGCGAACCCGGCGATGCCGGCCAGCGCCACATAGAAGGTGCCCCAGCTCCAGTGCAGCAGCCACACGAAGAACGGCACCAGCGCCCGCGCGTCCACGGCGTAGAACCTGATCGGCAGCATGGTGTTACGCCACATAGCCCCACTCTTTCAGGCGCGCGTGCGTCTCGTCGGCGGTGATCCGCCCCTCGGCCAGCGCGCGGCGCACGGCCACGCCGAAGGACTGGCCGTGCGTGCCGGCGTCCAGCACGTCCTGCGCGAGCGCCGGCCAGCGGTCGGGGTCGGTGTCGAGGAAGCGGCGGCGCAGGGCCGTGTCGAACACCAGGAACTCGCGCAGCGGCGTGCGGCGGCCGTCCGTGCTCGGCACCAGGCGCTGGTTGACGATCAGCCGCAGCGACTGCGCGAAGGCCACCGTGAGCGCCCGGCGCTTGCCGTCCGGGCATAGGCTGACCACGCGCTGCAAGGTGTCGGTGACGCGGCCGGCGTGGATGGTTGTGTAGACGGCGTGCTGGGTGATGGCGGCGTCCACGGCCGCCGTCATGGTCTCCTCGTCGCGGCACTCGCCGACCACGATCACGTCGGGCGCTCGGCGCATGGCGTTGCGGACCGCCGCCGCGAACGAGGGCAGGTGGCGCGGTATCTCGCTCTGCTCGATGGTCGCCGTGTCCAAGCGCACGTCGTCGAACACGAACTCGGTCGGCGCCGCATAGTCGAGGACGGCGCGGTGGCTGTCCGGCTCCACCAGCATCTCGCGCACCATGGCGGCCAGCAGCGTGCTCTTGCCGTTGCCGGTGCCGCCGGCGACGACCACGATGCCGTCCTCGGGCTTGTAGGCGTCGAGGATGCCCTGCTCGACGCCGAGGGAGGCCAGGCTCGGGGCCTTGGCGGGCAGGGTGCGGGCGACGACCGCGGCGCCGTCGTCGCCGCGGCTGAGGATGCCGGTCGCGTTGACGCGGAAGCGCATGCGGGTGCGCCGGTCCGGCAGCACCTCGTAGGACACGTCGAAGTCCTCGCCGCCCTTGAGCCGGGCCTGGCCGTCCGAGCCGTACAGGCGGTTCACCGCCTCCTCGACTTCCGTCTCGGTCAGCGGGCGCGACATCGCCTGGGCGCATCCGACGTGCGGCTGCAAACAAACCGCCCGGTGTTCCTGCAG
>CAXTOB010000835.1:0-2288 GCA_964245505.1 uncultured Acetobacteraceae bacterium | reverse complement strand
GCAGCGTGGTGTGCCCCTACACCATGACGCGGGATGGCGACTTCCTGGTGTCCCGTGCGCCGGAGAACGACCGGGTGCTGCTGGTATCCGCGTGTTCCGGCCATGGCTTCAAGCATTCGGCCGGGCTGGGTGAGGCTGTGGCGGAGATGGTGGCCGGGGCGCCAGTGCCGGCGCTGGCGGGCTTCACCGCCGGGCGGCTGGTGGCTGCGGCGGCGGCATAGCCCGGGCTAGTAGGTCGTCATTGCTGATGTGATAGGCGCAGGCTGCCTGTCCTGATCCACACTCGGCAGGGTCTGGACGCCTCACAACAGTGCTGACAGTGCAACTAGACCGGTTTGCGTCGGGACTGGACGCAAACCGGTCTCGCTTTCTTGTTTGCGGGCAGGGTTCGCAGGTGGGTCCGACCGCTGTGTGTCCGGACGTGACTCTCATCAGCGCTAAAGCCGTGCCGATCCCCGCCGTACCAGGACACCCGGCAGCAGCAGCCGCTGTGCAGCGCCGTCCGGCGCGTCCAGTCGTTGCAGCAGCATCCCGACGGCTGCCGTTGCCAGGTCGGCAATCCCCTGCCGTACCGTCGTCAGGTCGTAGCCTTGGTGCGATGCCTCCGCCACATCGTCGAACCCTATCACCGAGATGTCGCGCGGCGGCTGCAAGCCCAGCTCGAACCGGCAGGCGTCCAGCACGCCGAACGCTAGCGTGTCGTTGACGCAGAACACTGCATCGGGCGCTCCCGTTGACCGCACATGCTCCAGGAACGCCGCGCGGCCGCCGGCATAGGATTGCTCCGCCGCGACGACTGGGGCGCTGGGCACGCCTAGTTCCGCCAGCCGCTCTAGGAAGCCCCGGGTCCGCTCGGCGTTGACCGGCCAGCCCTCCGGACCGCCGACGCATAAGAAGCGCCGGTGTCCGGCGGCGTGGAGCAGGTCCGCGACCTCGCGGGCCGCGCTGGCGTGGTCGGTCGCTACCCGGTCCACCCGCGGCAGCGGCGCTGCGCGGTTGAAGCACACGACCGGCACGCCCCGGCGCAGGAATGGCCGCACCGCCGCCGCGTCCAGCGTCGTCGCCAGCACCAGGCCGTCCAAGGGATAGCGCAGCGCCGCCGCCGCCGCGGCGCGCGCGCCTTCCTCTCCCTCCACCGGCATCAGCAGCAGCTGCTTACTGTGCCCAGCCAGGGCGCGGCCGATACCGGCGACGATGGCTGGGTTGGTCGTTAGGGTGAACCCGGTGACGATCACCGCCACCATCTCCGACCGCCGGGTGATCAGCGAACGGGCGATGGCGTTGGGCACATAGCCTAGCGCAGCCGCTACCTGCTGTACTCGCGCGCGGGTGATGTCCGACATCTCGCTGCCTGGCACGAAGCAGCGGGAGACCGTGGACTGCGCCACGCCTGCCGCCTTCGCCACGTCATACGATGTGACCCGGCGCCCCCGCGGGACCACCGGGCCGCTAGCCCGGTCCGTGCGCCCCTGCCTGCTTGCCATGCCGCAGGAATGGCAGCGCGGATGGTGTTGCACAAGGCGTTCTGCTTCTACTCCCTCTCCCTCTGGGAGAGGGTTGGGGTGAGGGAGGCCGCAAGGACGGGCTTCGGAGACCGTGGAACCTGGTGCTTGCTGGGCCAGGGACTGCCCTCGCCATTTCCCTCACCCCGGCCCTCTTCCGGAGGGAGAGGGAGAAGGGGCTTGCACCTGAAAGCCGGCGGTATTCTACTCCGCATTCGAATGCGGACGGGAGGATGACCATAGTGGACGCCAATACCGGGCTGGACGCCGCCGGCCTGCTTCCCTCCGCCTATGCTCCCTACCGCGATCCGCGCGACTATATCCTGAGCTGGACCGACGCCATCTGGATAGACCGCGGCCTCGGCCGGCTGACTGAGCATTACGACAAGCAGGTCCGGGTCCACACCGCCTACGGCGAGACCTACGACTGGGATTACGTCGTTAATAACAGCCTGCAGAAGTTTGCCGCCTTCCCCAACGGCGGCGGCGGCCATGGCGAGGACGTGATCTGGGAAGCTCGCGGCCCCAACGGCTTCATCAGCAGCCACCGGGTGTTCAAGACCGGCACCCACTCGGGGTATTGGACTTATGGGCCGCCGACCGGGCGCGACTGGGTGTCGCGCACCGTTGCGCACTGCCTGGTGCGGGACAACAAGGTTTTGGAGGAGTGGCTGGTCCGCGACGAGTGGGCCGTGCTGCAGAACCTGGGCCTGGACCCCTATGAGGTCGCGGCCGGCCTGGCCGACGCCAGCCCGGTGCTGGGCGGGGCGATGCAGGCGGGCGGCA
>CAXTOB010000834.1:0-2292 GCA_964245505.1 uncultured Acetobacteraceae bacterium | reverse complement strand
GGGGGTGGGCCAAAATCCGCCAGCACTAATGGGCCAAAGTTCGATAGCAGAGCCAGCCCTCCTGCCCGACCAGCCGCGCCATGATGGCAGCGAGCCACCCGGAACCGGAGCCGATCTCCAGCACGGCCTAGCCCCGTTCCAGTCCCAGCAGATGCAGCAGGTGGAGGACGTAGCTCGGCTGCGAGTTGGAGGAGGGTAGGGGTTCGCCCGCGGCGTCCACATGGCGCATCACGGCGTCGCTGTAGATGTCGGGCAGGTCCTGCGCCGGGTCGGTGCCGTTGTCGCGCACCGGACCGCCATCGGCCAGGCGAAAGGCGCCACGCACAGGGCCATCTTCAGAAAGGCGGAAGCGGTGGACGAAGCGGTGCCGGGGCGTCACGGCCACCGCCTCCCGGAACCGGGGCGGCAGCTCATCCGGCACGCCGTAACGCCGGAATGTGGCGTCCAGCATGTCCAGGAACTGGGCCTGGTAGGGTGCGGCTTGGGCATCGAGTGCGCTCATCGTGGGTTCCTTCGCCGGATGGTGCGCGTCGCGGCGGCCTGCGCAGACGGCGGGAAAGATTCTTTGCACGGCCGTCCGCGCCTGGGTGCGCCGGGCGCATACAGGGCCATGACAGAGACCTCGCAGCGGCTGAAGCATCTGAACCTGCGTTTCGGACCGGTTCCGAGGAACGTCGGCGCGGAGTTGGCCGCACTGCCCGATGACGAGCTGTTGCGGCTGCGCGCGATAGCCCGGCTGCGCGCCCGCTCCTTGCCCGGTGGCGTGTCCTGGTCCGACCTGCTGCACGAGGCCGTGGCGCGCGCGATGGCCGGCACAAGGCCTTGGCCGCCGGGGGTGCCGCTGGTCGCCTTCCTGGCTGGCATCATGCGGAGCCTGTGCGACGAGCAATGGCGCCGGCGGCGGCGCGAGGAGGCGCTGTCCAGCGTGGATGCTGCGGGCGACCGGCAGGCCCACGATCCCGAGCGGGCCTACGCGGCTGCCGAGGCGCTCGCCGCCATCCACCGGCTGTTCGCGTCCGATGAGGCGGCCACGAAGGTCATCACCAGGCTAATAGCCGGCTTGGATGCCGGGCAAATCCGGTCCCGCTACGGCCTAGGCGCGGTGGAGTACGACACGGCCCGGCGCAGGATGCGGCGGGCCATGCTACGTCACGGGTTGGCCTGGTCGTGGCCATGACCAGGCGCCCCGATCCATCGTCGGCCCTGCTGGCGTTGCTGGACGCCATGGAAGCGGAGCTTCTCGGCGCCCCTGCGGCAGAGGTGCGGGACGCCCTGCGCGAGACTGGGCGTGCGCGGGACGGCGCTTGCCGCGAGGTCCGGTCGCTGCTGGACGACGCAGCAGCGGCGAGCGCGGACGGCCCTGTTCCGGCCGCGCCGTGCGGCACGCATGACCTGCCTGGGTTGCATCGGCACTGAGCAGCGGTGCGGGCCGCCAAGCCAGCCCGCCGCAGGACTTGGCAGGGGCGGACCTGGCTTGTTGGTCAGTCTGCCAGGGCCGTTGGGAGGAAAGACGAACCAACACCGCAACACCCCATTGACCCGGCCCCTGGGACCGCCCCGATAAGGGTGGCGGTCAGCGAACAACGAGGTGATGCGTGAGCTTTTCCGCCCAGTTCCTAAGCCCGTCCGAAGCCGCCAGGCAGCTCGGCGTTTCCACCAAGGCCCTGCGGCTCTATGAGCAGCGCAGCCTGGTGACCCCGATCCGCACCGCCGCCGGGTGGCGGGCCTATGGTCCTGACGAGATGGCCCGGGCCGCCGAGGTCGTGGCTCTGTGCGCGCTTGGCCTCAGCCTCGCCCAGGTGGCGCGGGTGCAGGAGGGCAATCCTCAAGGTCTGGAGCCGGCCCTGGCCGCACATCAGGCAGCACTCGAAACCCAGTTGCGCCAGCTCGCCGGCACCGTCGAGAGGGTTCGCAATCTCCGCGCCGGCCTCACCCAGGGCCGGGCGCCTTCCGCGGAAGAAGTGGCGCGCTTATTGGGACCAGGCGCCGACCTTTGCGTCGCGTTCGACCTTCCCTGGCCCTGGGGCGGCGAACGATCCGAGTTGCGTGGCATCCAGCCGCTGAATTACATCATCGGCCCGCTGGGCAGCGGCAAGACGCGGCTGGCCCGGCGCCTGGCCGAAGCCCTGCCCGGCGCCGCCTTCCTGGGCCTGGAGCGGCTGGCAGACTGCGGCACGGCGGCCCGGGCGCGGCTGGACGCCGACCCGGCCATCAAATCGCGGGTCGAGCAGGCCTGGCCTGGCTCACCGAGGATGGCGCCACTGTGTCGGAGGCCCTGGTCGCGCTGCTTGC
>CAXTOB010000833.1:0-2296 GCA_964245505.1 uncultured Acetobacteraceae bacterium | reverse complement strand
CCGTGACAGTCGCCCCATTCCTCCTCGCGACCCACGCGACGACGATGCGCGAGTGGCAGCAGTGCGTGGACGCCAAAGCCTGCCCAGCCGTCGCAAAGGGCAAGCCTGACGAACCCATCACCAACGTAAGCTGGGACGACGCCAAGGCCTACGCCGCCTGGCTATCCCGCGTCACCAACCAACCCTTCCGGCTTCCATCTGAGGCGGAGTGGGAATACGCCGCCCGGGCCGGCACGGAAACACGCTACGCTTGGGGCAACACGCTCATACCCGGCAAGGCGAGCTGCAAGGGATGCGGCGGCCCAGTCAGCCTGCAAGACCCGCCGCGGGTTGACGCTTATCCGCCAAACTCCTTCGGGTTGTTCGGCATGGGCGGCGGTGTGGCCGAATGGGTCGCCGATTGCTGGCACCGCACCTACCAGGGCGCGCCGCACGACAGCACCGTGTGGGATGCCCCGAACTGCCGCGACCGCGTCCTGCGCGGTGGCTCATGGATGGAAGAAGCCAGCGCAATCCGCCCCGCCAGCCGGCAATTCTATGACGCCAATGTCCGCTATCCCACGCACGGCATCCGCCTCGCCCAGTCCAGGTGAACCGAGATCTAGTGGACCCCTAGGATGAAGCGAAACCCACCAGGGCCGCCCAAGCCAGCCTAACTCTGCCGCACCAGCAGGCCCGTCCCCGCACCCGCCGCGTCAGCGCCATCCTCAGGTCGCCGGCGTCCACATCACCGGCGCCAGCGAGTAACCATCGCCCTCGCGGACGATATGCCCCGTCGCCGGAAATGGCGCATGGTAGAACGACACCTGCATCCGCTCCGTCGCGGCGATATCCAGCATCCGGTGCCGCGTCGCCCGCGCCCCAGCGGCATCCTGATCAAACACCGCCGACCAATCAGGGTGGCGAGCGAAGATCAAGGTGTTATTGGTAACATCCGACATCACCAGCAGCTTCTGCCCACCAGACACGATCGCAAAGCAAGTATGCCCCGGCGTATGCCCGGCAGCCCCAATGCTGGTGATGCCCGGCAGCACCTCCTTGTCCCACCCATAAAGCGTGACCTGCCCCGCCACCGGGCCGAACACCCGCCGCACATTGTCGAAGTTCGGCCGCAGCCCATCCGGCGACGACGCCCGCTTATCGTCGCTGGTCCAGAACTCCCACTCCGCTGCCGGCACCATGATCTCCGCCCGCGGGAACACCGCCGTGCCGTCCCGCAACCGGAACCCATTGATATGGTCAGCATGGAAGTGGCTGAACAGCACCACGTCAACCTGCCCCGGGTCGAACCCGGCCGCACGGAAATTGCTCATCCACGTACCGCTGGTCGGCGCACCCAGGTCGCCGTTGCCGGTATCAATCAGCACCAGCTTGCCCCCGGTACTGACCACCAGCGTAGTAAAGGTGATCGGAAACCGGTCCGTCGGCAGAAAGTTGTCCGCCAGCGCCTGCTGCACCGCGCCAGGCGGAGCATTTGGGATAAAACCCTCCAGCCCGCGATAAGCCAGCCCATCATGGATGGCGGTAACCCGAATGTCGCCAACGCTATACCGGTAGAAGCTCGGCGCCTGGCTCAACGGAGCCGCCGCGCGACCGGCGCGCGGCAGCACCGACGTGGCCATCACCGCCCCCATGGTGGACCCCACAAAGCGACGTTTGATCGGCATAGCCCTGTCCCCAGCAGAGTTTCCCAGCAAGACTAAGCCGGGTTGCCGTCGATCTGCCACCCCACCGTGCTCGGCAACGCAGACGACGTCATCGCCGACTCGGCCGCACGCGGCGGCAGCACCGCGCCCTCCTGGATCATCTCGATCCGCCCAGTGATCTGGCCGCCATCCTCCACCTGCAGGCGCCGGCAGCGGGCAGTGCCAAGCACCTTGCCCGTAGCGCGCACGACCAGGTTGCCGCGGGCGGTCAAAGTGCCATCGATGACACCAGCGATCTCCGCGTCCTCGACCTCCACCTCGCCCTTGAAGACGCCGCCCTGGGCAATGCTCAGTTCGGTCGCCTGGATCATGCTGGCCTCCACCGTGCCCTCGACCACCAGGCGCTCCGCATCGGTGACGGTCCCCTGCAGCGAGATGCCGCGGCCCACGACCAGGGTGCGGCGCTCCGCCGCCTCGCGCACGCGGTTAGGCGGCACACCAGGGCGCGGCTGCGGACCAGCCATGCCCGGCACTGGCATCGGCATCGGCGCCGGGCCGTTCGGCCTCGGGACGGGAGGGGAATTCGGACCAGGGAACGGTGTGCGGCCCATGATGGGAGCCTCCTTCGGCGCGGCGGGACGGTAGGGGGG
>CAXTOB010000832.1:0-2302 GCA_964245505.1 uncultured Acetobacteraceae bacterium | reverse complement strand
CAGCCCGGACCCGGCCGTGGTAATCCACGTCAGGCACCGGCCCCACCAGGGAGATCGTCGGGTTGCTACGCACCAGCACCTGGGCCGCGGCGGTTACGTCCTCCATCGTCACGGCCTCAACCCGCTGCATCGCGTATTCCGGCGTTTGTATTTCGCCATGCTCGAACAGGCTGCCGGCGATGCCCTGGGCCAGGCTGAACGGACGCTCCTTGGCCGTGGCCAACCGGACCAGCAGGCCATTCTTGGCGCGGGTCATGTCGGCCTCGGTCACGGACTGGGTCAGCTTGACCAGTTCGCCGCAGGCCACGTCCAGCAGCTCGTCCACATGCTTCGTCGTCGTGCCGGCCTGCATGACCAGCTCGCCGTGGTCCACGCCGTGGTCGCTGTAGGCGCCGACGCTGTAAACCAGGCCGCGCTTTTCGCGTACTTCCTGGAACAAGGGGCTGCTCATGCCGCCGCCCAGGGCGCGGGCCAGGACCTTGTGGGCATACACCGTCGCATCCGTTTCCGGCACGGATTGCAGGCCGAGCAGGATCGTCACCTGCTCGAAGTCCTTCTCCGTGTTGCGGACGGCACCGCCGGCATACTTGGCCGGCACGACCTGCACCGGCGCGGGACGGCCCGGCAGGCGCTCGAAGTGTACGGCCACCATGCCCACGAACGACTCGTGCGAAAAGTCGCCGCAGCCGACGACGACCATGTTGTCGCCGAAGTAGAAATCCGACACGAAGCTGGTGAAGTGGTCGCGCGTGACCTGCTCGATCAGCTCGGCCCGGCCCAGGATCGGCCGGCCGATGCTTTGGCCGGGGTAGGCGATCAGGCCGTAGCCGTCGTAGGCGACATGGCTGGGGTTGTCCGTAGCCCGGCGGATCTCCTGCAGGATGACGCCCTTCTCGGTTTCGATGTCCTTCGGCTCGAACACCGAGTTGCATAGCACGTCGCCGATGATGGCGACGGAGCGGTCTATGGTGCCCTTGAGGCCGGTCACGAAGTAGCAGGTCGTCTCGTGCGAGGTGTAGGCGTTCACGTTGCTGCCCAACACCTCGATCTCCGCGCCGATCTGCAGGGCTGAGCGGGTACGGGTGCCCTTGAAGGCCATGTGCTCCAGGAAGTGGGCGATGCCGTTGTTCGCCTCGGTCTCGTTGCGGGCGCCAGCCTTGACGAAGGCGGCGACGGCGGCGCTGTCGAAGCCCGGCAGGTTGACGGACACGACACGCAAGCCGTTCGGGAGGGTGGTCTGTTCTATGTTCATCTCTGCGATGTAGGGTCGGTTCCGCGGGAGTGCAAAACCTAATCTCGTAATAAACGGCGGTGATGGCGGGAGTGGGCGTTGCGGGAAGCGGCGCGGCACGGTGATCCAGGGACGGTAAGCGCAGGGGCAGCAAGCACAGCATCATCTATCCCCGAGTTGCCGCGCCGCTGCCGCGCCTCGGGATGACAACGGTATTTCAAAATAATTGGCTGCCCGCCTCACGCCACCCGATAACAAACAGGCCCCTGCTCCCTCTCCCTCCGGGAGAGGGTTGGGGTGAGAGAAAGGGCAAGCAGTGCTCCATCCCGCGACGATCCGGTCCAGCTAGGGCCAAGGGTGCGCTGTGTGGCCTCCCTCACCCCGACCCACTCCCGGAGGGAGAGGGAGACGTGTCACCACTTCCTGCATTGGCCCTTTGGCAGACAGCGGGCTAGCCTGGCTTCGTGCGTCGTCCCTGCCCAGCCTTTACTCCATGCAAGCCATCCTAGGCTATCTCGTCCTGCTCGCCTTCGCCTGGGCCTGCAGCGAGGATCGCCGGGCCATACGCTGGCCCACCGTCGGCGCAGGCGTCGGCCTGCAACTGGCGCTTGCTCTCCTGCTGATCGCCTTCACCCCGGCGCAGCGCGCGGTCCTGCTGCTGAACGGCGCCGCAGAGGCCCTGCAGACTGCGACCGACGCGGGCACCGCATTCCTATTCGGCTACCTCGGCGGTGGTCCCCTGCCCTTCCCGGAGCTGCAGCCCGGCAGCAGTGTCATCCTGGCGTTCAAGATCCTGCCGCTCGTGCTTATCATCAGCGCGCTGTCGGCGGTGCTGTCCCACTGGGGCGTGCTGCAGCGGCTGGTGGCGCTGTTCGCGGCGGCGCTGCGCCGGGCGATGGGGCTGGACGGGCCGGTGGCGCTGGCCGCGGCGGTCCACATCTTCGTCGGCATGATCGAGGCGCCGCTGCTGATCCGCCCCTACCTCGGCCGGACGCAGCGGGGCGAGTCGTTCGCGGTGATGACCTGCGGCATGGCGGGCGTGGCCGGCACCGTCATGGTGATCTACGGGAC
>CAXTOB010000831.1:0-2307 GCA_964245505.1 uncultured Acetobacteraceae bacterium | reverse complement strand
TAGCTGCTTCATCCTACCTGGACCCGCAGGTCCGAGCGATCCGTGCAACAGGGTCCTTTGTCGCCTGACAGCTGCCACGATGACTACGAAGTATTAAGGATCTTGCCGTATCTCGGTGGCATCTGGAAGTTCAACAGGAGCGTCGTTTGGACAGTCGGACTGATACCGGGTCGGCCTCGCCTGGTTCTCGCGTGGAGGCAGGCCGCCCCGGCGATGGCGCCGAGCGGCGTCGGCTGGGACGTTCGCCAAACGTGAGCCTGAACCTACTTCCCATCCTGCGAGGCTTGCCTCCGAGTGGACCAAAGGATCCCCCAATGAACCCGACCTCCGATAGCGATGCCGCCCTGCTCGCGATGCCGGACACCGATCGGCACGCCTGCGCGGCCTGCCGCGACAGCCCGCCGCTCTTCCCGTTCACGATGGCGTTCCAGCCGATCGTCGATCTGCAGGACAACCGCATCGACGCCTACGAGGCCCTTGTCCGCGGCCCGGCCGCCGAAGGCGCCGGCTACGTCCTGAGCCAGGTCCGCGCAGAGAACACCTACGCCTTCGACCAGGCCTGCCGGGTCAAGGCCATCGAACTAGCCGCCCGGTTGGGCATGGACCGGCAGCTCAGCATCAACTTCCTTCCCAACGCCGTCTACCAGCCGCGGGCCTGCATACAAACCACCCTGAAGGCGGCGTCGCGCACCGGCTTCCGCCTGGATCGCCTGACGTTCGAGATCCTCGAGTCCGAGACCATCGCCGACACCAAGCACCTGCAGAACATCATCCACGAGTATCGCAAGCACGGCTTCAAGATCGCCTTGGACGATTTCGGGACCGGCTACTCCGGACTGGCGCGCCTGGCCGAACTGAGGCCCGACATCGTCAAGGTCGACCGTATGCTGGTGCAGGACTGCGACAAGGATGCCTACCGCTTGGCGATCGTGGCCGGCATCGTCCGCGTCGGCGCCGAACTCGGCGTCAAGGTCGTCGTCGAGGGTGTCGAACGCGAGGGGGAGATGGACGCGGTCCGCTCGGTCGGCGCGCGTTTCATCCAGGGCTTCTACTTCGCCAGGCCGTTGTTCGAAGGCATCGCCGTCGACCACGACGTTCATTGGCCTGAACGCGCAAGCTTACGTCACAGAGCTTCTCCATAACAAAGGTCGATGCCGCCCGATGTCGTTCAATGGTGGCTTCGGCAAGGGGCCGCATGGACTGGTGGGCAGGCTCTGGCTTTAACTGGCGTGCGTTGGTCAAGACCGACATCACATGGCTCGAATGGGTGATTGGCGACGCGCTCCGCTTCCGCACAAGCAGGCGTTGAGTAACCAAGGTGGCGGTTGCCATCGTTACGCTTGACAGCATGTTGGACCTTGGACGTCCGGAGTATGTCCGAGACCGCGTGAAACCAAATCAGCAAGGCATTGTACGTCTTGCCCGCTGATCCACGAAGCAGAGTCATCCGGCGTGCAACGCCGCGACAAACTCCTCCACTGGCATGGGCTTGCCCAACAGGTAGCCTTGCACCGAATGACAGCCGATGTCCTGCAACAGCTTGAGCTGGGCTTCTTCCTCGATCCCTTCGGCGACGACGTGCAACTGCATCGCTGTCCCAAGCTGCTGGATGGCCGCAACGACGGCCCGGGCTTTCGCATCGCCGAGCATCCCCGCCACGAAGGTCCGGTCGATCTTGAGCGTGTCGACAGGGTAGCGGCTCAGGTAGCCCAACGACGAGTAGCCCATGCCGAAGTCGTCCAACGCCACCCGGATGCCAAGCGACCGCAAGCCGCCCAGCACCTCGGCGCCAAGATCGGGCTGCTCGAGGAACACGCTTTCCGTGACCTCGAGCTGCAATCGTCGCGGATCAAAGCCCGTTGCGGCCAATACGCCCTCGACATCCCCAAGAAACCGCCGGTCACATAGCTCCTGGCTGGACGCGTTCACGCTGAGCGTCAGCTCGGGCGCGTGTTCCCGCCAGCGCTGTGACTGTGCACAAGCTGTGTGCAGCACCAGCATTCCCAGCTTGCGGATCAGGCCCGCCCGCTCGGCGGCTGGGATGAAGGTGCCCGGCGGAACGACGCCAAGCGTGGGATGCTGCCAGCGGGCCAGGGCTTCAACGCCGACGACCTGTCGTCCGGCCGCATCGCAGATCGGCTGGTAGTGCACCGCGATCTCTCGGCGGTCGAGCGCATGACGCAGGTCGGTCTCGAGCCGCAACGCCTCGACTGCACGGACGCCCATCGCCGGGCTGAACGCTGCCACACTACCAAGACCTTGCCGTTTGGCCGCATACATCGCCAAATCCGCATCACGCACCAGGTC
>CAXTOB010000830.1:0-2312 GCA_964245505.1 uncultured Acetobacteraceae bacterium | reverse complement strand
GCGGGTCATCGCGATCCTGGGTGTCAGGCCGCTGATGGAGGCCATCCGGGCCTGACGGCCTGGGTCAAGTCACCTATCTCGCTGCACTCGGTAGCGTCGCGTAATGAGTGGAAATGGCCTGGATGGGTCCTCTGCGGCTCGGTAATGGTGGCTTGGGTCAGGCGGCGAGGTCAACCGGGACGGGATCGGCCAGCTTTTCGCCGAGCGTCTGCCACCCGTCCACCTTGCGCATCGTGATCTGGCCCGACGCCAGCAAGGCCCAGAACAGCATGGCGGCGGTTTCGGCGGACGGCAGCACGGTCTGGGTCTTGATGCGGCGCTTGAACTCCTCGTGCAGGCGCTCGATGGCGTTCGTGGTCCGTGCCGACCTCCACTGGCTTGGGGGCAGGCGCAGGAAGGCGAACAGGCGGTCGCCTGCTTCTTCCAGGCTCGTGGCCACCGCAGGGCACCGCAGCCGCCACTTGCGCAGGAACGCGCGGCGCCTGGCCCGCACCTCCTTCGCGGTCCCGGCGTAGACCATGTCCGTGTAGTCGGCCGTGACCTCCTCGTGCAGCGCGTCTGGCGCGTGGGCCAGGAGGTTGCGGTGCTTGTGAACCGTGCAGCGCTGCGCGGGCACGTCGGGCCACAGCGCCGCCAAGGCCCGTTCGAGGCCAGCCGCGCCGTCGGTGACGAGGAACTCCGGCGTTGGCAGCCCACGGCCAACCAAGCCGTCCAGCACGCCGCGCCAGGCGGCCTCGCTTTCCCCGCCCATGTTCTTGACCGCGAGCAGCACCTTCTGCCCGTCACGGCGCACCCCCAAGACGACCAGCAAGGAGATGTTCGTGGCCTTGCGGTCCAGGCGCACGCGCACCACCGTGCCGTCCAGGATCAGGCGCACCACATCCTCGCCGGCCAGGTCGCGCTTGTTCCAGGCATCCCAGTCCGTGCGGACCTTGCGCCAGGTGCGGCTGACCACGTCCTTGCCGACCGCGCCCCCGAACAGGGCGGAGAGCGCGCGCTTGACCCGGCGCGTGTTGGTGCCGGACAGGTAGGCGCCCACGATCAACGCCTCGACCTGACGGGTCATCCGGGCGTAGCGCGGCAGCGCCTGGCTGCGCCATTCCTGGGTGCCGCCGTCAGCCGCGGCCATGCGCGCCCGCGGCACCTCAACCTCAACCGGGCCGAAGCTGCCCAGCAACTGCCGCTCCCGCGTCCCGTTCCGGTAGCCCTTCGGCTCGCCCGCCGCCCGCTCGGACTTGCCGCGTCCCAGCGCCGCCGTCAGCTCCTGCTCCAGCAGTTCCTCGATGAAGCCACGCACCCGCTCCCGTATGCCCGCCTCGATCGGGTCAAACCAGGCCTTCCCCGCGAACAGCCCCGTGCCGTCCGCATCCCGCGTCGTGCTACCCTGTTCCATGGCGTGGTCTCCACCGGCGCTGAAACGCCGGTCATGGCTCGTTGCAACAAGCCGGAGACTACGCCACCACCCGTTTCCACCACACCCGCGACGCTACCATCGACGGCGGCTCAGAGACTCAACTTGATGCCAGTTGTGGGGGTAGGGGTGAAGGAGGTGCGGGGTCAGCGATCGCACCTCAAGCACCCATCACGGCCCCGAATGAGGTTGCCGTCATTGAGGTTGCAGATGCGCCGCTGCTGCAGGTCGTCGCAGTTGCCGCCTAGACCGGGAATGTTGGTGGCCGGGCCACGCTGGTAAGGGCTGACGGAAGGCGTAATGATCGGAGCCGGTCCTGGACCGGCCGAGGGCTGCACTACCGTGACCCAGCGCTGGGGCGCCTGCGCCTGCAGCAGGGCGGGCTGGTTGTCGCGCACCTCGTTCACTATGCCGCCACCGCCAGCGTTGGTCTCGCTCATGGACTGGAGTTGGTTCGGCGAGCTGAACGTGACCAAGGACGTGTCGCTGGTGGGCACCTGGAACGGCTGGCACAGCGGTTGCCCGCCGGCCATCTGCTGGCAGCTCTCCCGTGGTAACCATCCCTCAAGCTGAAACTGCACGCGGAGCTGGTTCGGGCTAACTGCAGCAGCGCGATAGGTGCCCCAAAACCGAGCTAGGAATCCGTTCGGCATTCGGGCAACGGTGACGAATTTGCCATCGGGGCTGAAGGCGTCGGATTGCTGGACGGTGCCGTTTGGCCCGTGCTCTGGCCGCTCCAGGCACCGACCAGACTGGGCCCGTCGGTGGGTTGACCCCCTGGCGTTGCGGGGCCGGGCTGGTAGGGGTTCGGCTGGTAGGGACTAGGCTGCTGGTATGGACCGGGTTGTGGATACGGATTGGGCTGCTGGTAAGGCGTGGGTTGGTAAGGTCCAGGCTGGTA
>CAXTOB010000829.1:532-2316 GCA_964245505.1 uncultured Acetobacteraceae bacterium | reverse complement strand
GCAGGGGGCCTGGCCGTTCGGGGTGGTGGAGGCGGTTTGGGCGCTGGTGGCGCTGCGGCGCTACCTTATCGCTGCAGCACACGATGGTTCGTGAGGGCTACAATGAGCGGAGCGCGGTGCTGCAAGCCTGCTGGTTCCCCTTGTTGGCAGGAGCTTTACAGTAGGTCCTTTGGAGCCAATCCAGGTAGGCTTTTCGCTCTGCGGCTTTCTCCAGGCTTCCCTCGCCCTGGTATTGAAATGTAACGAAACGATTTTGCGGTTCGGGTCGTCCCGGGTCGGTGCGGACCAAGGGTTGGCTTGGGCCGACGTCACGGGTGGTCATGATGTCGTCCCGAACTCCGGCCTGTTTCAGGAACTCCTTAACCCTTGCCGCACGGCGTCCGCCTACACCGCGGTCTCGGCCCTCAGTTTCTGATGCATCGGAGTGGCCTGTGATCTGAAGATTATAAAGCCGTTCCCTTTCGGCGTATTCTGCAAGCTCCTGAAGAATGGTCTTGGCGCGCCCAGTGAGTTCGTCATGGTGGCGGTCGAAGAAAACACTGAACGACCGGTTTATGAATATGATCGGCTTCGCCAACGCGCAACGCGGCAGGTCGGCTTGTGGAAAAGCATCGGCGCTTTCGCTGGTCGGCTGCATACAGGAGGACGAAAGGAGCAAACACAGCAAAGCAAAGCTGCGCAGGCCGATGTGGGGCCAGCCGGGTTTCAATGCAGCCCGCCCGCCTTCTCGATAAACGCGGCGATGTCTGCCACCCCTTGCCCAGCGCGTATGTTCGCAAACACGAATGGCCGCTCCCCCCGCATCCGGCGGCTGTCGCGGTCCATCACCTCCAAACTGGCGCCGACATGCGGGGCCAGGTCTATTTTGTTGATCACTAGCAGGTCGCTGCGGGTGATGCCGGGGCCGCCCTTGCGGGGGATCTTGTCGCCAGCGGACACGTCTATGACGTAGATCGTCAGGTCTGCGAGCTCAGGGCTGAAGGTCGCGGCCAGGTTGTCGCCGCCGCTTTCGATCAGGATCACATCTAGCGCCGGGAAGCGGCGGCGCATTGCCGCGATGCCGGCCAAGTTGATGCTGGCGTCCTCACGTATGGCGGTGTGGGGGCAGCCGCCGGTCTCGATGCCCATGATCCGCTCGGGCGGCAGCGACCCGGCGCGGGTCAGGAACTCGGCATCCTCCTTGGTATAAATATCGTTGGTGATGGCGGCGATGTCGTAGCGGGGCGCGAAGGTCCGGCACAGCGCATCCATGAGCGCAGTCTTGCCGGTGCCGACAGGGCCGCCGACGCCGACGCGGAGCGGGCCGTTTAGGGATGCGGTCATGATCGGAACAGCCTCGTATATTGGGTTTCGTGCCGCATCGCGGCGATGTCGGACCGGAAGCAGGCGCCGCCGAGGTCGTCCAGGGTGGCGTTGCCGGTGTCCGCGGCGACCTCGGCCACGGTTGACTCAAGCATCGCCAGCACGCGCAGCCCGGCGGTCTGGCCCAGCGGCACCAGGCGCACCGCGGCGCTGACCAGGTTGGCAGTGAAGGCATGCAGCAAACCGAGGGCAGCGTCGTCCTCCGCCACACCGTGCGCGGCGGCCAGGGCGCCGACGGTGACGGGGTAGGGGACCGGGCCGCCTGCGTCCAGCAGGGCCGCTAACAGGGGCGCGCCCCAAACCGCAGCGGCAAGCGCGAAGGCGCCGCCCTGACCCAGCGTTTCGGCCTGGCGCTCCCGGCTGGGCTGGGCGGCGGCGGCCAGCTCGGCGGCAGCAGCTTCCTCCTGCGCACCCTTACCGGA
>CAXTOB010000829.1:0-522 GCA_964245505.1 uncultured Acetobacteraceae bacterium | reverse complement strand
GGTCTGAGGCGCGGTGGGCATGGCGCAGCAGGATGGCGTCGCCGCGGCCCGCACCGTGCCGCAGCACGTCATCCAGCCAGGCAGCCAGGCCGGCCTCATCCCGGATGTCCCCGGCCTCGACTGCCCATTCCAGTCCGTGGCTGTAGGCGAAGCCGCCGGTTGGGAAGGCGGGCGAGAGCCAGGTCAGAAGATGCAAAAGCGCGCCTTGCCGTGGGTGTGAAGCCTTGCTGCCTTCCCCCTCTCCCTCCGGGAGGTGGCCAGGGCCGCACGACCGAACCCTGACTGTTCGAGGCGGCTTGGGTGCCTGGTAGGCCGATGATGGTCCTTGCGGCTTCCCTCACCCCAACCCTCTCCCGGAGGGAGAGGGAGCAGGAGGTGCCGCTTGGTCCTCGTCGTGGTGATGGTGGCCGTGGCCGCCGGCGTATGCGCCGGCTTCGGGATCGAATGGCGCCTCGATTTCCCGGGCATGGCCGCCGAGGCCGCGCACCATGTCGGCAATCACGTGGTCCCGCCGGATACGGA
>CAXTOB010000828.1:0-2318 GCA_964245505.1 uncultured Acetobacteraceae bacterium | reverse complement strand
CTCCCGGAGGGAGAGGGAGCAGCCACCCACCCTCCGCCGGTCGATACCAGCACCTAGACGGCCTGCGCGGAGTAGCCGCCCTAGCAGTGGCGTTCTGCCACTTCGCTTATGCCTTCCAACCCGCGCTGCTAAGCGGCAACCCGGCGCAGGGCGCCGCTGCCGCCGCAACCGGCCTATCCAAGACCCCGCTGATCCTGCTGTGGTCCCCCGATTGCGCAGTGATGGTCTTCTTCGTCCTCAGCGGCTTCGTCCTCCAGGCGTCGGTGGCCGGAGCACCCGGGAACAGCCCGGCACTACGCCTGTTAGGGTCGGTGCTACGCCGCTGGATGCGGCTGGCCGGCCCGATCCTAGGCAGTTCCCTGCTGATCTGGGCGGTAGTAGCCATGGGCGGCCTACGGAACGCACCCGCCGCCGCGGCGAACGGATCGAGCTGGCTCGCAATGCACTTCGGCTGGCTGGCCTGGCAGTCCAACAGCCTGCCGGCGCTGGTGGAGCAATCCTTGTTCGGCATCTTCGCCACCGCCACCCATTGGTGGAACGCGGCGCTATGGACCATGCCGGTGGAGTTCTGGGGCTCGGTCGGCATTTTCGTCTTCCACACCGTTCTGGGCCGGGCGCCGGGCTGGATACGGGCGTCAGTACTGGTCACCGTAACCGCCGGGCTGCTGTCGGGGCTGGCAGGCGCCGGGGCGGCAAACGGCGCCGGCTTCGGCTTCGGCGCCTTATTGTGGGAAGGCCGCGGTTGGATTGCGGCACCGGGCCGCCGGACCTGGTGGGCCGGGGCGGCGGCATTCATGGCTGGCGTTGTGCTCGGCGGGATGCCCTACGACTTGCTGGGCACGCCCTACTGGCCCGGCTTCGTCATGGCATCGGCATGGCTGACCGAGCCGGTGCTGGTAGCGCACCGGATCGGCGCCGGGCTGCTGGTTCTGGCGGCGCTGGCCTGGCCGCCGCTGGGCTGGGCGCTGCGGCGGCGGCCGGTGCTGGCGCTGGGCCGGGTGTCATTCATGGTCTATCTGCTGC
Organism: uncultured Acetobacteraceae bacterium; assembly: GCA_964245505.1. Taxonomy (GTDB): domain Bacteria; phylum Pseudomonadota; class Alphaproteobacteria; order Acetobacterales; family Acetobacteraceae; genus DASWOJ01. Next base: position 1,295 of record CAXTOB010000828.1, on the reverse strand, counting down.
ACATCATCCTGATCTGCTCGCTGGCATCATGGCTGGTGCTGCGGCTGACGCCGGTCTGGGGCTACGACAGCGCAACGGCCGCAGCACTAGCGGCAACGCTGGCGGTGCTCTTCCCACTGGCAACGGTGATGACGAGAGCAGCGGACCGCCCCGCCATTGCCTGGTCCCGCCGGTTGGAGCGCATGGTCCTGAGTCCGCAAGTATCGGCAACGACGATGCGCCCCAGCAAGGCGCTCCCTTCTCCCTCTCCCTCCGGGAGAGGGCCGGGGTGAGGGAAAGGCCACAAGGACCGGCCATGGTTCTTGCTGGGCCAGTCGATACGCGACTTGGCCGGCGTCCGTGCATGGTGCTTCCCTCACCCCAACCCTCTCTCGGAGGGAGAGGGAGCAGATGACACCCGTTTGGCCCACCGGCACCCAGCACGCCTGCTGCCCCGTTTGCGCGCTCGAGTCCGCCCACGACGCCGCCGTCGAGGTTGCTACCGGACCCTCCCCGATCCGCTTCCTCCGCTGCGCCGCCTGCGGCAGCGTGTTCACCCCCGGCGCCCTGCCGCCCTCCTACGAGAGCGACGGCCCAATAGACGAAACCGTGCAGTATTACGTCGAGCAACTCGCCGCCATAGACACCGTCATAGACCCGCTGTTCACCCTGGACCGCACCCAGGTCCGCCGCTACGCCGAGATCGGCTGCTCCTTCGGCTTCGCCCTAGACTTCGGGCGGCGCGAGTTCGGCTGGGAGGTACGCGGCATAGACCCCTCCGCCCTGGCTGCCGCGGGTGGCCCCCTGCTCGGTCTGCCCATCGAAACCAGGTATTTCACCGAGGCTGAACCCCTGCCGCCTCCGCCTGCCGACCTGCTGGTGGCGTCCGAAGTCTTGGAGCACGTCGCCGACCCCCACGCCTTCATGCGCGCGCTCGCGGCGTCGCTGGCGCCTGAGGGCGTCCTGGTGCTCAGCACCCCCAACGCCGCCGCCGTGCACCCGGATACCCCGCACGGAGCGCTGATGCAGGTGCTGTGCCCAGGCTACCACCTTCTGTTGCTAACCGCCGCCGGGTTGCGCCGGCTGATGGAGGCGCACGGCTTCCGCCATCACCATGTCCGCGAAACCCCGACCGGCCTGACCATCTTCGCCGGACGCCAGCCCTTCGCCTGGGCGCCGGAGGGCCGGACCGACCGGGCCGCCTATGTCCGTTACCTGCAGGGCCGTCTGGCCGACGCGCCGCCGGGCAGCGCGCTTGAATGCGGGATGCTGTATCGCCTGCTGCGCGAACACGCAGCCTTCGGCCAGTGGACCGA
>CAXTOB010000827.1:0-2324 GCA_964245505.1 uncultured Acetobacteraceae bacterium | reverse complement strand
CCCAGAGCCTAAACTGCACCAGGGAGTTTGTCTCATCGTCATTGGCACAGAGGGGAACTCGGCCAGGCGCGGCTCCTACCTCACTCACCACCTACTCTCCTATGCCCGCAAGCAGATGCTGCAGCCGATACAACTCGACGTGGCCCTGTTCCTGTCTGACATGCAGCGGCTGCTGTCCCGCACGTTGGGCCTACACACCATGGTCAGGGTCCGAGTGGACCGGGTCCTACCGCGCATTCACGTGGATCCGGGCCAGCTGCAGACTGCGCTGCTGAATCTGGCAATCAACGCCGCGCACGCCATGCCGGGAGGCGGCACGCTGACCCTGGAAGCGCGCAAGGGTAGCGAGGCTGGGCAGCAGTATGCCGTCGTCGCGGTGTCCGATACCGGCGTGGGTATGGACGAGGCGACGCTGGCTCAAGCCTTCGAACCGTTCTTCACGAGTAAGGGCCTGGACGGCAGCGGGCTGGGCTTGTCCATGGTGCAGGGCTTCGTCAAGCAGTCCGGGGGTGAGGTCCACATCGAGAGTGCGCCGGGCAAGGGAACCAAGGTCGAGCTCCGGCTGCCAGCGGCCGAGCCGGCGAGCAACTCCGACGAGCAGCAGAATGCCCCGGCAAAGCTGCGGGGCTCGGGACGCGTGCTGCTGGTGGACGACGTCGCTGACGTGCTGGTGGCAACGGGCGCGTTCCTGGAAAGGGCGGGGTTCCGGGTGGTGATGGCCGGAAGCGGCGACCAGGCTTTGGCTGTTCTGGCCGCGGGTGAGCGGTTCGACGCGCTAGTGACCGACTACGCCATGCCTGGCATGCACGGCTTGGAGCTGATCGAGCAGGTTCGCGTGGTCCAGCCCGGGTTGACTGTCTTGGTCATCACCGGCTTCGCCCAGGTGGGGGACGGCGATACCCTGCCCGAAGCTGTCGCAGTCTTGCGCAAGCCGTTCCAACGACGCCAGCTAGTCGAGGCCTTGCTCCAGTCCATGAAACGGGAGCCAAGTTCTACCCAGGATGGGACAGCACAGGACATAACGCTGAACAGTTCATACTTGTCTTGAATAAGATAATAGAATCCCGTTACGAAATATATAGATGAAAGATAGCTGTATCACGGCGCACGCAAAGTAAAGGTGGCACTGAAGCCGACGCCAGACGGAGCGCCAGGTGCCTCCAGGTTGTTCACCGCACGCGCCCGTCCCGCCGCACCCTGACTTGCTGTCTGGAAACGCCGCCTACTGCGCCTTCACATGCGCCAGAACCTAGCTCAGCCGCTTGTTCTCCACCACCTCGCCAGTCTCACCGTTTGCAGCTTGTCAAAGTGTCTGTCCGGGTCCATGTCGCTGATATAACTTGGGAATTCTTCTACGAACGCAACCAGTTGCTCCCACGGGAGCATTCCTGGGTGAGGCAATACTGCAACCATCCAGATTGTCGCACTACAGCCAGGCGCCGGCGCCGGGCGCGGGCGGTGTCCTGCGCGGTGATAGGGTGGTAGCCGGACATGTTGCGTCGGCTGTCTCGGGAATCGTCGGGATCGTGGAAGCGGTTACGGCCCAGCTCGCGGTAGATCGTCGAGCGATGCCGGCCCAGGCGGGCCGCCATCTCGGTCACACCCAGCCGTGCCTCCTGCATCCGGAACAAGGACCGACGCGCATCAAGCGTGAGGTGTTGGAAGTCGCGTACTGTCATAGCCATCTCCTGACGCCAACATGCTGAGAAGGCGAGGTTGTCGCACTTCAGAATAGAACGCACCGCGGACATCTCCATCGTGAAGACGACGGGCCAGGCATCACCGCCAGAGTCCGGCCGGCGCAACAGCATGAGTGACGGTATCTACCTGGGCGGCCTGCTGAACGGCACGCCGACGCAGACGGTCAAGCTGGATGCTGACGGCATCACACTGACCTCGCCCGCTGCGGTGACGATCAATGCGCCCAAGCTGGTTATCAACGCCGACATGGTAACGCATGATGGGGTGAATGTGGGTATCACCCACAAACACACGGGCGTGCGGGCGGGTAGCGACGCCACGGGCGGGCCTGAGTAGCTTTACTGGCCCGATCTGAATTGCCGGTGTTCGTCGGCACGTCTACCCGTTTGGATGACTGCTGGGCTGTGCCTATCGTTCACCACGGCGTCAACATTTTAGCAGCTCTGGATGATCCGGCGCTGTTCGGCCCGCATTTCAAGGGCGATTTGCGGCAACCACGGTCGTGTTGCACAGACCTGGGATACAGGACGCAGCTACCCCAGCCCGTGCTGTGGTTCAGGCGATGCGGACGGAGATCGGGCGTCCCAACTCCAGCATGCGGTTGAGGACATGGACGGCAACAT
>CAXTOB010000826.1:0-2324 GCA_964245505.1 uncultured Acetobacteraceae bacterium | reverse complement strand
GCCCTGGCCCTGGACGGCAACACCGGCGCGATCCGCTGGCGCAAGGGGTTGGACACGCCGGGCCGCTCGGCTCCCTGCATCGCCGAGGGGCGGCTGTTCGTTACCACGCTGGACAACCGTCTGCTGTCGTTGAAGGCAGCGGATGGCGAGCGCCAGTGGACCTACCAGGCGGCTGCCGCGGCGACCACCGTGCTGTCGCAGTCGGCGCCGGCCTACAGCGACGGGCTTGTGGTGGCCGGCTTCGAGTCTGGCGACCTTGCGGCGGTGCGTGCCGAAAGCGGCGGTCTCGCCTGGACGGACAGCCTGGCGGCCTCCCGCGGACGCAACAGCGTCGTGGACCTGGCAGCGGTGCGTGGCCTGCCAGTCGTGGATGGGGGCCGGGTGTTCGCCATTGGCGTCGGTGGGTTGCTGGTGTCGCTCGACTTGCGGTCCGGCCGGCGGCTGTGGGAGCGGGAGGCCGGAGGGCTGGAAACACCCTGGCTCGTTGGCGACACCCTGTTCGTGCAAACTCTGGACCAGACCCTTGCGGCCATTGGACGTGACGACGGCAAGCTGCGCTGGCTGACCGACCTGCCGCGCTACGACAATCCGGAGAAGCGGCGGGACCCGCTGTTCTGGACCGGACCCATCCTGGCCGGCGGACGCCTGGTGCTGGCTGGCAGCAACTCGACTGCGCTGTCGGTCAACCCGGCGGATGGCAAGATCGTCGGCCGCCAGGAGCTTCGCGACGCGGCCGCCGTGACGCCGATTGCTGCCGCCGGCACGCTGTTTATCCTGACCGATGACGGCTCGCTGCAGGCGTTCCGATGACACGCGCTTTCCAGATGAAGCGGGCCGTCCAGGTGAGCACTTGACCCTTCCCACCGTCGTCATTGCCGGCCGGCCCAACGTCGGCAAGAGCACGCTGTTCAACAAGCTTGCCGGCCGCCGCTTCGCCATCGTCTCCGACACGCCTGGGGTGACGCGGGACCGCAAGGAGGCGGAGGCCATGCTGCGGGGCAAGCGGGTCCGGCTGATTGATACCGCCGGGCTGGAGGAGTCGGCGCCCGACACGCTGCCGGGGCGGATGCGCGCTTCGTCCGAGGCGGCGGTGGCGCAGGCGGACCTGGTGGTGTTCGTCGTGGACGCCCGCGCCGGCATTACACCGGCGGATAGCCACTTCGCGAACTGGCTGCGCCGGCAGAACCGTCCGGTGCTGCTGGTGGCCAACAAGGCGGAGGGTAGGGCAGGGGCCAGCGCGGCGATGGAGGCTTATAGCCTCGGCCTGGGCCAGCCGCTTGCCATGTCGGCGGAGCATGGCGACGGGCTGTCCGACCTGATGGGCGAGATTGCCGACCGCCTGCCGGAGCAGGACCCGGAGGTGGATGACGAGCGTCCGCTGAAGCTTGCCATCGTCGGGCGGCCGAATGCCGGGAAAAGCACGCTGCTGAACCGCCTGCTTGGCGAGGAGCGGATGATTACCGGGCCGGAGCCGGGCCTGACGCGGGATGCCGTGGCGTCGTTCCTGGAAGACGACATCGGGCCCATCGAGATCGTGGACACCGCTGGGATGCGCCGCAAGGCGCGGGTTGAGCTGGCGCTGGAGAAGATGTCGGTGAGCGCCAGCATCGAGGCGCTGAAGATGGCCGAGGTCGTGGTGCTGTGCATCGACAGCCTGGAAGGGCTGCATGAGCAGGACCTGCAGCTGGCCCGGCTGATCGAGCGCGAGGGCCGGGCCTGCGTGCTGGCGTTGAATAAGTGGGACGCGGTGGCCGACCGTACCGCGACGCGCCGGGGTATTGCCGACCGGCTGGAAACCAGCATGGCGCAGATGAAGGGCATCCCGGTGGTGAACTTTTCGGCGCTGACTGGATTTGGTGTGGATAAGCTGCTGCCGGCGGTGCGGGCGGTGCATCACACCTGGAACTCCCGCGTGGCGACGGGTGCGCTGAACCGCTGGTTCGAGGGGGCGCTGGAACGGCATGCCCCGCCGCTGGTGGATGGGCGGCGCTTGAAGCTGCGCTACATTACCCAGGCCAAGGCGCGGCCGCCGACCTTCATTGCCTTTGGCACCCGGGCGGAGCAGATGCCTGAGGATTACCAGCGCTACCTGGTGAACAGCCTGCGCGAGGAGTTCAAGCTGCCGGGCGTGCCAATCCGTCTGCTGCTGCGCGGGACGAAAAATCCGTATCGGGACGACTGAAGCGATCGTCCCATCAAGCCGGTCCCCGGCCCGCCATGGCACGGACGCGGCCTATCGCGTGGGGCGGATAAGCGCAGTGCCATACGCCGCCGCGCCGATCCCAGCTCGAGTGCTGTGTAACTCCAGCGAGCGGTCTGAAGCC
>CAXTOB010000825.1:0-2337 GCA_964245505.1 uncultured Acetobacteraceae bacterium | reverse complement strand
CCGTTGCCGATGGCGCCCCCCACCCGGCGGCTAATCAAACCCCCAGCCATCCAACTCAAACATGACAACCCACCAAGCCCGCACACCACCGGCGCCATCGGCAACGGCGTGCGCAGCATGCCACACAACCCTGCGCACCCTGCCACCGTCCCGTCCGGCCATCGTTTGAACAACATCCAGCGTCAGTCAGGGCACCCAGTCCGCACAATCCCCCGCGCGCAACGGTCATACCGTTTTAAGCCTCGCAAAATAGGCGCTGTTCGCCTATGTGTGCGCTGCAACATGCGGGGGTGCATCGTCCCTCGCCCCCCAGACGCGGCCATCTCAGGCCCCAAGGTTCCCCATGGACATCCGTAATATCGCCATCATCGCCCACGTTGACCATGGGAAGACGACCCTGGTTGACCAGTTGCTGCGCCAGTCCGGCTCGTTCCGCGACCACCAGGTCGTCGCCGAGCGTGCGATGGACAAGAACGACCTGGAAAAGGAGCGTGGCATCACGATCCTCGCCAAGTGCACCAGCGTCGTCTGGAAGGACACCCGCATCAACATCGTGGACACCCCAGGCCACGCCGACTTCGGCGGCGAAGTCGAGCGCATCCTAGGCATGGTTGACGGCGCCATCGTCCTGGTGGACGCCGCCGAGGGCGTGCTCCCCCAAACCAAGTTCGTCGTCGGCAAGGCCCTGCAGCGCGGCATCAAGCCGATCGTCGTCGTCAACAAGGTGGACCGCCAGGACGCCCGCGCCGACGAGGTCCATAACGAGGTATTCGACCTCTTCGCCGCCCTAGGCGCCACCGATGAGCAGCTAGACTTCCCGATGCTGTATGCCTCAGGCCGCCAGGGCTGGGCCGACATCACGATGGACGGCCCGCGCAAGGACCTGGCGCCGATGTTCGACCTGGTTCTGAGCCACGTCCCAGCCACCCGGCTGGACAAGGAAGCGCCCTTCGCCATGGTCGCCTCCATCCTGGACTACGACAACTTCCTGGGCCGCGTGCTGACCGGCCGCGTCGAGCAGGGCCGCGCCCGCCTGAACATGCCGGTAAAGGTGCTGCGCGCCGACGGCACGACCGTCGAAACCGGCCGCCTCACCAAGCTGATGGGCTACCGCGGCCTGGACCGTGTCCAGGTTGACGAGTGCGAGGCCGGCGACATCGTAGCCGTCGCCGGGCTAACTGATGCAACGGTCCCCGACACCGTCGGCGACCCCTCCCTCACCCAGCCGCTCTACGCCATCCCGGTGGACCCGCCGACCCTAGCCATGACCTTCCGCGTCAACGACGGCCCGCTGGGCGGCAAGGAGGGCAAGAAGGTCACCTCCCGCCAAATCCGCGACCGCCTCCTCCGCGAATCCGAGGGCAACGTCGCCATCAAGATCACCGAAAGCAACGAGACCGACGCCTTCGAGGTCGCCGGCCGCGGCGAACTCCAGCTCGGCGTTTTGATCGAGCAGATGCGCCGCGAGGGCTTCGAGCTGACCATCGGCCGCCCCCGCGTGCTCACCCGCAAGAACCCTGAAACCGGCGACCGCGAGGAGCCGTTTGAGGACGTCCTGGTGGACGTGGACGAGGCCTACTCCGGCGTAGTCGTCGAGAAGATGAGTCGCCGCAAGGGCGTCATGCAGGACATGCGCCCCTCCGGCGGCGGCAAGGTCCGCATGACCTTCCACATGCCCAGCCGCGGCCTGATCGGCTACCACGGCGAGTTCCTGACGGACACTCGAGGCTCCGGCATCATGAACCGCCTCTTCAGCGGCTACGAGCCCTGGGCCGGCACATTGGAAGGCCGCCGCAACGGCAGCCACATCAGCAGCGAGCCCGGCCAGGCCATCCACTACGCCCTGTTCTACCTGCAGGAGCGCGGCACCCTATTCGTTGACCCCGGCGACAAGGTCTATGTCGGCCTGATCCTCGGCGAGCACAGCCGGGACAGCGACCTAGACGTGAACCCGATCAAGGAAAAGAAGCTGACCAACGTCCGCGCCTCCGGCAAGGACGACGCCATGCTCCTGGTGCCGCCGCGCCGCATGTCGCTGGAGCAGGCGATCTCCTACATCGAAGACGACGAGCTGGTTGAAGTAACCCCCTCCGCCATCCGCCTACGCAAGCGCTACCTCGACCCCAACGAGCGCAAGCGCAACGAAAAGCGCCAAGACAGCCAAGCCGCCTAACCCCTCCCACCCCCATTCCAGCCACACCGTCACCCTAGAATGCGTGCCCGGCGGCAAGAACGCGAAGCCGCCGGCCAGCAGCCGCTTCAAAGGTAGCCATCACCTCCTTCCCCCTCTCCCTACGGGAGAGGGTCGGGGTGAGGGAGAGGGCAAACACCAAACTC
>CAXTOB010000824.1:0-2347 GCA_964245505.1 uncultured Acetobacteraceae bacterium | reverse complement strand
GGGTCACAATGGCCAGGTAGTCCCCGCGCAGCCGGGCCGTGACCAGCGCCACGACGATGCCGACCGCCGCCGCCGCCAGCGCCGCCGCGGCCCAGCCCAGCGGCACCGGCCAGCCCAGCCGCACCGTCAGCAGCGCCGACGCATAGGCGCCGACCGCGAAGAACCCGGCCAGCCCCAGGTTCACCATCCCCGCCAGGCCCCAGATCACGTTCAGCCCCAGCGCCATCAGCGCATACAGCCCGGCGAACACCGCCATCGCGAGCAGGTAGTTCTCCATCAGAACGCCCGCTCCCCCAGCAATCCCCTTGGCCGGAACGACAGCACCAGCAGGATCGCGGCGAACCCAATGGCCGTGCGATAAGACGGCGGCAGCGCCAGCAACGACATCTCCTCGCCCACGCCGACCACCAGCGCTCCCAGCACCGCGCCGGGCACGCTGCCCAGGCCGCCCACCACTGCCGCGGCGAACACGGACAGCATGACGCGGTAGCCCGTCAGCGGATCAATACTGGTGTCCAGCCCGATCAGCATGCCGCCGAACCCGGCCAACCCAATGCCCAGACCGGTCGCCAGCATCGCCACCCGCCCGGCGTCCATGCCCTTCAGCGACGCAAGCTGCGGGTTGTCGGCCACCGCGCGCATCATGCGGCCGGTGCGGGTGAAGCCGAGGAACAGGAACACCGCCGCCATCGCCGCCGCGGCCAGCCAAGCGTTCTCCAACTGCTGCGGCCCGACGCGCAGGTCCGCCACGCGCCAGTCGCGATACACCGGCAGGTCATAGCCGCGCGGGTCGTTACCCCATACGAAGCGCACGGCGTTCTCGATCACGATGTTCAGCGCGACGGAGGCGATGGCCGCCGCCAGCGCCCCCCCGCTCACACCGCCTGCCCCGCTCCAGCTGGGCCGCAGCGTCCGCAGCGCCAGGAGGTCCGACACCAATCCGATCGCAGCACCAGCCGCGAATGCCGCCGCCAGCGCCGCCGGAGCGGGCCAGCCCAGCCGGGTGTTCGCCAGCCACCCGGCATAGGCGCCCACCGTCGCCATCCCGCCGACCGCGAAGTTCGGGAACCGCAGCACGGCGTAGATCGTGGTGAATCCGATGGCGGGCACCGCCAGCACCGCCCCGGCCATCAGGCCATTGACAAGCAGTTGCAGCGCGTCGCCGGGCAGACCCTCCAACGCCTACGACACCGACAGCAGGGTGATCTTGCCGGCGCGCACCTGCTCGAACCGGAATTTGCAGGTCTCGATATCGCCGCGGTCGGTGAAGTCGCAGGGGCCGGAGGCGCCCTCGTAGTTGATCTCCTGCCCCGCCGCGAGCGCCTTCAAGCCCTCCACGGCGCTGCTGACCTTGACGCCGGCGCCCTGGCTGACCTTCCGCACGGCGTCGTGGATCGCTGCGCCCGAGGTGTTTCCCGCCTTGGCCACCGCCAGCGCCACGAGCGACACATGGTCGTGGATCTGGCAGGAGTAGGTGTCGGGGTTGTCGGTCCCTAGCGCCTGCTTCACCGCGGAATAGGCCGGGCTGTCCGGGTCCGGCGACGGCGAGAAGGCGATCAGTCCCTCCGTCACCTCGGCCGGCAGGCTTTCCAGCATCTTGGCGTTGGCAGCGTATCCGAAGGTGAACTTCTTGCCCTCATAACCCGCGCGATACAGCTCCCGCATGATGACGGTCACGTCCGGGGTGTAGCCGTTCAGGAACAGCGCGTCGGGCTTGGCGCGCAGGGCCTGGTCCACCTCCGAGCGGAACGAGGTCTTGCTGGCGTCATAGATCACGTTGCCGACGCCCGCCGCGCCGTGCTGCTTGAGGATGGCGTCGAGGCGGTTGTAGCTATCCACCGCGAAGGGCGTTTGCGCCGACAAGGCGAACACCCGCTTGGCCCCGCCATCGGCCAGGTAGGTGGCGGCGCGCATGGATTGCAGCTCGGTATTGGGCTGGGTGCGTATGATGTAGCCGTTGTGCGGCAGCTTGGTGATGCTGTCGGCGCCGGACACGGTGAACAGCATGGTCCGGCTTTCCCAACATAACGGCGCCACTGCGGTAGTAACGGCGCTGGCCCAGGTGCCCAGGATGGCCGAGACCTTGCCCACGTCGATCAGCTTGCGCGCGGCGCGCACCCCGGAGTCGGGGTTGGTCTCGTCGTCCTCCGATTGCAGCTCGATCCGGCGCCCGTTCACGCCGCCGGCGGCGTTCACCGCGTCCACGACGGCGCGGGCGGCCTTGACCATCGCCGGGCCGTAGCTGCCGCCGGCGCCGGTCAGCGGCGTCAGGGTTCCCAGGTGGATCGGGTCGTTCGCCTGGGCGAGCGCAACCCGGCTGATGAACGGAACGGCAAGGCCACTGAGC
>CAXTOB010000823.1:0-2348 GCA_964245505.1 uncultured Acetobacteraceae bacterium | reverse complement strand
GCTTGAGCAAGTGGATCAGCGCCTGGCGCAGCAGGCTCCGGCACGCGCGCAACCCCGACAGCCCCACGTCCTCGACCTCCTCGATCACCCGGGGCCAGTCCACGGCGTCGTTGACCCGCTCACCCGCCGCGAGCCGGCGCAGTAGGGCCGCCTGGTGTTCGGCCCAGAGAAGGGCATCGTGCTCGTACAGGCCATCCGGCATGGGTGCCTCCTACTTCGCCGCGGGCGGTGGGCCGCCGTTCTTCAACGCGGCCAAGGCGTCCACCAGGTCAAGCTGCTGCCGAGTTGGCGCGGGCGGCACTTTGGCCTGTTCGTCGCGCCGGACCTTACGGCCCGTGCGGGGGCTGTTCAGCTCCGCCCTGGCTGCCGCAGCAGCTTCGGGGTCCTTCGGCTCGAAGCGCAGCTCAACCGCCACCACGGCCCGGCCGCGGCGGCTTTCCCGCCAGGTCAGCGTGAACGGCGCAATGTGGTCAATTTCGGACTTGGCTATGCCGAGCGTAAAGCGGCTCAGGTCCGTCCAGTCGCGGTAGGTGCCGGTCGGCACGCCCAGCAGCTCGCGCAGCTCGGCCAGGCTGCCCTGCCAGGCTGGGTGCTGGCGGCGGTAAAGCAGGCAGCCGTACTCGTAGAGGGTCACGCTGTAGCGGCTCTCAAACGCCAGCACGGCCTGTTGCTGCATCTCGGCGTAGTGATCGGACGCCTGCATCACCCGGCGCATCGGCTCGGAGAAGCGCCAGAACACGACCGAGCGGGCGTCATCGTCCAGCTCCTCGACGCGCTGGGCTATGATGGGAGCTACCAGCACGGCGTCATGGCCGCGGGGTGAGCGGACCCGGACGCGCAGCAACACCCGCTGCAGCTCGTCCAGCACCCGCACCAGCCGGTCGTTGCTCTGATGGCTGCCGCGCAGCTCGCCCTTGGTGACTTGGTGCTCCTGGTCCTGCCAGGCATCGCCAGCGGCCTTAGCGAGCAGCAACACGAGCACCTTGCGCGCCGCGGCCGATAGGGTGGCGCCCTCGGGGTAGGTGGCCTCCACCAGTTCCCCGGCCTTAACCACGCCCTCGCCGCCGCCGTGCTCCTGTGGGCGCACGTGGGCGGCCCGCATGGTGCGGCCAACAGGAGGAATGCCAGGTTTGGAAAGCGAGCTTCTCATGTTGGAGTCTAAATACCGAGCCGAATTATAGTCAATAACCCGGCTCGCGCCCCAAAACTCGGGATGGACCTTTCCAGTACGCCCCAAAACTCGGGATGTACGCCCCAAGACTCGGGTATCCACAGGGTAATGCATTGAAAATAATCAAAAAAAATGCCCCGAACACTTGAATCCTAAGAGAAACCTTAGCGCGCGCACGTACGCGCGTGCGCACGCGCGAGGGAGTGCCCCGGTGCTCGCTGCGGGCAAGGGGTGGGTCCTCCCCGTGCTCGCCATGCTCGCGCCCCCGAGAGGGCGCTGCGCGTGGCTGCGCGCGGGTCCGGTCCCGGCGCCCCAAGCGGCGGCGCCCTTGCCCTCCGCTGCGCGCCGCGCCGTGGGGAGGGTGTCGGGACGAAGGGCGTCCCGCCACACCGACGCCCCAACAGGCCCTGCCGGGCCGGGCGTCGAACAAAGGGCTGACAAGAAGGGGGTGAGTCGGAGCGACTGCCGCCGCCTCCTACCGCCGGTCGTGTATCCTTGCCTTGCCTCACCCAACCCCAAGCTGCCAGTCTGCAACCTGTACAAACGGTCGTACGTACGGTCGGACAGACCGGACAGCATGAACGGGTAGAGGAGCGGCATATCGCAGGGGAGTGGCTGACCTACCAGCAGACCGGCGAGCGGCTGGGCATCTCGTCCGAAGCGGCCCGGCAGAGGGCGCGACGCTTGCATTGGCGCCACCAGCGCGGGAATGACGGGCGAACTCTGATCCAGCTTCCGGAAAGCGAGGAGCCGCCCACGCCCGTTCGTCCGACCGTACAAACGGGCGTTCAACCGCCCGTACAAACACCCGTACAGCCGGGCGGGGAAGCCGTGGTGCTGCGCGAGTTGGTGGATGTGCTCCGAACCCAGCTCGCCAAAGCAGAGAGTCGGGCCGACGAGGATCGCGCGCAGCTCCGGGTGGAGCGGGAACGGAGTACAGCAGCTGAGCGCCAAGTGGTCGAGTTGCGGGCGCTGGTAGACAACGAGTTGGCCGAGCTTCGCGCTCAGATGAACCAGGCCCGCATGACCCTGCACGGCCCGGATGCAGTTGCACCCACAACGGCCGGGATACGCTACCCGCTCACGCAATGGCTGTTACGCCTTTTGGTTCAACGGCGGCGTCCAAGTCCGCGTCGTGCTTGACGGCGCGGCAGGTGGCTGTGTGGTGTCGGCATCC
>CAXTOB010000822.1:0-2351 GCA_964245505.1 uncultured Acetobacteraceae bacterium | reverse complement strand
AGCAGCCCGCTTGGCACGCCCGCAAACTCAGGGAAACGGTCGTTCCACTCGACCAGCCTGAGATCTCCGTCCATCACCAGGATACCGTCAGGCATGCCTTTCAGAATCGCAGTCATTTTGGCCGCCTGGGCGCGATCGTGTTCCGCGATCAGGCTGAGGTCGGCGTCCCGGCGGCGTCTCGCCTGTTGCTCCCGTAACAGCCACCCTGCTAACAGAGTCACCAGGGCAAGATGAAGGGCTATCAAGATGTCTGCCCCAACCACGCCTGCGTCTCAAGCCGCGGTCAGGACCATATGGGGTCCATGCGGCGAGGGAGCCTGATCGGGACAGACCCGCCGCTCGGCATCCATAGCCGCGGCGGCGAGCATGGTGCGCACGGTGGCGACCAGCGAGAGAAGCCCATGCGGCTTGAACAGGGCGGCTTCGCGGTCGGGGCGCATCGCAACCTGGCACAACGCGTCAGGACGCCCGGTCACGTAAAGGATGGGACGGACGGCATGAAGCTTGCGGAAGCGTGCCGCCAAGGCGATGCCATCCAGGAACCCCGGCATGTTGATGTCGGTGACAAGCATGTCGAAGTCGGCGGAGCTATCCAGCAGCAGCGCCGCGGCGTCGCCGGTTTCAGCCTCGATTACTTCGTGGCCTGCCTCCTCCAGCACTTCTGCCAGGATCGTCCGGATATCGGCTTCGTCCTCGACCAACAGGATGCACGCCATCTCAATCTCCGGCTCAGGTGTTGCGAGGCGTTTACATGCAAGCAACAAGCTATAGTCAAAGTGCAGGATCGCATCTGCCAGCCTACTTAGAGGTCGAGACTCATACGTTGACCACAGCCAGCGCAGAGGAAATACACAGAGTTTAATACGACCTCAAATTAGGAAATGTTGAGTAAAGGGCGTAAAGAAGAAAATAACGTTTCCCGGCGAAAACTTGCGTGTTGCTGCTGACTTGCAATCTGATAAGGCGGTGTTCCATCGGGTGATGCCAGATACCCACAGTAAATCTGTTCTGAGCGAACAGGCTGACCGAAGCGGCATACTGGCTTAACAGACAGGCGGAACGCGCAGGCGCTTCGGGATGCCCGGACCATCATGGCGCCGCCGCCCGGGTGGGATGGGCCAGTTTCCGGCATACTCGAGGCCTCCACCATGCCGGCTTGCGCGGCCTGGTACGCAGGTGGCCCACAGCGGTGCCAGCCTGCTCAGCGTTCCATCCGTGCGCAAACCTCCAGAAGTTTGCTGAGGCTGCGCTTGCTGGAGGCGCCGTGGTGCACGGAGATGCGTTTGACTGGCAGGCTCAGGGTGATATTCACGCCTGACAGCTCGCCCCACTGTCCGGTCACCGGGTCGATTTCGGAGCCCAGCAGCTTGACCAGGATGTGTCCCTGGTCGTGATAGCTGGCGATCACCGCGTCATGCTGCCCGGCACGCAGCTTCACAAACACCGTGCCCCCCGGCACCGGCCAGATCGCCCGTGGTGGTCGCGAAGCAGCGGAGGTTATGGAGCTTTACTTTTTAAACCCAGGGAAGCGCAGCAGGGCGCAATGACCGAACTCGCGCGGCGCAGCATGTCATGGCTCGCAACACCCTTGCTGGCCGATATTGAACGCCGGGACCGCTATGCTAAACCCCCGTTGGTATTGCAACGCCGACTGGAGGCCAGCATCGTTTCGCAAGAGCGATCGCGATCGCATTGTCAAATCATGCGGAGTTCTTTTTGCAACGAATCTTCGAGCATTGCTCCATCAATTATTTCCCGCACCGTCTTCGCCATTTCCTCAACGGTGAATGGCTTGGTCAGCGATGTGACTGCCCGATCAAGGATGCTGCGATGCAACGCAGCGTTCGCCGTGTAGCCGGTGGTATAGAGCACTGCCAGGCCTGGCCGTTGCAAAAGGGCCTCTTTGACCAACTCCGGACCATTCGCACCCGGCAGCTCGACGTCGGTGAACAGCAGCGTGATGTCGCTTCGCTCGCCGAGGATGGCCAGGGCTTGGTCGGCATTCGTTGCACTGAGGACGGAATAACCGAGTGTCTCCAAGGCGTCTATCGAGAACGCCAGAACGTCCGGGTCGTCCTCGACAGCCAAGATGCATTCGCCGTAGCGTGCACGCGGCAATTTCGTCATCGGCGCTGCCTGCTCGGTTGCCGTCCCGTCATGCCTTACCAGGCGCGGCAAGTATAGCTTCACCGTCGTGCCGTGTCCCAGCACGCTGTGGATTTTCACGTGTCCGCTTGACTGCTTGATGAAGCCATAAACCTGCGACAATCCCAATCCCGAGCCGCCTCCCACTCCCTTGGTGGTGAAAAACGGCTCGAACGCCCGTGCTGCTTCATCGGGCGTCATTCCGG
>CAXTOB010000821.1:0-2352 GCA_964245505.1 uncultured Acetobacteraceae bacterium | reverse complement strand
ACCCTGGACGGACCCGTATCGGTCACCTCCACCGCCGGCCAGATGACCAATGCAGCCTTCCTGCAATTGACCGCCGCCGCCTTGGGCGCGCTCGGCATCCATGTCCCAGCCCAAGGCGACACCACCCTGCACTGCCTCGGCGTGGCCGCCTCGTTCGACCACGGCGTGGCGCGGGTGCGGACGATCGCCTTGGAAACGACCTATCTGTCCCTGGCGGGATCTGGCCAGGTTGATCTCGGACGGGAAACGCTGGCGTTCCGGCTGAACCCGCTGGCGCAGGTGTCGGGATCGGCCGTGTCGGTGCCGGTGGTGGTCGAGGGACCGTTCAACGCCATCTCCGGGCGCCTCGACGCTGACGCGTTCGACAAGCTCGGCCTCCTATTCAGCGCATGGCTCGGCGGCGATCATCCCACGGCATGCGCCGACGCCGGACTGGTGCCGCCCTCCGCTCCGCCCCCGGGAACCTCAACGGCGCCGAGCCCGCGAGCCCAATAACGGCGCAGGCAGCCCGGTCATCCGTCAAACCCAAACACGCCATGATCCGCAAGGGCATCCCGCCCGGGATCGCCGCCGCACGCGGAACGACGTGCGGACGGACAACGCAGGCATCTCGCTCCCGTCAAACGCCGGGAGATAGCCGGCGCCTCATCACACGCCGCAAATCCTAGGCCGGCAATGGCTCGCCTCCAAGGGATCAGCCAGCCCGCCATTTCGCGTGACATAGTGCAACGTAGAAAGCCTGGAAGATGATTTCAGAGGACGAGGCCCTTAAACCTGCACAGGTCCGAATCGTTGAGCTGGGCCGCAGCGCCGGACCGGACCTCCAGTTGCTTGAAAGCAAAACGGTCAGACTCGAGAATGGATGGGCGTTCTTCTACAACTCCACCGATCCCATCCAAACCGGGGATTTCCGCCAAGCATTGGCTGGGAACGGGCCGATCCACGTTTCAAACTCGGGCAAGCTGACCGACCTGCCAACAGCCATGTCATGGGAAGAAGCGGCAAAGCGCCTCACATAGCCGAAGTTCTCAGCAATCCTGATGCAGTGTTCCGGTCGCAGCACGCTCGCCCAGCAGTGCCGGACAAGCTATGGTGGCGCCGCGGCAACGTCTTCGTTCCAAAGCTCCGCGGAATGTCAGAACGACAGAACGCATGCCAAATAGTTGGGAATATCCCATCAACGGCCCATATGCGCCCTCTCGCCACCCAAACCCAGCGGACCCCAGGTCGTAAACGGCGTTGCGCCATCATCGGCCGGAACCACTCACTGATTGTTTGCACTCGCCAGCAGATGCCGTAATAGGCCAGACCCAACCCAGAAGGATAACAGATGGCCCGTAAGCCGAAATCCACCCCCAGCACTGAGCCGGAGCTGTCCGTAGCCGACGCGCAGCACAGTCCGGACGACACCTCCACTCCGGCGCGTCGAGGTCGCAAAAAGAAGCTAACCACCGCGGCCGAGGCGGAGCCAGCGACCGGCGCCGCAGAAACGGAAGCCCAGGCCCTTCCCATGGCCGAAACTCCCACACGTGGCCGGAAGTCGCCGGGCCGCCGCAAGGCCGCGCCGCCATCTCTGCTGGACCAGGCGCTGGAGCAGCAGCCCGAGCCGGAAACCAGCCCATCCGACTCCGCAGCGGACCCGGCATCAGCCGGTGACGACACCATGATCGCCGAAATGGCCTATCCGGTCAGCACCGACAACACCAGCGCCGCCCCGGCAAGCGACGCGACACCTCAGTCGCACCCCAATGACGCGCCGTCCGCAAGGCCGGCAGCCCAATGGGACCGCGCCACCGACACGGTGGAATTCGACTGGCCCGAAATCGAGCGCACTGCATCGCAGGACGGACCCAACCAGGTCATGGCCAAGCTGCTCGTCGCCGCCCGTGCCGAGGGCGCCAACTCGCGCTGGCCGCTCTAAAGGTCCCGCGCCCCTGGCAAACCATCGCGCGGCCAGCCAGGGGCAGCAACCCGGCCCACCTCCAGCAGCTTTCCGCTTCAACCCTCCTGCAACTGCATCGTCATCGCCGCCCCATAGCAGCACAGCGATGTCCAGGCCGTTAAGCAGATCGAAGCGCCGTCCAGGCGCCAAACCACCGGAACCAGCCGCAAATCTTGGTTCGCAAGCAAAAACCTAATCCGGTTCGCATCCAACCTGGACGCAAACCGGACTAGCTCCGCTCAACCCGCCTTGGTCGCCTACGTCGCCCCGCCCAAGCCTCAAGCCGCCCCGCCAAACTGCACATCATACAGCCGGCGGTAATGCCCATCCCGAGCCATCAGCGCCGCATGCGATCCCTGCTCGACAACACCAGCAGGCGACAGCACCACGATTCGGTCCGCCCCCCGCAC
>CAXTOB010000820.1:0-2365 GCA_964245505.1 uncultured Acetobacteraceae bacterium | reverse complement strand
CGCCCAGGTGGTCCAGCAGGCACTTGTCATATACAGTGTAGGTGCGCCCAGCGCCGCACCCGAACGAGGTGCGGTCGGCGCGGGCCGCAGTCAGCACGATCCGGTTCGGCCGGGCTATCGCCCCCTCGGCGAACAGGCCGCTGAAGCAACTCGACACTACGACCACCGTTGGCGCCGCGCCGCAGCCAGCGTCCAGGGCGCGGTCGAGCAGGGCAGGGGTCAGCACGTCTTCCCCGGCCGCAAGGTAGAGTCCACGGCCGGACACACCGTGAGACGTCGCATACACCAGGCACGCCTGACCCGGCGCAGGGCGCATATCGCGGATCACCCGGAGTACGCCTGCAAGGGACGCCTCGCCGGCGCCTTGCGCCTGAGCGGCCGACAGGCGCCGCACATCCGTGGCCGTACCAGTGTGGTGCAGCAGGGCAGCGACGGCGTTCACGGCATTGTCGAACACCGGCAAGCTGTCGTCGCCTGCCACGAGCACGGCGGTATAGGGTGGGGTATCCCCGGCCGGGGCCGCTCCTGCCGACGACGTGCAAGCCGCTACCAGGAGCGCAACGGCCATAAGGCGGCGCAGCATCATAGCGCCTGGGCCATTAAGGTCGGGGTTAGTCGGTCCGCGACTGCTGCCGCTAGCCCGTTTAGATAAAGGCTGGGCGCTCCCCAGTCTCGCATCGCGTCTGCCGTGCGGCGCAGATAATTCGCGGCGGGGCCGCCCGGCCCGGCTGTGTTGGCCAGGATGGCGGCAACCTCGTCCTCCGGCACCTGGCCGGCAAACAACGGGTTCAGCGGGTCGGCGACGAAGGTCAGGGCGTCCGCAACGCCCTTTGCCGTCGCAACTTGCACCCAGCGGGCATTATGAAAGCCGCTACACATCTCTTGCACCCATACCGCCCATGGACTCCGCTCCAGCCCGTACTTGGCAAGGTGTACGACGACCCCAGCGTGGGCGCCATCCATAGGCTCCAGCGCATTGGTGAGGTAAGGGCGCAGCCCGCCGTGCCACGATTATTGATGTTGCAAGATCGTATTTCAGAGTGCGATTGTAATTACGAGATAAACTCATTTAGTAATTTACCAGATTGAACAAAGGAACGAGCGAACATGAATTGGATCGAGACAGTCAAGGAAGATTTCTTGAGTGATACTGGAAGAGGTTTTCGAAATGATACTGACAAAGGATTACAAGTTCCGGCAATTGAGTCTGACTCCGGGATGCTACTTACCAGATTGGGTCGTGTCCACCGTAGTATACAGCTGTTCAGATATAGAGATGGCTGCATTGACGTTGTGTTGAGAGGTCAGCTCGAGCTGTCCAACGATTCAGGATATGTGTATCATATTTTCCTATCGCTGGCGCTTAGGTGGTCAGCTAAGGAAGGCACGCAGACCGACGCAGATTGGATAGAGGTTAAAAAGAACATAAGTGAGGCGTTTTCACTATGGAGTGGCTTCGCGCGCGTTGGCGATCTTCCAATAATTTCCGTCCAATTTACTTAAGCAAGTACAACTATATGTCATTGTGAAGTATTTTCACTGCGTCTATCGGACAGATCGAAGCGCAATTCTTTGAAGTGGCGCTAGGCCATACCGTGCAGGGTGCCGAGCTGGGGTTCGGTGCTGTCGCAGCATTCGTCCCAAATCTGGGTGCCATGGGCGAAGATTCTGAGGCTGCGGCTCCGGCGTTCCCCCGACGCCACGCCTGCGCCGCTGCGCAGCACGTCGTCCGGCACGGCTGGGGCCAGCCGGTCCGCCAGGAGGCGTGTCGGCATGCGCGCCTCGATCAGCGCGGCTGTGAGTTCCATCGTTTGTCCGCCTGCAGAAACGCCTGGGAACGCCAGCAGCGGCAGCCGGGTTGCCGGCCTCAAATAGTGCCGAAACACGCCAGCATCAGTTGCGCCATCGCCCGCGCCCGGTGACTGGTCGCGTGCTTTGCGGCCGGATCCGTCTCGCCATAGGTTTGCGTGCCGCCAAGCGGTGCGAACATGGGATCGTAGCCGAAACCGAGGCTTCCCCGCGGCGGCCAAACGACCATGCCCTCGACCCGGCCCAGATAGGTTGCGGTGTGCCCATCCGGCCAGGCCATACACAGGGCGCACATGAACCAGGCACGGTGGTCCGCGCTGCCGGCCATCTCCCGCCACACCCGCTCCATCGCTGCCGTGAAGTCCTTCCCCGGCCCGGCCCAGCGAGCCGACACCACGCCCGGCGCCCCGCCGAGGGCCGCGACGCAGAACCCGCTGTCATCCGCCAGCGACGGCAAGCCGGATGCGCGGGCAGCGGCCAAAGCCTTCAACGCGGCGTTGCCGGCGAAGTCCGGCGCGTCCTCGCCGAGGCAGGCGTAGACCGTGCCGGCGACGGA
>CAXTOB010000819.1:0-2372 GCA_964245505.1 uncultured Acetobacteraceae bacterium | reverse complement strand
CGCCAGGACAGGGCCAGCCAACACGGCCAGCACAGCAGCAAGCATCGTCAAACGCATTTTGAACTCCCTTGAGCGACTCGGGTCAGGCCGCGGCAGCTTGGCGTAAGACTGCTACGGCGTCATCCATGTCGCGGCTGCTGACGTCCAGGTGCGTGCAGGCCCGCGCCCGGAAGCGGCCCATGACGGAGATCAGCACACCTTCTGCCCGCGCCCGCATTGCCAGGTCTTGCGCGGGCATTCCTGCTGCCTCGGTGTTTATATACACTAGGTTCGTTGCGGGCATTGTGACATCCAATCCGCGGACCTGCGCGAGGCCGCGTGCCAGGACGCGGGCGTTGGCGTGGTCGTCCGCCAGACGAGGCACGTTGTGGTCCAGGGCATATAGGCAGGCGGCGGCGCACATGCCGCCCTGCCTGAGCGCACCGCCCATCCGCTGCTTCCAGCGCCAGGCGGCGTCGATCACCTCGGCCGATCCCGCCAGCACGGCGCCGAGCGGGGCTCCCAATCCCTTGGTGAAGTCCAGCCAGACCGTGTCGTAGCCGGCTGCCATCTCCGCCGCGGATACGCCGGATGCGACCACGGCGTTCATCAGCCGGGCGCCGTCCATGTGGGTTGCCATGCCGTTGGCTCGCGCGACCTCGGCGACGCCGTTCAGCGCGTCCAGGCTCCAGACTGCGCCGCCGCCCAGGTTTGCCGTCTGCTCGACGGCGACCATGCGCTGGGTTGGCGAGTAGCGGGAAACCGGGCGTATCGCAGCCGCCAGGGCTGCGGCCGAGAAGATGCCGTCTGGGCCGTCCAAAGGACTGACCTGCACGCCTGCGAGCGCCCAGGGTGCGCCGCCCTCGGATTCGCTGATGTGGGCGGTGTGGTGGGCCAGGATCTCATCGCCGGGCCGGCACTGAGTGAGGATGGCGATCTCGTTGCACATGGTGCCGGAGGGGAGGAACATCGCCGCCTCCTTGCCGAGCATCGCCGCCATGCGGTCGCATAGCGCGTTGATGGTGGGGTCGGAGCCACCTTGCTCGTCGCCGACCTCGGCTTCCATCATCGCCGCCTTCATGGCGGCGGAAGGTTTGGTTTGGGTATCGGAATAAAGATTGATGCGGACGGGAATGGAGAAGTCGAAGCGGGGTGGGGCATACATGCTGATCAACCTTTCGCTGGGACGGCCGCCGGGCTGACGGCGATCGTCGCAGCGGGTTGGCCGTAAACGTCCCTGGCCCGCTTGAGGAACGCATTGACCATCAGCCGGACGGCCTCGTTGAACACGACGCCTATGGCGGCCTGCAGCAGGCGGCTCTTGAACTCGAACTCCACGAAGAACTTCACTTCGCAGCCCCTCGGGTTCGGCTCGAACGACCACTGGTTGTTGAGGTAACGGAAGGGGCCGTTCTCATACTTCACCTGCACCATGCGCGGGCGGTCCAGGCTGACGCGGCTGGTGAAGCTTTCGCGGAACATCTTGAAGCCGATTGTGAGGTCGGCGACCAGCAGGTCCTCGGTGCGGCTCCGCACCTTGGCGCCGGCGCACCAGGGGAGGAACTCCGGATATCTACCGACATCGGCCACCAGGTCGAACATCTGTTCGGGGGTGTAGGGCAGTACTTTACGCTCGGCGTGGGTGGGCATTCGTCAGGCCACCACGGCGGCGAGCTGCCGGGCGCGGGCGTCACGCAACTGCGCGAAGTCGGCGTCGGCGTGATAGGAGCTGCGGGTCAGCGGGGTGGCGCTGACCATCAGGAAGCCCTTGGAGCGGGCCATCGCAGCGTATTCGCCGAACTCGTCCGGCGGCACGAAGCGGTCCACGGCGGCATGCTTCACCGTGGGCTGCAGGTATTGGCCAAGGGTTAGGAAGTCCACGTCTGCCACTCGCAGGTCATCCATCACTTGCAGGACCTCCATCCGTTGCTCTCCCAGTCCCAGCATTAGGCCGGACTTGGTGAAGATCGTGGGGTCCACCAACTTCACCCGGTCCAGCAGCCGTAGGGATTGGTAGTAGCGCGCGCCAGGCCGGATGGTTGTGTAAAGGCGGGGGACGGTTTCCAAGTTGTGGTTGAATACGTCTGGGCGGGCTGCTGCGACGACCTCCAAGGCGCCGGGCTTGCGGAGGAAGTCGGGGGTCAGGACTTCGATGGTCGTGCCTGGTGCGGCGTTGCGGGTGGCGCGGATCACTGCGGCGAAGTGGGCGGCGCCGCCGTCTGGTAGGTCGTCGCGGTCCACCGAGGTGATGACGATGTGCTGCAGGCCGAGCTTGGCGACTGCGTCGGCCACGCGGGCGGGCTCGTCGCCGTCTAGCGCGTTTGGCTGGCCGGTGCGGACGTTGCAGAAGCTGCAGGCGCGGGTGCAGGTGTCGCCCATGATCATCATGGTGG
>CAXTOB010000818.1:0-2378 GCA_964245505.1 uncultured Acetobacteraceae bacterium | reverse complement strand
CGTCTGAAACACCTGCATCGTGCCCGCGTCGACAGCCTGCCGCGGAACGAACTGGGGTGCCGTCGCGGATGTGGTGGAAAGGCCTGGCGCGCATCTCCGGCGGTGTGATGGTTGCTCTGGTCAGGCGGCCAGGTCAACGGGAACGGGGGCGGTCAACTCCTGTGCCAAGGTCTGCCATCCATCGACCTTGCGCATGATGATCTGGCCTGATGCCATCAGGGCCCAGAACAGCATCGCTGCTGTCTCGGCCGAGGGCAGCACCGTCTGCGTCTTGATCCGGCGCTTGAACTCCTCGTGGAGGCGCTCGATCGCGTTGGTGGTTCGCGCCGACCGCCATTGGCAAGGCGGCAGACGAAGGAAGGCGAACAGGCGATCGCCTGCCTCCTCCAGGCTCGTGGCCACCGCCGGGCAGCGTAGGCGCCACTTGCGCAGGAATGCGCGGCGGCGGTCCTGCACCGCCTTGGGCGTCTCGGCGTAGATCATGTCCGTGTAGTCGGCCGTGACCTCCTCGTGCAGCGCGTCCGGCGCGTGGGCCAGCAGGTTGCGGTGCTTGTGCACCGTGCAGCGCTGGGCCGGCACGTCGGGCCACAGGGCCGCCAAGGCCCGCTCCAGCCCGGCAGCGCCGTCGGTGATCAGGAACGCCGGCGTGCGCAGCCCGCGGGCGACCAAGTCGTCGAGGATGCTGCGCCACGCCGCCTCGCTCTCGCCCCCCATGTTCTTGATCGACAGAAGCACCTTGTGCCCGTCGCGCCGCACCCCCAGCACGACCAGCAGCGAGATGCTGGTCGCCTTGCGGTCGAGCCTCACCCGCACCACGGTGCCGTCCAGGATCAGGCGCACCACGTCCTCCCCGGCCAAATCCCGCCGGGTCCATGCGTCCCAGTCGGTGCGCACCTTGCGCCAGGTTCGGTTGACGATGTCCTTGCCCACGGCGCCTCCGAACAGGGCTGCCAGCGCACGCTTGACCCGGCGCATGTTGGTGCCCGCCAGGTAGGCGCTTGCGATCAGCGCTTCCACTGGCGCTCCCGCCTGCCGTTCCGGTAGCCCTTGGGCTCGCCCGCCACCCGCTCGGACCGGCTGCGGCCCAACGCCGCCGTCAGCTCCTGCTCCAGCAGTTCCTCGATGAAACCGCGGACCCGCCCGCGGATGCTTGCCTCGATCGGGCCGAACCAGGCCTCCCCGGCAAACAGCGTCGTGTCGGCGGCTTCGGTCGTAGTGCTATTCTGTTCCATGGCGTGGTCTCCGCCGGCGCTTCAACGCCGGTCATGGCTCGTTGCAAACAAGCCGGAGACTACGCCACCACGCGATTCCACCACTTCCGCGACGGCACCGCGCGCTCAACTCTCGGTCTTCAGTCTGGCACTGCCGCGGTTTGGGGCTGGGACCAGGTTAGGGTGAAGTCGGCGTTGCCCGCGGGATCGAAGGCGCGCACGTAATCATCGGTCGGCTCCTCCGGCCCATGTTCACGACTCCCCTGATTGTGGATCCACACCAAGAAATCCGGATCACGGTCAAGCGCCTGTAGCACTTCGCAGAGGCAATCGCCTTCGACGATGGCTGCTTTACCAACCAAGGTTGCCAACACCCGGCCTAGGTCTTCGTATCGCCACTCCACAGGCTCACAGCCTGGAACCGTGAACAGCTCCAGCGCCACCACGGGCAACCCGAGCTGCCATCCCAGCCATGTCGCGGCCGACGACTTGCCTGCTCCCGGTCGGCCGTCGATCCCGATGATGAAAGACTGCGAACCCGCAACCGCAAGCGCCTCTCTCACAGCTTGTAGCAGGCGATTTCCGTCAGGTAGAACGTCAAGCATGCGATCTCCTCGGTGGTGGGTGAACAGCCTCCTCCAACGCTACAGAGAGACCAGACCCGTCGTAGCCCTGTCCGAGACCGACAGCCCAGGGAAGGCTGGCCGACACTCCAGAAAGAGCAATCACACCCTACTGCCTTTTCGTGTTGGGTAGTTTTTTGGTTCGCGAAGCGGCGCAACGTCGCGCTGCAACACATTGACGGCGGAACCAAAAACCAAGCGTTTGGAAAGCTTCTCCATCGAGTTCCAACGTTTTCTGTCAATCGAACCAGAAACTTACTGATGGTCGTTCTTGATCTGTTCACACGTTCCGACGTAGCCTTGCAGCATGCCAGACGATCTCAAACCCGACCCAGCCCGAGCCGACCTGACCGCCGCGACCGCCGAGGAGATTGCCGAAGCCCTCTCCTACGCACTGCGCTATGACGAGCGCGGCAAGCCGCGTCGCGGCGGTGGCGACCTGACTGCCGGGATCGCCGCCGAGCGGCTGGCGGAACATCTGCGCCGTGCTGGGTTCGTGGTCATGAAGGTGCGTCCCGCGCGCCCGCATAGCACCGCCTGAGAC
>CAXTOB010000817.1:0-2397 GCA_964245505.1 uncultured Acetobacteraceae bacterium | reverse complement strand
ATCGTTCCCTGGAGAACGTTCGTCAGCACCGACTTCTGGATCGAAGCCATGTCGACATTGACGCCATTGAGCATTTGTTGGTTCTGCTGGGGTTCCCGGATTGTGACCGAGCCACAAGCCGGGTTACCAGACTCGTCCCCGGAAGACAGCGAATATCGATAGGTTATGTAGCCGCCGTTTCCGTTATCCGTGACGGCCAGCGGCGTCGGCGTCGGCACGAGCGGTTGCCCGCCGTTGCTTCCGGCCGCCGCCAGATTGACCAACTGCATGCACAACTCGTTGTCGATCAATCCGGCGACGATCGATTGGGTTCCTGGGATCATCGGCTGGGCTATAACCGCGGCGTCTGGACCGACTGCCTGGATTGCGTTGGTGTAGAGAGCCTTTGCCATCCCGACCCCCCACATCGCGCTTTGTGCCACGAGCGCCTGGCCTGCCGAGAATCCGCCGCCGAGGGGAAACATCATGATTCCTGCGAAGCCGACGCGGACCACGAACATCCACGTCTGACCCTGTCCGAGGACCCGCGATGTCTCGGCTGCCCGGTGGATGTTCATGATCGTGGTGTAGGCTACGAAGGCGCAAGCGATTGCCCCCACGAAGCCGGTGAACTGGCCGACGAGGAGCTGAATGACTGTCGTCTCTGAACCCGGAGATGTCCCGGGGGATGCCGTCGTCCCGCCTATGGGGAAAAGCGACTGGATGACCTGCGCAGCCCAGTCGTTGCCGGGGTTCAGTGCCGCCCAGCTGACGTTGTAGTTGTTTCCGGGGGGTGGAGCCTGCGCTAGTGCTGGCTCAACGAGGACCAGCGCTGCGAAAACGAGAAGGAGCGGGACGAACCAGGGGTTTCGCATGACGGGCCTCGCGGGGATTTCCCGCGAAGCCTGCCATGTCTTCTTGCGAACAGTGCCAGTTAGGGGCTCATGGATGGTGACGAGCCTGTACTGGCTGAAGGACCTGCAGTGGGCGACCGGAGGGCGGCTTTGACCGTCTCGACAGCGCGCTGAAGCAGTTCCGCAGCTTGCTTGCCCAGGTCCTCCATCATGCTGCGGCCATCGGTTTTGCTGGGTGTCGTTGAGGCAGCTTTTCCAATTTCGGCGTCGAGCTGGTCGAAGCGTTGTGTCAGGGCATTGTTGTCCGGCCGCCGGCCGATGATGTCCTGGACGTCGGTCCGGTTCTTCCCGTAGGCGGCCAACGACGACGCGGCCTTGTCGTAGGCGGCGGCAACGCCGGCATCGTCCGCCATGGCGTTACTGAACTGCTTGCGCAGATCGCTGAACCTGCCGCCTTCCTTCATTTCGGACAGCACCTGCGCCATCCCGCCGGGTTCGGTCTTTGCGGCCTCGCGTATTTTGCTCATGACCGCGGCACCCTCTCCGTTGGCAAAGCTTTGCAGTGCGCCGAGGGCCGCCTGACCGCGCTTTTCCGCATTTTCGAACGCCCGTTCGTCGCTCCGTCCAAGGACGCGCCGGTCTTCCGCCGCAACCCTGTCTGCCATCGGCGTGTGGGGCGGCTCCCACGGAGGAGGGGGCTGCCGGCCATCTGGCCTCATCGCGCGCAGCAGCGTGTCAAGCACCGAGTGTTGCACCTGAGCCGGAGCTTGGTTCTGATTACCAGTAAACACCCGAGGGTCGCTTTGCCCGTTTCCGGGGTACTGCTGGCGTGTTGGCGTGCTGTCTGCGCTGGTGTCGCCGGCGGCTGGACGCTGTGACGGCGGCCGATGATCTCCTGCAGCCGCCGTCTGGGGTGCGCCTTGCTGGGACTGCTGGACCGGAGAGGGATCTGTCATGCGCATGGCAAGTCGTACCCTGTTTTCGAGGGCATCGACCCGGCTGTCTATTTCGGGACCTTTTTGTTCAACGCGTGCGCCGATATCCCAGGCCATCTTTCTGATGTCGGTGAGCAGGGACTTGTCGTGAAGAAGGTGCGATCCCCGAACTAGCTCCTGCATGCGCTCGTTTTCGAGGCCCGGAGCCGTGCCAGCCAGGCGATGCATTTCCGCCCTCACTTGTGGGCTTCCGATCTCCAACCGTCCCGTATGCCTTTCCATGTCCTGGAGTGCGTAAGCGACTCTGGTCTTGAAGCCCTCTTGCGACAGTCGCGCAGGGTCATTGCCCTGTTGGCTGAGCGTCTCGATGGTCTTGGCAAGTGAGGGATCCTTCGCGACCAGAAGTGTGCGCTGTCTTGTCATCTGGTCGAGTAGTTCTCTGACCGGTTCCTTTTCGACCCGCTTTGCTACCTCCGGTGTATTCGGCTTTGTGGCGACAGTTTGGTTGTCCAGCGGCATTTTCAATTGCTTTCTATTTTATGGTGTTTCATTGTGGCAGGCATTGCGTCACGATCCGCCGCCGCACGTCTTCCGGCGAGAACGCTACGGGCACACAGGGCAGCGCGTGA
>CAXTOB010000816.1:0-2399 GCA_964245505.1 uncultured Acetobacteraceae bacterium | reverse complement strand
AACAGGAGCCATGCTGGCCCGCCGGGGCCGTGCGTCTTACCTGGGCGACCGCGTGGCCGGACACGTGGACCCAGGCGCGCGCGCAGTCGCCATATGGCTTGCAGCCATCCAGGACGCGCTCCAGGCATAAGGACCGCTTCCTTCTCCCTCTCCCTCCGGGAGAGGGTTGGAGTGAGGGAAATGCTGTATGCACCAGGCCACATCACGGCAGAACCCCTCGGCGCTTGGACTGGGACGGTCCGTGCATTCGGATTCCCTCACCCCAACCCTGCTATAAAAATGCCTATTTTCGTCCATGATAGCGCATCAGCCTTGATGCAGGGCGTCTCTCCCGGAGGGAGAGGGAGACAGAAAGCCCTACGCCCCGGTCAGGTGGCGCCGGGCGGACAGTTCCTCCAGGTCCAGCTCCTGCTCCAGCGCGTGCAGCACTTGGTCATGGATCTGGCCTTCGCGATGCAGGCGCAGCAGTTCGGCCCGGCCGGCGTCGAGGGCCGCCAGCACGATCTCGAAATGCTCGGTGCGGTCCACGTTCAGGGCGCCGGCGGCCTCACTGAATCGGGCAGACGCTCGGGCACGGTAGGAATACTGCTCCAACAGGCGCGGATGCCGTGCCGTGCCGTCCGGCAACATGGCGCGGGCCTGCACGGCGGCAAGCTGGACTGCGGACATCCGTGCGCGCGCCGCGGCCTCCGTCATCGTTTCCCGCCCGTGCAGCACGAAGCGATCCAGTCGCAGCCACCGGATCAGAGGGCCGAGCGTCGAGCCCTGCACAAGCACCGTCAGCAGGATGACGGCGAAAGTGGTGATCAGGATGAAGTCGCGCCCGGGAAACCCATCAGGCAAGCCGAGCGCCACGGCCAGGCTGACCACCCCACGCATCCCGGCCCAGCTCATCACCACGGGCACGGAGAATGGGGGTATCGGGTCCCGTCGCCGCAGGCCCGGCAGCAGCAGCCGCGGCACGTAGGTAGCCGGGATGATCCAGGCAAAGCGGGACACCACGACCGCCAGGAGGACGGCGGCGCCGGGCAGCACCACGGCGCCGACCCCGCCGGGCACCTGGCCCAGCCGGTCCAGCACGCCACGCAGCGACAGGCCGATCAGGATAAAGACCAGCGCCTCCAGCACATAGACCACGACGCCCCAGACGGCGGTCAGCTCCGTCCGCAGCTGGGCGCTCAGCAGCGTGTGCTGCCGCCATCCAATGAGAAGTCCGACGGCGACGGCGGACAGCACGCCCGACACTCCTAGCGCGTCGGCCCCGATATAGCTGGCCCAGGACATCAGCAGGGTGAACAGCATTGCCAGATGCGGGTCGCGCAGCCGGGCCAAGGCGAGGACGCCCACGACGCCGAACGCCAGCCCGGTCAGTACGCCGCCGACGGCCAGCACGGCGAAGCTGCCCGTAGCGTCAACCAGGCTGAACGTGCCCGTGACCGCGGCAGCGACCGCCATGCGGAACAGCACGATCCCAGTGGCGTCATTGACCAGGCTCTCGCCCTCCAGCAGCACGACGATGCGGCGCGGCAGGCGCAGCCCGGCCAGCACCGCCTTCGCCGCCACGGCGTCCGGCGGCGACACGATGGCGCCGAGCGCGAAGCACGCCGCCCAGGGCAGGCCCGGCGCCACCAGGTGCGCGACGGCGCCGACCACCAGCGTCGTGAACACCACGGCCCCCACCGCAAGCTGCAGGATGATGCGCAGGTTGGCGCGGAAGTCCCGCCAGGCCGTGAAGTGGGCGCTGGCCGTCAGCAGCGGCGGCAGGAACAGCACCAGGACCAGATCGGGGTCTAGCCTCAGCTCCGGTGTGCCGGGCATTAGGGCCAATGCTCCGCCGCCCAGCACGAAGGCGGCCGCTGGCGGCAAATGCAACCGCCGGGCCAGCAGCTCCAGCACGACGATGGCGGCGAGCAGCAGCAGCACCAGCTCGAACAGTGCAACCGGCGTCACTTCCTTCTCTCCTCCCGGGAGAGGGTTGGGGTGAGGGAGGCTACAAGCACGTAGCTTGCCCTGGATGGACATGGCTGGTGCTGGGCCGGCGTCCGTGCTGCGAGGCTTCCCTCACCCCAACACTCTCCCGGAGGGAGAGGGAGCAGGGAGCGCCGCGTCCCATCATCATCCCGTGCTGCATCACTCTGCCGCCATAGCACCCCGGAGCGGCGGCGTCAGGGGCTGGCGCTTGGGATCGGCGACGCCTGGTGTAGGGTTCCGCCATGGATGCGGACGAAAGACTGTTGGCGGTTGACCTTGGGCGGAGCCGCTGCCGGGCGGCGCTGTGGGCCGGCGGCATACGTGCCGATGCGGCGGGCGCCGGCGCCCCCGGCCTGGCGTCGCCGGGTGGGGTGGATGCGGCCCTCGCGGCGGTCCTTGCCGTGGTGCGGCCCTTGGTCGGACGGGAC
>CAXTOB010000815.1:0-2404 GCA_964245505.1 uncultured Acetobacteraceae bacterium | reverse complement strand
AGCGCGATCAGCAAGACGGTGAACGTCCCGGAAGATATCAGCTTCGAGGCGTTCCAGGCGGTCTACCTCGATGCCTACCGTTCCGGCTGCAAAGGCTGCACGACGTATCGCCCGAACGCCATCACAGGCTCCGTGCTGGAGGTGAAGCCCGCCGAGCCGGCCCCGGCCGTCGCGGCCGAGGCTGTGCCGCCGCCTGGTGCGGGCACGACCGACCTCATGGTGCGCCCGGACAAGGTCATCGGTGCTACCTACAAGCTCCGCTGGCCGGACAGCGAGCACGCGATGTACGTCACGGTGAACGACATCGAGCTGGACGGCATGCGCCGACCATTCGAGGTCTTTGTCAACAGTAAGAACCTCGAGCACTACGCCTGGGTGGTCGCACTCACCCGGATGATCTCGGCCGTGTTCCGCCGCGGCGGCGAGGTGGCCTTCGTGGCAGACGAGCTGAAGCAAGTGTTCGACCCACGAGGCGGCCAATGGAGTAACGGCCGCTACGTGCCGTCGCTGGTCGCCGCGATCGGCGAGGTGCTGGAACGCCACATGCGCGAGACTGGCTTTCTGGCGCCCGCGGAACCGCCCCTTATCGAGACGAAGGCAAGCCCCACGTCGATCGCGACCACTGGCCAACTTGGGCCGCTCTGTCCGAAATGCAGCCAGCCTGGTCTGGTGCGTGAAGCCGGCTGCCTGAGCTGCGTCCATTGCGGCTGGTCGAAATGCAGCTAAGCGCCAGAAAGGCGCCTGGCGATGGTTGGGCGACCGAAGAAGCCAACACGAACGAGACCCCCCACCAGGCGATGATGCGGGAGTATGAGGCGCGTCGCTGCCACATCTGCCAGTGCAAATACCCATCCTTCGGCTTCGGGCCGCCACACAAACTCGCCGGTCCCACCCTCTGGAGCTGCCTGGCGCATCGCCATGAAGTAGACCGGATCGCTCTGGGTGTGGGCGTTGCTCGGCCCGAACCCGAACCCCGATTGCTGTAGACAGACCCTGGACGCGCACCGAACCCTCACGCAATCTCTAAACGATGTGTAATCTTTACAGCATCACGAAAAGTCAGCAGGCGATCCGCGATCTCGCCAAGGCGATGCATGACCGGACCGGCAACCTGCCGCCACTGCCCGGTATCTTTCCAGACTATCCCGCGCCAATCGTGCGCAACCATCTCGACGGGCGCGAGCTGACGATGGCCCGATGGGGCATGCCGTCGCCGGTCTTTGCGTTGGAGGGCAAGAAATCCGATTTGGGCGTGACCAACGTGCGCAACACTAAATCCTCGCACTGGCGTCGATGGCTTGCTGTCGAAAGCCGGTGCCTCGTCCCGTTCACCAGTTTCGCCGAAAACGAGGTGTTGCCCGACGGCTCCCGACCGCCGATCTGGTTCGCGCTCGACGAGAGCCGGCCGCTTGCATTCTTCGCCGGCATCTGGACGCGCTGGACGTCGGTCCGGAAGGTGAAGGAGGGTGAGACGACCAACGACCTGTTCGCGTTTCTGACCACGGAGCCGAACGATGTCGTGGGCGCCTATCATCCGAAAGCAATGCCGGTGATTTTGACCACGGCCGAAGAGATCGAGGTCTGGATGACAGCGCCGCCCGCCGAGGCGTTGATTCTGCAGCGCCCCTTGCTCAACCAGATGTTGCAAGTGGTAGCTCGCGGCGCGAAGAAGGATGGAGACGTCGCTCCGGTCTGACCGTCAGCCAGCCAGCCGGATGCCATAACCGCGCCGCGCCTTAGAACGGGCGATTGTCGCGAGAGCATTCACCGCGGCGCCAGTATCGGTGTGCGGGTCTAGCCGCATACGGCCTTGGGTTCCGATCCTCCCCCAGTGCCGCACCAGTAACGCTCGCCCGAAGAGATCGGGCCAGACCTCCAAGGGGTAGAAACGCCACTCATTCAGTTCGGGCTTGACCCGGACCAATGACACACGCTCCGAGAACAGCGGCAGATGGACCGGTACTGGCGTCTGCGATGCTTTTGGGCGGCGGGGCATGAGGAGACTCTAGCGCGAACGAAGTCCCGCGCCAGCAAAAGAGCGACCAGCCCCGGGGAAAGTTTGAAGTGCCGCATCCGCGATCGGCGCCGCAAGGGTCGCACGGCCTGCAAGTGCAGGCACGCGCGCCCGGCTACGCCGGCTACGCCCTTGCCCCACCTCCGCGATGCGACTGGGGGGAGGGGTCTTCGGAAAAGAAGATTCCAGCAAGGAGAACCCCAATGCTCGATCATCGAGCGGTGCTGAAGCTGATAGCCGGTGCAATCCTGTTTGCCGCATTCGCTTTCGGCCTGATGGCAGCCCCGGGCTTTCTGTCCGATCGGGACAGCATTGTCCCCAATCAGCATTCCCAGGTGGAGGCGGTGCGATGAGCTGGGACGATCCAAACCGCTACGACGACTACGTCGC
>CAXTOB010000814.1:0-2413 GCA_964245505.1 uncultured Acetobacteraceae bacterium | reverse complement strand
CGGCAGACGGTCAAAACAGTGGCTTGAACCTGTCCACCGCCAGGGGCGCACTCCAGACGGGGAGGCAAGCCCTGTCCGCGCCACCTTGAATACCGGGGAGCCGCCCCGGCACGGATGGCGTCAGATCGCAGGTGTGGAACCCGTGTCCTTCGCGATGGGGATGGAGAGATGCGCAAGGGTCGCCACGCGGGCCGACCACACGGCAACACCTTCGGCAGCACGGGCGAGGTCCGCAGGAGTTTCCGCCTGTTCCTGCATGGCCTGCCAATGCCGCAGGCTGAACCGAGCGTGCGCAGCCGCGTCAGACACCGGCACCAGCGGATGATCTTCCGGGTGCGTCCAGCCCGAGGCGCACGACCTGCACACGCCGGACGCGCGCTCTAGATTCGAGAACAGCGGCATACCGCAGGCGCGAGTAGTCCATTCCTGGCCGGCGGCCTTAGCGGGAAGATGCACCAGCACGCGGCGTAGGACGTGACAGGAAGCATCCGGTGACACATGCGCTGGGATGGGAGCCATAGCCTACGCCTCCCCGCCGGGCGCCAAGACCGCGATCTGTTCGAGCGTCATGCCGGCGGCGAGCAGCGCCGCACGAGCGGCGATGACAGCCTTGGCGCGAGCGCGGATCACGGCGCGGGCGGCGTTCAGCGCGCGGAAGGCGTCGCGCTGGTTGGCCCGGCGATACTCAATCCGGCTGCGATTGGCGCGAGACAGCGAGGCGCGGGCGTCGGCGTAGGCCGTGCAATAGCCGTCACGCCGGTCTAGGGCGACGCGCAGGTCACCAATCAGGCGATCCATCGGAGATGGGCCGAGCACGCGCCAGGCAGGGGTGAACGTGGGGATCGCGCGGAGGGTGTTGGTGTTGTGGTAGGACATGGTGCGCTCTTTTAGTGCATGGATGGTGTTTATGACCATGAGCTAGGCAGCATCCGAGTGCAAGCGATAAAGTGCTTGGTTGCTCTTTTAGTTGCTACATGTCAGGGTGCGGCTATGGTAGCAATCACACCCGAACTATGCCGGGCAGCCCGCGGGCTGCTGAATTGGACCGGCGACGACCTTGCGCGAGAGGCTAGGGTTGCTCTCAACACCGTCCGGAAGTTTGAGACGGGCAAGACAGCGCCAATGCCGAACAATCTTACAGCTATCCAGTCCGCCTTTGAGCGAGCCGGGATCATCTTCATTCCTGAGAATGGCGAGGGTGCCGGCGTGCGGCTGCGGAAAGCAAAGGACAGCGACCATGAATGACGATTTTCGCCACACACGCACCGGAATGGACGCCGTAGCTGCTGTTGCCCAGCAGTCGCTGGCGGGACAGGTCAGGCAGTCGCTGGCGGGCGGTGTTTTGGCTTCTATGAGCCATACCGCCGCCTTGACGGTTGAACGTTTGGACCATGCAGTGCTTGAACATGGAGTTGGGAAAGCGGAAATTGCAGTCAGCGATCTAGAAGCCATCAAAGCAATGCTCCGGGAAATCCAGAACGCCGGGCATTTGACATACCTAAAGCAGCACGGTGCAGAGGCCGATTATCAGACGATCGGTGTCACGGTGGCGAAGCGGTATCGGACGCCTACAGGCAAATGGCGCAAGCTGCCGTGACCATCTTCCCCGGCACCATGTTCGAAGCAAAAGGGGTGAGTCTTGACCCCGCAATCCCAGACCTGACCAAGGAGAGTCTGGACGAGTATCCCCACCGTTCGATGGTGGCGCGGGATGGTGCGGCCCCGATCGCTCGCGTGTGGCTGCTGTCCGACGAGGCCACCTTCGCCGCAATCGATCCGAAGATTGTGGCCGAAGCGATCAAGCTGGTGCTCGACGGCAGCGCCGTTGTGATCCTTGCTCGTCAGCTTGAGCCGGCTGCAAACGTGCGAGATGGGCTGTTGAATGCCTTGGACCTGCTAGGGCCGCCCAAGGACGTGGCGGGGCACGGATGAGCGACAATGATCTTGTGAAAGTCGAGGCAATGACGTCGGATCAGTTAAGGGCTGCGCGGGCTTTGCTGGGCTGGAGCCAGATGCAACTAGGTCTTCGCAGCAACACGTCCACATACGTTGTGAGGAAGTTCGAGCTGACGGGCCAAATCGCGAACGTTCGTAGACGCCCTGACTTGACCGATCCTCTCACCACCGTCCGCGCCACCCTGGAGGCAGCCGGCATTGAGTTCATCCCCGAGAACGGGGCCGGCGGGGGCGTGCAACTACGGAAGCTGGACCCATAACCCCGTATCAGATCAAGGCTGCGCGTGCTCTGCTGGGCTGGAGCAGGCTGCAGCTAGGCCTTCGCAGCAACACGTCAGAATACATCGTGGCGACATATGAGAAGGCAGGGCAGGTGGCCAGGCTACCCGATCAGATGGACCAAGATGATCCGATTGCCGCTATCCGAGCCACGTTGGAAGCAGCCGGCGTCGAATTC
>CAXTOB010000813.1:0-2419 GCA_964245505.1 uncultured Acetobacteraceae bacterium | reverse complement strand
CCCGCAGCCGGGTTTCGTCCGCAAAGGGCGGCGGGAAGCGGCCCTCCAGCGTCAAAGTCACCTCAGCCGCATCCCGGCCGGGGCGGGTCCTGGTTCCAGCGAAGATCAGGTCGTCCATAGCATCGCCGCGCAGCGCGCCGGCCCGGCCCTCGCCCATGGCCCAGCGCAGCGCCTCGGCCAGGTTGCTCTTGCCGCAGCCGTTGGGGCCGACCAGGCCGGTGAGGCCGGGCAAGATGTCGAGGGTCGCCGGGTCGGGGAAGCTCTTGAAGCCCGCCAGCCGAAGCTGGGCGAGGTGCGCGCCCATGGCGCTACTTAGATCCGGCAAGGCGGCGCAGGAGGCTGGAGCGCGGGGGTGTGCGGACAGTTCGGAGCATCGCCGAGCATCATCGGCGGGCCGCCCGGCGCTGGCAACCCATGGAATTGCGCTACGCGCGATAACAGCGTTTGGACTAAACCGCTCCGCGGTAGTTATTTTCTTTGACTGCTGAGTTCGGCGCCAACCTGGCCCGGACTTCTGCACGCTGAACGTCCTTCGTTCGACGGTCCTGCTTGGAGGATCGTGGCGCCGCGCCTGTCGCGCGCGTCACCCTGCATAGGAGCCGTCCATGACCCCACTTCGCCAACGCATGACCGAGGACATGCAGCTTCGCAACCTCAGGCTACACACGCAACGTGCCTACCTGCAGTATGTCTCGCAGTTCGCCGGCCACTTCCACAGGTCGCCGGAGCTGTTGGGGCCTGCCGAGATCCGAGCGTTTCAGCTCCACCTGAGCCGGGACCGGCAGCTTGCGGCCAGCTCGGTCGGGGTCGCCGTCGCCGCTCTCCGCTTTCTCTACAAGGTCACGCTCCGGCGGGGATGGGACCTCGACGACGTCATCCCGACCAGCCGCCGGCCGCAGACGCTGCCGGTCATACTGAGCCCGCAGGAGGTCGCTGACTTCCTCGATGCGATCAGCAGCCTGAAGCACCGCGTGATCCTGACTGTCTGCTACGCCGCCGGGCTACGCATCTTGGAGGCGGTGCGGCTCAGGCCCGACGCGATCGACAGCCAGCGCATGACCATCCGCGTTGATCAGGGCAAGGGGCAGAAGGACCGCTACGTCATGCTGTCGCCCAGGCTGCTGGACCTGCTGCGCAGCTATTGGCGCGCAGCACGGCCAAGGGAGTGGCTGTTCCCGGGCGACGTGGCCGGGCAGCCGATCACGCCCTCGGCCGTGGAGGACGTCTGCCGGATCGTGCGACGCCAAGGCGGCACCGCCAAGCCGGTCACGCCGCATGCACTGCGCCACGCCTTTGCGGTCCACCTGCTCGAGAGCGGCGCCGACCTGCGAACCATCCAGCTGCTGCTCGGCCACCGCAGCCTCAACACCACGGCCAAGTATCTGCGCTTGGCGACCAGCAGGGTTTGCGCGACGGCCAGTCCGCTGGATGCGCTGCGGGCAGCACCCACCTCCCCTGCACAGACCGCCTGCGCGCCCGCCTGAGCGCCCAGCCCATGGCATCCGGCACCCCGGAAGTGGCGGACGTGTTCCGCCGCTACGGCGAGGCATACCGACAGCGGCACGGCGGCTCGCTGTCCACCGCGCAGCGCCATGCCATGAGCGCGATCGACCTCTGCCGGACGGCGGCGCTCGGCGGCCACGTCGAGCGCTGCGACGGCTGCGGCCACCAGCGCATCGCCTACAACTCCTGCCGCAACAGGAACTGCCCCAAGTGCCAGTCCCTCGCCCGCGCCCAATGGCTGGCGGACCGCCAAGCGGAACTGCTCGATGTCCCCTACTTCCACGTCGTCTTCACGGTGCCGGACGAGGTCGCCGTCATCGCCTTCCAGAACAAGCCGGTGGTCTACGACATCCTGTTCCATGCGGCCGCTGAGACCTTGCGCAGGATCGCCGCCGACCCCGCCCACCTCGGCGCCGAGATCGGCGTCCTGGCCGTGCTGCACACCTGGGGCCAGAACCTGCTGCACCACCCCCACCTACACTGCCTCGTGCCGGGCGGCGGGATCTCACCCGACGGCAGCCGATGGATCGCCAGCAGGCCCGGCTTCTTCCTACCGGTCAGGGTCCTGTCCCGCCTGTTCCGCGGGGTGTTCCTCCACCACCTGGAGAAGGCGTTCGCCGCGGGCCGACTGAGCTTCTTCTCCAGCCTCGAGCCGCTGCGGGAACGGGCTGCGTTCCTGCGGCACCTGGCGCCGGCACGCAGTGTGGACTGGGTTATCTATGCCAAGCGGCCCTTCGCCGGCCCGCACCAGGTCCTCACCTATGTCGGGCGCTACACCCACCGCATCGCCATCTCAAACAGCCGGCTGGTCGCCATCGACGGCGGCCAGGTCAGCTTTCGCTGGAAGAACTACCGCCAGGACTGTAGCGCGACAATCTGGATGAGAAAGCGCGGCGATCAGGATGAGAAATCATGA
>CAXTOB010000812.1:0-2420 GCA_964245505.1 uncultured Acetobacteraceae bacterium | reverse complement strand
TCCCCGTTCCTCCCGGCCTCCCGCCAGCATCCCCTCTGGTGATGCTGGAGGACGAGATGCGGCGCTCCTACCTCGACTACGCCATGTCCGTCATCGTCAGCCGCGCGCTGCCCGATGCGCGGGACGGGCTGAAGCCGGTGCACCGCCGCATCCTGTTCGCCATGAACGAGAGCGGCTACACCGCCGACAAGCCCTACCGAAAATCAGCCCGCATCGTCGGCGACGTGATGGGCAAGTATCACCCGCACGGTGACGCCAGCATCTACGACGCCCTCGTCCGCATGGCCCAAAGCTTCTCCATGCGGGTGCCGCTGATTGACGGCCAGGGCAACTTCGGCAGCATAGACGGCGATCCCCCGGCGGCCATGCGCTACACCGAGTCCCGCATGGCCAAGGCCGCGGCCTTGCTGCTGACCGACATTGACAAGGAGACCGTTGACTTCTCGCCGTCCTATGACGAGAGCAACGAGGAGCCGCGGGTGCTGCCGGCCTCCTACCCGGTGCTGCTCATCAACGGCGCCAACGGCATCGCCGTGGGCATGGCCACCAACATCCCGCCGCACAACCCGACCGAGATCATAGACGCCGCCCTGGCCCTGATCGCCGACCCGGCCACCAGCCTTGACGACCTGATGAAGATCGTTCCCGGCCCGGACTTCCCCACCGGCGGCATCATCCTGGGCCGCGCTGGCATACGCAGCGCGTTCGAGGGCGGGCGCGGCAGCGTCGTCTTGCGCGCCAAGGCTGCGTTCGAGGACATGCGCGGCAACCGCACCGCCATCGTCATCAACGAAATCCCCTACCAGGTGAACAAGACCACCCTGCTGGAACGCATGGCCGAGCTGATCCGCAGCAAGCAGATCGAGGGCATCACCGACCTGCGCGACGAAAGCGACCGCGACGGCATGCGGATCGTCATCGAGCTGCGGCGCGAGGCGACGCCGGAGGTGGTGCTGAACCATCTCTACCGTTTCACCCAGCTGCAGACGAGTTTCGGCGTCAACATGCTGGCGCTGGACAATGGACGCCCGCGCCTGATGGGCCTGAAGGACGCGCTGGAACTGTTCATCGCCTTCCGCGAGGAGGTGATCCTCCGCCGCAGCCGGTTCGAGCTGAACAAGGCGCGGGAGCGGGCGCACCTTCTCGTCGGCCTCGCCATCGCGGTGGCCAACATAGACGAGGTGATCCGCGTCATCCGCACCAGCCCGGACAGCGCCACCGCTCGCGTGGCCCTGATGGAGCGCTCCTGGCCGTCGGGCGACGTGGCGGCGCTGCTGGCGTTGATCGACGACAGCGGCAACCAGATCGTGGACGGCCAGGTCCGCCTGACCGAGGCCCAGGCCCGCGGCATCCTGGAGCTGCGCCTGGCCCGGCTGACCGGGCTGGAGCGCGACAAGATCCAGGCCGAGCTGCAAGAGGTCGCCACCCGCATCGGCGAGCTGTTGGAAATCCTCGATAGCCGTCCCCGCCGTTTGGAGGTGATGCGCGAAGAGCTGCTGATCGCCCGCGAGGAGATCGGCAGCCCGCGCATGACCTCCATCGTGGACGCGGCGGCGGACCAGGACGACGAAAGCCTGATCGAGCCGGGGCAGATGGTCGTGACCATCACCCGCGATGGCTTCATCAAGCGGACGGCGCTCGACATCTTCCGGCAGCAGAACCGCGGCGGGCGCGGACGCACCGGCGCCGGCACCCGCGGGGACGACGTGGTGACGCGCAGCTTCAACGCGCACACCCATCAGTGGGTGCTGTTCTTCAGCAGCGGCGGCAAGGCGTTCCGCGAGAAGGTGTGGCGCCTGCCGGAGGCCAGCCCGACGGCGAAGGGCCGCGCCCTGGTGAACCTGCTGCCGGAGTTGGGCGGCGACACCATCACGACGGTGCTGCCGCTGCCGCAGGACGAAACGCTGTGGGAGAACCTGCACCTCGTTTTTGCCACCGCGTCAGGCGGCGTGCGGCGCAACCGGCTGAGCGACTTCCGCAATGTCCGCTCCTCCGGCCTGATCGCGATGAAGCTGGACGAGGGCGACCACCTGATCGGCGTGGCGACGTGCCGCGACGGGGACGACGTGTTCCTGGCGACCAAGCTGGTCCGCTGCATCCGGTTCCAGATCGGCGACGACACCCTGCGCGTGTTCTCCGGGCGCGATAGCAGCGGCGTGCGAGGCATCCGGCTGGCGGAGGGCGACGAGGTCATCAGCCTGTCGGTGCTGCGCCACGTGGACGCCGGGCCGGACGAGCGCACCGCCTATCTGAAGGTCGCCGCCGCCCGGCGCCGCAACGGCGACGAGGAGGAGGCCGCCGCGGCGGACGTGGATGAAACCGACGAGGGCGCGGGCGAAGCGACCCTGTCCGCCGACCGCGTGACGGCGCTGGAGGAAGCCGAGGAAATCCTGCTGACGGTGACGGATGCCGGGTTCGGC
>CAXTOB010000811.1:0-2435 GCA_964245505.1 uncultured Acetobacteraceae bacterium | reverse complement strand
CACGAACATGACGCCGACGGCCAGCGCCGGGTCGAGCCAGCGTCCCAGCGCGGTGGTCAGGATCAGGCCGACGATGGGGAATAGGACGTAGGTGCTGGCGAACACCAGCGCCTGCAAACGCCAGTGCAGCAGCCCATCGAGCACGGCACGCGGCACCAGGCGCGCGCCGTAGAGGAAGAACAGCAGCGCCACGCCCCCGAACACAGCCGCGTCGAGGACCCTGGCGCCGCCGCCCCGCACGGGCAGGATCGCCGCCAGGGCCACCGTGCCGGCCAGCAACAGCAGGTAGCGGTCAACACGGGCCAGCAGGGTCGTCAGGGTCATGCGGTCGGTGCTCTGCCTGTCGGACATGCCACCTCGCATAAGCCGTTCCGCACCCGCGCGGCAGGCATAACGGCTATCATGAACCATGATGACGACCTTGAACGTTGATCTGCTGCGCTCCTTCCTGGCCGTCGCGGAGGGCGGCAGCTTCACCGGATGTAGCCGCTGATTGAATACTCCCCGGACATACCGGGCGAAAACTCCCCAAGCTGAGCTTTGTGCCTGGCCCGCGGGGCCGGGCTGATCCGGCGCGATATGGCCTCTGCCAAACGGAGGCGGCGCCGATGGTCCGATTGGGAGAGCTTATGATGATCCTTGACCTGCACCGCCAAGGGCTGAGCGTGTCCGACATCGCCCGGCGCACCGGCTTTGACCGCAAAACGGTCCGTCGCTACATCGCGCGCGGGCTGGAGCCGCCGGCCTACACGCCGCGTCCGCCGCGGCCGACCCTGCTTGCCCCCTACCACGCTTGTCTGCGCAAGCGCGTGGCCGCTTTTCCCGAGCTGCGGGCGAGCCGGCTGCTGCGCGAGTTGCGGGCCATGGGCTACCGGGGTGGATATACCCAGCTCACGGACTTCCTGCGCACCGTGCGCCCTCAAACGCCGGTCGGCTTCGAGCAACGGTTCGAGACCCCGCCGGGGCAGCAGGCGCAGGTGGACTTCGCCCATTTCCGCGCCGAGTTCACGGCCGAGCCCGGCGTGAGCCGGGTGGTGTGGCTGTTTTCCATGGTGCTGGGGCATTCGCGGCTGATCTGGGCGCGGTTCGTCGCCCACCAGGACCTGCAGGCGGTGCTGCGCTGCCACGCCGCCGCCTTTGAAGCACTGGGCGGCGTGCCGGGCGAGATCCTGTATGACCGCATGCGCACGGCGGTCAGCGGCGAGGACGAGACGGGCGTGGTCTACAACCCCGTGCTGGTGGCCTGCGCCCGGCACTACGGCTTCCAGCCCCGGGCATGCCGCCCCTACCGGGCCAAGAGCAAGGGCAAGGTCGAGCGCCCGTTCCGCTACGTGCGCGAGGACTTCTTCCTGGCCCGGAGCTTCCGCAACCTGGACGACCTCAACGGCCAGCTCCGGCAGTGGCTGGACGAGGTGGCCAATGCGCGCACCCACGCCACCACGCGGCGGGTCGTGTGCGAGCACTTCGCCGAGGAACGGTCCCATCTCAGGCCGCTGCCCGCCGGGCCGTTCCAGGCGGTGCTGAAGCTGGAGCGGCGCGTCAGCAGCTTGAGCGCGGCGAAACCTCGGCGGTGGAGGCCATCGAGGCCCTGCTCGCCGACGAGCTGGGCTGGCGCGAGGGCCGGCGGGTCAAGGCGGCGCTGCGCATGGCGCGGCTCGGCGCGGTCAAGACGCTGGACGGCTTTGACTTCTCGTTCCAACCCTTGCTGGACCGCGGCCGCGTCCTGGCGCTGGCCCAGCTCGGCTTTGTGGACCGGCGCGAGGTGCTGCACCTCCTCGGCCCGCCCGGCACCGGCAAGTCCCACCTTGCCGTGGCTCTGGGCGTCGAGGCGATCCGCGCCGGGCGCAGCGTGTATTTCATGACCCTGGCCGACCTGGTCACCGCACTCGCCCGCGCCGAGCGGGATGGGAGCTTGCGCGAACGGCTGCGGTTCCTGTGCCGGCCGCAGCTTTTGATCGTGGATGAGATCGGCTACCTGCCCGTCATACCCGGCGGCGGAAACTTGTTCTTTCAGCTGGTCAACGCCCGCTACGAGCGCGGCGCCATGATCCTGACCTCCAACCGCGGTTTCGGCGAGTGGGACCAGGTTTTCGGCGATCCCGTCGTCGCCGCGGCCCTGCTGGACAGGCTGCTCCACCACGCAACCGTCGTGCAGATCGAGGGCAGCAGCTACCGCATGCGCCAGCACGCCAGCCTTGTGCCCGACACCATGCGCGCCAAACCTGCCGCGCCGCCCTCACCGCTCGCCAAGCGCCGTGGCAGGCCACCAAAGGACAGGAGCGAAGATCAGATCAGCGGCTGATCACCGCCCCGAACTGGGGAGATTTCAACCGGTAGCTTCGGGGAGCATTCAAGCGGCATTGACAGCTGCGGGCGCCATCCGGGCGCCGGGCCGGCGCACGGCGACGGGCGTCCTGCGCATCGCCGGCCTGGCG
>CAXTOB010000810.1:0-2440 GCA_964245505.1 uncultured Acetobacteraceae bacterium | reverse complement strand
CGGGCGCTGGCGGCGCTGTGGCCCGAGGTGCCCGCGCAGCGCTGCACGGTCCACAAGCACCGCAACCTCCTCGGCCACGCGCCGGACAGCCTGCACGAGGAGGTCACGGCCGACTGCACAAACATGATCTACGCCGACACGCCCAAGGCCGTGCAGGAGCGCCGCCGCGCGTTCCTGCGCAAGTGGCGGCTGCGCTGCCCGGCCGTGGCCACCAGCTTGGAAGAGGCAGGCGGGCGCCTGTTCGCCTACCTCCGCCTGCCCCCGTCGCAGTGGAAGTCAGCGCGGACCACCAACGCCATCGAGCGCCTGCACGAGGAGTTCAAGCGGCGGATCAAGGTTCATCCGCGCTTCTGGTGCAGTTGGGTGGAACGTAGGATGACCAAGGACCACATGGGATGGAGATTTTCGGAGGCTTGACACCCCGCGTTGTCCCGTCTTTTGCTGCCGCTGATCCCGGCAGGTTTGTCGGTCGTGCAGGTCCTACCCGCGCCCGACCGCACCATCCTCGTCACCGTGCCCACGTCGTCCTCGGATACCTGTCCGCTTTGTGGCGGCCCCTCTGGGCAGGTCCACAGCCACTACACCCGCACGCTGGCTGACCTGCCCTCGCAGGGGCGCGTCGTCGCTGTCCAGGTACGGGCAAGGCGGTTCCGGTGCACGAGCGCCAGTTGCCCGCGCCAGATCTTCACCGAGCGCCTGCCCGAGGTTGGGCCGCTGCGAGCCCGCCGCACCACGCGCCTGGGCGACATGCAGCGCCAAATCGGCTTTGCTCTGGGCAGCGAACCCGGATCGCGCCTGGCCGGGCGGCTTGCCATGCCGGTCAGCGGTGACACGCTGCTGCGCATGGTCCAGACGAGCGACGTAGTGTTCCCGCCGCCACGGGTCATTGGGGTCGATGACTAGGCCTGGCTGCGCGGCCGGCGCTACGGCACGGTCATCTGCGACCTTGAACGGCACCGGGTTATCGATCTCCTGCCCGACCGCGACGCCGACACGCTGGCGTCATGGCTCAAGCGGCACGGGGGCGAGGTCACGATCGTGAGCCGCGACCGTTCGGGTGCCTGCGCCGATGGCATACGCACCGGCGCACCGGGAGCAACGCAGGTGGCAGACCGGTGGCGTGTGACCTGAGGGTTGCTGGGGACCTACACCTCTCCAGCCGCCCGCAAGGTTCAATGATGGAGTGTCCTGTGAAGGAACCTTGTCCACCCAAGTGCTGCTACCCGGGCGTGCGGAGGAGCAATCCGACGTGCGAAGCTCTGGGGACAACGGCCTCAATCTGGAAGCACCAACCCGGAGGCGGCCCAGCAGAGGATGGCAGGCTGAACGAGAGTGAACGTCCGTCGTCAAGGTCCGTCATCGGCAACCGGCCAAAGGTGCTGTCAGGCCGGCGCCAAAACGGCACGCGGGTCGGATCGTCGAGTGTCAGCATCGACGACGGTGGCACCACGACCCGCCGGGTCATAGGGCGCAGCCTCCCCATCCGCTTCTTCACATTGGACAACAGGGTAAGCCCCACTCGCCCCGCCGCCGCGAGGCGGCGGTATCCCGACCGCAAGGAAGGGCATGGCGGAGGGGGTAGAGGAGCGGCGGAGCAAGCGAAGGCCGTCCTGTAATGGGGTGGATAGGGCCTCGGCAGCGAGGGGATACCCGGCCTGAAAGGGCGCAGACTTCCGCCATGGTCTCAACGGTTGGGAAGCCTTGGATCGTTTGGGATTGCTGGAGACGTTAGACGGTGCGAACCGAACAGACCAGCGAGCAGCGGCAGACGGCGTGGTCCGAAGTTGATTGGGCCGCGGCGGAGGCCGTCGTGAAACGTCTACAGGGTCGGGTCTACCGTGCTGCGGCGGCCGGGAACGGACGGCAGGTGAAGAACCTGCAGAAGCTCCTGGTCCGCTCCACATCCGCAAAACGGCTTGCGGTTCGCAGGGTCACCCAGCAGAACGCGGGCCGAATACACCCGGGGTCGACGGCGTGGTGCGCAGGACGCCCGAGGGCTGGGCCGCGTCGTCGGCGTGTCCCTCGGTCAGCGCGTGCGCCGCGATCTCGCCGGTGCCGGCGTCCACGCTTAGGTGCAGCTTGCGCCACTGCCGGCGCGCCCGGCCGTGCCTCTCGGCGTCCCACTCGCCCTGGCCGAACAGCTCCAGCCCCGTGCCGTCCAGCACCCTTGAGCGCCAGAGGCGCTCAAGGGACCGGGCCGTCGCTGGCGGCGGCACGCGGCTGGCGGCCCGCGAACGCCCGGCCGCGGCGGCTGAGCGTCGAGTGATCCGGCACCGCCAGCGCCAACCCGAGCAGGCGCAGCACGCTGCGGCTGAACGCCTCGGCCTGGAGCAGGGCCAGGTGGAACACGAGCCGCAAGGTCAGCACGAACTCGATGGCCAGCCCTGTTAGCGGCGGTGAGAATCCGCGCATAAACGGCGCGTGGTGCGCCGGGACTGGC
>CAXTOB010000809.1:1015-2443 GCA_964245505.1 uncultured Acetobacteraceae bacterium | reverse complement strand
CTCCCGCACCTACCTCGTCTTCTTCGACTGGGACCGCGCGGACCTCACCGACCGTGCCCGCCAGATCATCGCCGAGGCCGCCCGGGCCACCACCCGCGTCCAGGTCACCCGCATCGACGTGTCCGGCCATACCGACACCACCGGCACGGCCCGCTACAACCAGGCCCTCTCCGTACGCCGGGCCCAGAACGTCGCGGCGGAACTCGTGCGCCTCGGCGTCCCGCAAGCCTCCATCAGCACCCAGGGCTTCGGCTTCAGCCGTCCCCTGGTCGCAACCGGACCCGGCGTGCGTGAACCCCAGAACCGCCGGGTCGAGATCGTAATGCACTAGAACTCGTCGAGAGTCATCGTGACGTGATGATGGCTGCCCAAAAACAAGCCCTGGCGGCAAGGCTGGTCTCAGTCTTGTCGCCATTGCGAGATGACCTTGCTAATGATCGTGGCGCCGCGCTCGTTCAATGCTGTGAGCGAACCAACTCGCTGCCTGTTCGCGCGATGCACAGAACCGCTTCCTCCAACAACGGAGCATCCCCACCCGTGCGCCCAGGCTCCGCCGACTTACTTAAGCCAACGGGTTGCGTCTTATCCCATTGCGCGTCCAAGAAGTTTAACAGGGCCGTCTGCTTGGACCTTTCGTCTCATCAGAACAGCACGTGGCCGCCGAAGGCGAGCACGATCAGGACCGAGACCAGGCAAACAATGACGGTGAT
The DNA here is from genome assembly GCA_964245505.1 of uncultured Acetobacteraceae bacterium. Taxonomy (GTDB): domain Bacteria; phylum Pseudomonadota; class Alphaproteobacteria; order Acetobacterales; family Acetobacteraceae; genus DASWOJ01. The sequence goes on along the minus strand of CAXTOB010000809.1, from coordinate 1,733 downwards.
CGACAGCACCCAGCGCAGCGCCATGTAGCTGCGCGGGAGGCGGCCGGCCTGCGCGGCGCGGGCCTCGGCGATGGTGAGGCCGATGAACCCGGCCGCCTGGATGGCCAGGCCGATGAGCGGCAGGCCGATGAAGGTGACGAGCAGGCCCGCCCAGCCGACCAATGACGGCACCACGCCGAGCCCGAAGCGGGCGCGTTGCGCGCCGACCGTCTGCGCCGTCCCGGCCTCGAGCCCGATGCCCCAGTGCACGCCGCCGAGGAAGGCGAGGATGGCGGCCGCATAGGCCTGCAGGGCGAGCATGGAGAGCGGGCGCCACCAGAGGTCCTGGCTCACCGCGCCCAGGCCGGCGGCGGTGAACGGGATGAGCCCGGCGAGGCCGAGGACGACGGCGAGGATCGGCAAGGAGCGCATGGGCGGGTGGTAGAACAATCTCCGCGCCGAGGAAACGGCGCCGCACGCCGCGTGGCACCCGTGGGACAGGGGAAGGCAAGCCGGCGCCGGCGTTGTATGACAGGCGCATGGGCCTCGGTTTCGAACTCGCCATCGTGCTGCTGTTGATCGTGCTCAACGGGGTGTTCGCCCTGAGCGAGCTGGCGCTGGTCTCCGTGCGGCGGGCGCGGCTGATGGTGCTCGAGCGGCAGGGCGTGAAGGGCGCGGCAAAGGCGCGGCTGCTGTCGGAGGATCCGCAGCGGTTCCTCCCGGCGGTGCAGATCGGCAT
>CAXTOB010000809.1:0-1005 GCA_964245505.1 uncultured Acetobacteraceae bacterium | reverse complement strand
CACCCTGGTGAGCGTGCTGGCGGGCGTGTTCGGGGGCGCGCGGATCAGCGGGCGGCTGTCCGCCTGGTTCATGCAGTTCCCGTCGCTGGCGCCGTTTGCGCAGACGCTGGGGCTGGCGATCGTGGTGGTGCTGACGAGCTATCTGACGCTGGTACTGGGCGAGCTGGTGCCGAAGCAGCTGGCCTTGCGGCAACCGGAGCGGGTGTCGGCGGCGATCGCCGGGCCGCTGTCGTGGCTGGCGCGGGTGGGGTCGCCGATCGTGTGGGTGCTGGGGCAATCGTCGGGCTTGGTCCTGCGGCTGTTCGGGCGCTATGCCGGCGACCGGCCCGGCGTGACGGAGGAGGAGCTGCGCGCCGTGCTGGCGGAGGGCGCGCAGGAGGGCGTGCTCGAGACGGAGGAGCACGACATGATCGAGCGGCTGCTGCGCCTGGCGGACAAGCCGGTGCGGGCGATCATGACGCCACGCAACGAACTGGCCTGGATCGACCGGACGGACCCGAAGGCGGACATCGTGGCGACGCTGCGGGGCGCGCCGCATAGCCGGTTCGTCGTGTGCGAGGGCGCGATCGACAACGTGGTCGGCGTGGTGCAGGCGAAGCTGCTGCTCGACCGGCTGCTGGCGGCGGGCGACCTGTCGATCGCGGCGGTGCTGCAGAAGCCGATGGTGCTGCCGGACACGGTGACGGCGCTCGATGCGCTGGAGCGGCTGAAGGGGGACACGGTCGGGCTGGCACTGGTGATGGACGAGTACGGCAGCTTCGAGGGCGTGGTGACGGCGGCCGACGTGCTGGAGGCGATCGTCGGCGAGGCGCTGGTGCCGAAGGCGGACCGGTTGGCGCCGGATGCCGTAGCCGGGCCGTTGCTGCTGGACGGCGCGATGCCGGTGGACGAGATCAAGTCGCGGCTGGAGCTGCCGGCGCTGCCGTCGGAGGGGAGCTACCACACGCTGGGCGGGCTGCTGCTGGCGCTGCTGCGGCGGGTGCCGAAGGCGGGGGACCGGATCGT
>CAXTOB010000808.1:0-2462 GCA_964245505.1 uncultured Acetobacteraceae bacterium | reverse complement strand
GGTCCGCATCAGCCAGCTCGTGGTGGACTTCCCCGAGATTGCCGCCATGGACCTGAACCCGGTGTTCGCCGACCCCGACGGTGTCTCGGTCGGCGACGCCTGGATCGAGCTGCGCCCAGCCGGAGAGGCCGGCGTGCTGGCGATTGCCCCCTACCCCGCCGAACTGATGGAGCACTGGTCGGCCAAGGGCGAACCACTGCTGATCCGCCCGATCCGCCCCGAGGATGCCGAGGCCCACGCCGCCCTGTTCAGCCGCCTGACGCCCGAGGACATACGCTACCGTTTCTTTTCCATGCTCCGCGCCCTATCCCCGGAGCAGGTCGCCCGCATGACCCAGGTGGACTACGACCGGGAGATGGCCCTGGTCGCGGTGCGCGAGGCCACCGGCGAAACCGTGGGCGTGTGCCGCTTGGTGCGCGAACCCTACACCACCACGGGCGAGTTCGCCGTGCTGATCGAGCCAGCCATGAAGGGCCACGGCGTGGCCCGGCGCCTGATGGAGCGCATCATGGATTGGGCGCGCTCCCAGGGCATGACGGACATCACCGGCCAGGTGCTGAGCGAGAACCGCCCGATGCTGGCCTTCATGCGCCGCATGGGCTTCATCCTGCGCCGCCTGCCAGACGAGCCGGACGTCATGGAGGCCGCAATGACCCTACAGGAGCCGGCGCTAGCAGTCGCGTAACCCGGCTTCCACGGCGCCCAAACACGCGAAGCAGGCACAATCCCAGGCCCCGCTCACGGCCCAGGGCCTACACCCACTTCTTCCTCCGGGAGAGACGCCCTGCATCACGGCTGATGCGCTACCATGGATGAAAATCGGCACTTTCATAGCAGGGTCGGGGTGAGGCGGTCTTCAAACGCAATCGGTTCCAAAGACGAACCCATCATGGCACGCTTTTCTGCTCACCCCAGCGCCTGACCCCACCAGCCGCAAGCACGTCCAGCGGCTCAAATCGTCGGCTCGGGTTGCCGCCGCATAAAACAGCAACACAAGCCGCCCAGCCCGTCCGCAATGGTCGGAAAATTCGACCAATCGCAACGCGCAACAGGACCTGCCGCATTGTGGAGGACGACGAACCCAGGAACCGTCAGAACAAACTCCCTCGGAATAGACGTCTCCCCGTCACCCCAACCCCTTTCCGGAGGAAGCAGCACCAGCACCCTCGATCAGCCCAAGCAGCCCTTCCAGCACCGCCCGCAGCTCCCGTGCCGCCAGGCTGCGAGGTGCCGCCTCCGTCACCCCCATCCCCTCCGCAAATGCCTGGCTGAACGCCGTCCGGTTGCCCAGCACCGCCGGCAGCACCGTCATCCCGCGGGCATGCAGCTCCCGCATCGCCCCATCCCTCATCCGGCTGCCGGAGCCGACGCGGTTCAGCACTAAGCAGGCCGGCCGACGCTCCGAAGCCGCCAGCTTGAGCGTCCCCTCCGCCGCCCAGATATCGGGCGCGCTCGGCTGCACCGGCACCACCACCAGGTCGGCCCCGCGTATGGACCGGCGCGCATCGCTATCAATCACCGGCGGGCTATCCACGATCACCACGTCGAACCCGCGGCGCAGCCGGTCCAGCTCCCCCGCCAGCCGCCAGCCCGACAGGTCGGAGAACGCCAGCGCCGCCGCCTCGGCGTGATGGGCCTTCCGGATCGCATGCCACCGGGCCAAGCTGCCCTGCGGGTCGATATCCAGCACCGCCACCCGCCGCACCGGCGCCAGCGCCGCCGCCAGGTTGGCGGCCAGAGTGGTCTTCCCAGCACCGCCCTTCTGCTGCGCGACCGTGATCACCACTGCCATGATCGTTACACCCCAAGCCAATCCGCACATTGCACGGCGGCCTGGACCTGTCCAAGGATGCCTGCCATGTCCAACCCCTCCGTCCGCAGCCCCAACATCCTTCTAACCCCAGCCGAAATGGGCCGGGCCGACGCGCAAGCCGCCGCCAAATCACCCAGCTCGGGGCTAATGGAGGCCGCAGGCCGCGCCGTCGCCCGCGCCGCCCGGCGGTTCGGCCCCTGCCGGACCCTCGTGCTGTGCGGCCCCGGCAACAACGGCGGGGATGGCTATGTCGCCGCGCGGCTGCTGTCGGCCTGGGGCTGGCCGGTCCGCATCGCCGCCCTAGATCCCTCGCGGCCGGGCTCGGATGCCGCCGCAGCCGCCGCACTCTGGCGCGGGCCGATCATCGCTCCATCCCCCAGCGAGGCGGCACGGGCCGACTTGGTAATTGACGCAGCCTACGGCGCCGGCCTGCGCGACGACATCCCCGCCGAAGTGTCGGACATCCTAGCCGCCGCCCGCCACGTACTGGCCGTGGACGTGCCGAGCGGCCTGGACGGCGCCACCGGCCAGCCCCGCGGCCGCGTCCGCGCATCGGACCTGACAGTCACCTTCTTCCGCCTCAAGCCCGGCCACCTCCTCCTGCCAGGCCGCACCCTATGCGGACAGGTCCTACTGGCCGACATCGGCC
>CAXTOB010000807.1:0-2473 GCA_964245505.1 uncultured Acetobacteraceae bacterium | reverse complement strand
GCCCAGCGTTGTGCATCCGCCATGTTGCCGCCCCCCATGCCCCGGCGGTATGTGACCCGGCACAACGCTGCCCGCAACGGGCGGCCCTCCCCAGCAGAAGGCAGGCATGGCGCGGATCGTGATGAAGTTCGGCGGCACCTCGGTGGCCGACCTCGACCGCATACGCAGCGCCGCCACCCGGGTGAAGCGCGAGGTGGACGCCGGCCACCAGGTCGCTGTCGTCGTTTCCGCCATGTCCGGCGTCACCAACCAGCTTGTCGGCTGGTGCCAGGCCCTGTCTCCCCTGCACGACGCCCGCGAGTACGACTCGGTCGTCGCCACCGGCGAGCAGGTGACCTCCGGTCTCATGGCCATCGCCCTGCACACCCTGGGCATCGAGTCCCGGTCCTGGTCCGGCTGGCAGGTCGCGCTGCACACAGACGACGCGCACGGCCGGGCACGCATCACCTCGGTGGAGGGCGAGAACCTGCTCGCCGCCATGGCCGCCGGCGCAGTGCCGGTCGTTGCCGGCTTCCAGGGCATCGGCCCGGCCCAGCGCATCACGACGCTCGGCCGTGGCGGCTCCGACACCTCGGCGGTCGCCCTGGCCGCGGCGCTGAAGGCCGACCGCTGCGACATCTACACCGACGTGGACGGCATCTACACCACCGACCCCCGCATCACCTCCCGCGCCCGCAAGCTCGACAAGATAGCGTATGAGGAGATGCTGGAGCTGGCCTCGGTCGGCGCCAAGGTGCTGCAAACCCGCTCGGTCGAGCTGGCGATGAAGGAGCGGGTGCGCGTCCAGGTGCTCTCCAGCTTCGAGGACAAGCCCGGAACCCTGGTGGTGGATGAGGACGAAATCGTGGAAAGCGCAATGGTGTCGGGCATCGCATACTCGCGGGACGAAGCGAAGATCACCCTACGCCGGGTGCCCGACCGGCCCGGCATGGCGGCGGCGATCTTCGGCCCGCTCAGCGCCGCCAACGTCAACGTGGACATGATCGTGCAGAACATATCGGCGGATGGCACGACGGACATGACCTTCACCGTCGGCCGCAGCGATTTGCCGCGCGCCCAGGCGATCCTCGCCGAGGCCAAGGACGCCACTGGCGCAGGGGTGATGCTGACGGATTCCGACGTTGCCAAGATCAGCGTCGTCGGCGTCGGGATGCGCAGCCACGCCGGCGTCGCCAACACCATGTTCGCGACCCTCGCGGCCAAGGGCATCAACATCCAAGTCATCTCCACCAGCGAAATCAAGGTCAGCGTGCTGATCGCCGCCGAATATACTGAGCTTGCGGTCCGCGCCCTGCATACCGCTTACGGCCTCGATGCCTGATATCGCCAGCCCCGACCTGCCGGCGGCGGACCACCTCGCACGCGCCGAGCTGGACCGCCTGCAGGACCGGGGCGCGCGCTTCCTGGGCAGCCGTGTCGCCATCATGGGCGGCGCCATGAGCTGGGTCAGCGAGCGGCGGCTGGTGTCGGCCATCAGCAACGCCGGCGGCTTCGGCGTGATCGCCGGCGGCGCCATGCCGCCCGACCTGCTGGCGGCCGAGATCGCCGGGACCCAGGCGCTCACGGATCTACCCTTCGGCGTCAACCTGATCACCCTGCATCCGCGCCTGCCGGACCTGATCGACGTGTGCCGGGACGCCCGGGTCGGCCATATCGTCCTCGCCGGCGGCATCCCGTCCAGCGCCGCCGTGCGCCAAGTCAAGGACGGCGGCGCCCGGCTGATCTGCTTTGCCCCGGCGCTCGGCCTGGCGCAGCGCCTGGTGCGCTCCGGCGTGGATGCCCTCATCATCGAGGGATCAGAGGCCGGCGGCCACATCGGCCCCGTGTCCCTGTCCGTGCTAGCGCAGGAAATCCTGCCGCACGTCCGGGAGGTGCCGGTCTTCGTGGCCGGCGGCATCGGCCGGGGGGAGGCGGTGCTGGCCTACCTGGAGATGGGCGCAGCAGGCGCGCAGCTCGGCACCCGCTTTGCGGCGGCGTCCGAGAGCATCGCCCATCCCCGCTTCAAGGACGCCATGATTCACGCCCGCGCCCGCGACGCCCTGCCCAGCGTGCAGTTGGACCCAAGCTTCCCGGTGATCCCCGTACGCTCCCTGGCCAATGCTGGCACCGAGCGCTTCGCCCACCATCAGGCGGAGGCCCGGGCGCGGGTCGAGTCCGGCGAACAAACGCGAGAGCAGGCGCAGCTCAGCATCGAGCACTTCTGGTCCGGCGCGTTGCGCCGGGCTGTCATGGACGGGGATGTGGAGCATGGCTCGGTGATGGCCGGGCAGTCCGTGGGCATGGTGACCTCGGTCCAGCCAGTAGCCGACATCATTGGGGAGCTGCAGGCCCAAGCCGCCGCATCCCTGTATGCCCGCCGCGTGGGCATACGGTAGGATGACCGGTCAACATCCCAAACCCGCCGCAAGCCAACCCAGGTTGCGGAAGGAGCGCACAGACTCCCTCTCCCTCCGGGAGAGGGTTGGGGTGAGGG
>CAXTOB010000806.1:0-2474 GCA_964245505.1 uncultured Acetobacteraceae bacterium | reverse complement strand
CACCCCGACCCTCTCCCGGAGGGAGAGGGAGCAGGTGCTGTTCTTTATACGGAGCAGTAGCGTTCTTTTACTGCTTCGTCGGCTAGTAGGGCTGCGGCGGTGTCTTGGTGGACGATTAGGCCGCCGTCTAGGACGTAGGCTCGGTCGCCTAGGGTTAGGGCTAGTTCTACGTTTTGCTCTACGAGGAGGATGGTCGTGCCGGTGTCGCGCATGCGGCTGAAGAGGGCGAACATCTCGTCCACTAGGACGGGCATGATGCCTTCGGAGGGTTCGTCGAGCATGATCAGCTTGGGCTGGCTTACCATGGCGCGGGCGATGGCGAGCATCTGCTGCTCGCCGCCGGACATGGTGATGGCGGTTTGGTCCAGGCGTTCGGCTAGGCGGGGGAAGATTTCGGCGACTTCGGCGATCACTGTGCGCTCGGGGCGGCGGGTGGAGGCGGCTAGTAGGCCTAGGCGGAGGTTCTCGCGGACGGTCATGCCGGGGACGATGCGGCGTTCCTCGGGCACGTAGCCTAGGCCGAGGCCGTTGCGGACGTGGGCCGGGCGGCCTAGCAGGTCGTGGCCGTCGAACGTCACGCGGCCGGCCCGACGGTCCACCAGGCCCATGATTGTGCGGAGCGTCGTGGTCTTGCCGGCGCCGTTGCGGCCGATCAGGCAGACGATCTCGCCGCGGCGGACTTCTAGGTCCACGCCTTGCAGGACGTGGGCCGGGCCGTACCAGGCGTGCAGGCCCTCGATGGTCAGCATCGGCTAGTGCTCCCGTTGTCCGAGATAGACGCGCTTTACGGTTTCGTCGGTGCGGATTTCGTTTGGGGTGCCTTCGGCCAGCAGCTCGCCGTGGTGGAGTACCAGGAGGCGGTCGCAGATGCCCATGACCAGCTTCATCTTGTGCTCGACTAGGATGACGGTGCGCTCTTGGGCTAGGCGCACGATCAGGTCCATCATGGCGCGGGTTTCCTCGGGGGACATGCCGGCGGTTGGCTCGTCCAGTAGAAGTAGGCGGGGGTTGCTGGCTAGGGCCATCGCGATCTCCAGGGCGCGCTGCTCGCCGTGGGCGAGGGTGGCGGCGGGGCGGTCCTGGCGTGGCCGTAGGCCAACGGTTTGCAGCAGGGCGGCGGCTTGGTCCGATAGGCCGGCTAGGCGGGAGCGAGGGCGCCATACGTCGTAACGGGAAACCAGGGCCTGCAGGGCTACCCGGCCGTTCTCCAAGGTCGTGAGCTGTGGGAAGACGGTGGTGATCTGGAAGGACTTGGCGATGCCCATGGCGGCGAAGCGGTGCTGCGGGGTGCCGGTGATGTCGCGGCCCTCGAACAGGATGCGGCCGGTGCTGGGGGGGAAGGCGCCGGATAGGGTGTTGAAGTAGGTGCTCTTGCCGGCGCCGTTCGGGCCGATGATGCCGGTGAGCTGGCCCTGGCGGAAGCCGGCCGAGACGTCGCGCAGGGCGGTAAACTTGCCAAAGCTTTTGCCGACGCCGACGGTTTCCAGGATGTAGCCGGGGGTTCCACCGTCCTTCATGGGCGGCCTTTCATGGCCGGTCGTCCGTGGGCAGTCGTCGGGGGCGGCCCGGTCATGGGTAGTTGGGTCATAGGCAGTCCGGTCATGGGCGGTCCGTTCATGGGCGGTCCTCTGGGGCCGGGGTCAGGTGGTGCAGGAGGGTGCCCCAGATGCCGCGGGGGAAGAACAGCACGCAGGCGATGAAGGCGGTGCCGACCACGAGCTGCCAGTGCACGGTGTAGAGCGACACCAGGTTCTCCAGTAGCAGGAACGCCGCCGCGCCGATGAACGGGCCGAAGAAGGTGCCCATGCCGCCGAGCAGCGCCATCATGACGACGGTGCCGGAGGTTTGGTAGCCGAGGCTTTCGATGGGGACGATGCCTAGGTGCAGCGCCTGCATGGCGCCGGCGAGGCCGCAGAAGCCGCCGGATAGCACAAAGGCGAGCCACCGGGTCATGCGGACGTCGAAGCCGCAGGCGCGGGCGCGGGCTTCGTTCTCACGCAAGGCTTCCATTGCCGCGCCGAAGGGGGAGGCCAGGATGCGGGACAGCACGAATAGGGCGGCGATGACGAAGGCGGCGACGACGTAGTAGCGGGTGGTCGGGTCCAGGAAATCCAGCGGGCCGATGTGGGTGAGGTTGACGCCGCGCAGGCCGTTCTCGCCGCCGGTCCAGTCGGTTGCCTGGAAGGCGGCGTAATAGACGCACTGCGATAGGGCCAGGGTGACCATGGCGAAGTAGATGCCGCGGGTGCGTGTGGCCAGGCCGCCCATAATTGCGGCCAGCCCGGCGCCGGACAGCACGGCCGTGCCGACGCCGGCCCACCAGGGCCAGCCGCCGTGCACCATGGCGATGCCGCAGGCATAGGCGCCGCCGCCGAACAATGCGGCGTGGCCGAAGGAGAGCAGGCCGAGATAGCCGTAGAGCATGTTGAAGCCGAGGGCGAACAGGCCTGAGATCAGGATGTTCACCGCGATGG
>CAXTOB010000805.1:0-2475 GCA_964245505.1 uncultured Acetobacteraceae bacterium | reverse complement strand
GCGCAGCGCCAGCCAGGCCGGGGGACCAGGCGCCGGCAGCCAGCACCGCCTCGGCAGCGAGGAGGCTGTCGCCGGCGGCGGTGGTGACGCGGACTCCGGCGCCGTCGCGGGCGATGGCGGCAACCGGGGTGTTGGGGCGGATTTCGGCGCCGTGGCGGCGTGCCAGCGCCAGCTGCGCGCCGACGCAGGCCTCGGGACGGACGTAGCCGCCGCCGGGTTCGTAGTAGACCAGCTCGTCGCCGCGGAGGCGGAACTGCGGGTAGCGGCGCATGGCTTCCCCGGCGTCCAGCACCTCGTGCGGGATGGCATAGCGCTGGGCCGCGGTGATGGTGGCTTGGACGAAGCCGGGCTTGCCATGCACGACGGCGGTGCTTCCGGCAGGGGCCAGGATCATGGCGCCGCACTGGTTCAGCAGGGTTTCACCGGTTTCGGCCTCGATCTCGCGCCAGATCTCGTGGGAGCGGAGCACGAGGGGCACGTACTGCTCGCCTTCGCCGATGGCGCAGCGGGTGATGCGGGTGTCGCCGTGGGTGCTGCCCCAGGCATGCGGCGGGTCCCAGCGGTCCAGTCCCAGCACGCGCTGGCCTCGCCGGGCCAGTTGCAGAAGGGTGGCGGCGCCCATCGCGCCCAGGCCGATGACGATGGTGTCGTAGGTCATGGAAGAGGCTTTCTTCTCCCTCTCCCTCCGGGAGAGGGGCGGGGTGAGGGAAAGGCCAACATGGCTGAAGTTGGCTAAGTTAGGACTTGGCCGCAGCTTTGCAGGGGTAGGGTTGTGCTTGCCGCCTCCCTCACCCCGGCCCTCTCCCGGAGGAGGAGGGGGCAGGCCATCACTCCGCGGCTTGCAGCATCCTTGCCGTGACGGCGCTGCGGGTCGGGGGCGGCATCAGGGCCAGGGGTGCGACGTGGCCGTCGTGGTCCAGCACGGCACCGGCCTGCAGGGCGGCCTGCACGACCTCCGGCGCCCAGGCGATCCGCTTGCGGGCGTCGCCGGCGGTGATGAGCGCGGCCTCGATCGGACCGTCGCCGGCTGCGGCCAGGCTGCGCCAGGCGCCGCCTGGGACGGAGCAGCACTCGCCCGTGCCGACATGGACCGGCACTTCGGCGCCGGGTGCGTTCAGCGTCACGTCCAGCGCACCGGAGAAGACGATGACGACCTGCTTCTCGTCCAGCATGTGCCGGCCGGTGCCGTTGCCTGGGGCGATGCGCAGCCACTCGATGGAGAAGCCGTGCGGGTTGCCGATAGGCGCGGCGTGCGCCCGGTCCTCGGTCATGCCGTGGCCGATGACGGGGGCCAGTTCCGTGGCGTGGCCCGGCAGGCCCGCCGACAGCAGCGCGGCGGCGGACCAGGCGCGGTCGCCGGCATGGACGACGCGCCGGGCCATCTGCTCCGGCGTGTAGCGGGGCAGGGTGGCGATCTGCTCGGGGCTGAGCGGCGTCATCAGGGCGTCCGTTGCCGGCTGCGGGGTGCCGGCGGCGGTATCCACCAGCATGTTGTCCTGGGTCAGGTACATGCCGTACTGGGCGGCGTTCTCCAGGATGGAGGGATGCCAGATGATGCCGCCGGTGTCGTCGCCACCAAGTGCCGTGAAGATCCAGCCGTCCTCGCCGCCCGTGTTGGAAAAGCCGCGGAAGATCCAGGTCGGGACCGAGACCACGTCCCCCGGCCCGCCCGTGACCGTGCCGTCGTTGCCGTCCGCGCCCCAGCGGAAGGTCCAGGTCCCCCGCTGGATCATGAACACCTCGGCGGTGAAGTGGACGTGCAGGTTGTTCACCGTGCCCGGCGGCATCGCGGCGACGCCCAGGCTGAAGCCGTGCGCTTCGGTCAGGTTCACCACCTGGTCGCGCGACTGGGTGACGCCGGGGCCGACGAGGGAATAGTTCAGCTTCCGCTCGGAGCCCGGCATCTTGCAGTCGATGAAGGCCAGGGCGCACGCCACCATGTCGGACCGCTTGATCAGGCGCGCGCGGGCGTCCTCCGGTGTCAAAGGGGCCATTGTGGTGTTCTCCTGCTTCGCATTCGAATGCGAACGCAATTAAAGCAGCTGTCCTGGCAAGTTTCAAGCAACTTCTGGCGCAATTGCCCTTGCGGACCGGAAGCCCGTTTGCAACAGTGGACGGAAAGGAGAACCGGAATGCCGATCCCGCCTGAGGCAACGACCAGCACTGGGCGCGGGGCGCCCCTCCTGCAGGCACGCGGCATCGTCAAACGGTTCGGCCATGTCGAGGCCCTGCGCGGCGTGGACTTCGACGCCCGTGCCGGCGAGATCACCGCGCTGATCGGCGACAACGGCGCCGGCAAGAGCACGATGGTGAAGATACTGTCCGGGGTCTATTCGCCCACGTCCGGCCAACTGCTGGTGGACGGCGCGCCGGTCACGTTCGGCTCCCCGGCCGACGCGCACGCCCTGGGGATCGAGACGGTGTATCAGGACCTATCGGTCTGCCCGGACCTCAGCCCGTCGGCCAACATGTTCA
>CAXTOB010000804.1:0-2476 GCA_964245505.1 uncultured Acetobacteraceae bacterium | reverse complement strand
AATGCCGCAATACACCGTGGCATGCAGCAAAATCTCCTTGATCTCCTCCACCGTCACCCCGTTAGCCAGCGCGCCCTTGGTATGCAGCTTCAGCTCCGCCGGGCGCCCCAAGGCGGTCAGCATCGCCAGGTTCAGCATCGACCGCGTGCGCCGGTCCAGCCCGGGCCGGCCCCAGGCATACCCCCAGCACATCTCGGTCGTGATGTTCTGGAACGCCGCCATGAAGTCGTCGGCGCGCACCAGCGAGCCATCCACATACTCCGCCCCCAGCACCTCGCGCCGGATAGCCAGCCCCTTGTCGAACAGGTCAGCAGTGTCGGTCCCCTTGGGTGTCATAGCGTGTCCTCATGCAGGATCAAAAGCGCCCTCAAGGCAGCGGCGCGAATGGAAGCAGCTACTCAGCCCCGCCCATCGGGATGGATAAGCCCAAGGCAGGCAAGAAACCCCGCCTAAACAGAAAGTGTTCCGAAAACCATAGTCCGCCTCATGCCAAGAAGAAGCTGTCATCCACGGCGGGTCGCCATTTCGGTATAAAACTAATACCAACTGTCCTTCGCACTGACCCGGACGTCGCCGAGCCGTCATTGCGAGCCGCGCTTGCGACGCGGCAATCCAGGGCCGCCAGCACTGTGCTTACCGCTCTGGATCGCCGCGTCGCCGCGCCCGTCGCAATGACAGAAACGGCCAAAGCAAACGGCGTTGGTATTAATTCAGCGCCTGAGGACGCCCCTCCTCCAAAAACAGCACGACCTCATCAATAAACTGCATCCGGTTCTTCTCCAGCATCACCGTATGCGTCCCCTCGCCCAGCTCGACCCACCGCTTATACGGCGTATTCTTCAATTGGGCGAAGTAGGCAGCAGTCTGATAACTCGGCAGGTCGGCATCCCACTCCGCATGGATCAACAGGGTCGGCACCCGGATGTCGGAAGGCTGATACAGCGGCTTCCCCGCCATCCAATAGTCGCGGCTATCCTGCCCCACCCCGTTCGGCGCACGCAGCACCGGCGGATTCTGCTTCGCCCCCACCGGGTCCGTCGCAAACGTCGCGTCCGCCCACATGTCGAACCAGCCCGGCGGAATCAGGTCCGCCTTCTTCGCCTCCGGCACCCCCATCAGCCAACGGTCCCGCGCCGCATCCCGCGTAACGGCCCGATACGCCCCCAAGGCCGGAGCATCCGCCGGCACCTTCGCATTGCTCAGCCACTGCGGCGCATACAGCACCAGGCGGGCCACGTTATCGTTATGCGTGGTGGTATACAGGCCCATGATGGACGTACCCCACGACCAGCCCATGATGTTCACCTTCGCCACGCCGCGCTGCTTCATAACGAAGTCCACCACCGACGCCACGTCCCGCGCCGCCGTCGCAGTATCCACGATCGGCTTATTGTCCGCGGCCGGACGATCCATCTCCGGCGGCCGGGTCGAGCGGCTGTAGCCCCGCACATCCAGCATCCAAACGTCCCAGCCCCGGGCGGCCAGGATATCCATCATGGACGCGCCGCCCACCGGCAGGTCGAACGCCGTTTCCGCCGGATAGGTCGCGCCGTGCACATAAACCAGCACGCGGTCGGGGGAAAAGTCTCGCATCCCCTCGGGATGCTTGTTGCGCACATAAAGCTGGATGCCAGGATCGGCGGCCGGCACCATGAACTCCTGCATCGTGACCTTATCGGCCGCCCGTCCCGGCGCAGGCGCCAACGCAACTCCGGCCATCAACAGCACTACGGCAGCCCACAGACGGCGCGGTTTCAACGTCCTGGTCATCGCTTCCCCCTCCGATCCCCGTTCCCCAGGGCTTAACGGCAAGGTGACACCCAAACACCGGTGTCGGCAAGGTGCCGCCAGCACCGGGTCAGGCACGGCCATCAGGGTTAGCTGCTCTGATCCAGCCGAGTTTCGCCAAGATTAGGAGCGGCCTTCCACCCCTTCCCGTCATGGCGGCAAGCGCACCACGCGGCAGATCAGACCACAATCGCCCGCGGTCGATCGCTGGGACCGCCACGCCGCAAACGACCCGCAGTGAAAGAAAGCAGTCAAAAAAGGCGTATGGAAAGCAGTGCTGACGGCCACCAGCGCTAATGCCCCATCATTCCTAATTCGACAAGTATAGCCGCCAGCTTTGGCCCGGGCGTTGCACTGCGTAAAGATGTCACATCAGTGCTGACGCTACACTAAGGCATGTCCGGCTTAGTAGAAACACCAAACACGCGTCAACCCGATGTTTCCACGGCTGTTTGTCCGGCCCACCTGGATCTGTTTGCGCCGGACATGCTCCAATGCCCACCGCACCGTCAAGGCAGCCAGCCAACCCCTACCCCGCCGCAGCACCGGACCAGACCACCCCAACCATCAAGCCCGCGCCCCCGCCACCGCAACCCGCGCAAACGTCCCCACGATCTTCCCAGACGCCCGCAGCGTCCCCCGCACCGACCCAGCCACCGTAGACGGCCCACCAGCCCGGCAACGATAA
>CAXTOB010000803.1:0-2489 GCA_964245505.1 uncultured Acetobacteraceae bacterium | reverse complement strand
CAGCAGCCCCGTTTCGACATCCTGGGCATCGGCAACGCCATCGTGGACGTGGTCGCGCCCACCGGCGAGGACTTCCTGTCCCGGCACGACCTGCGCAAGGGCGGCATGGCCCTGATCTCAGCCGAACAGGCCCAGGCGCTCTACGACGCGATGCCGCCGGGCCAGGAAAGCAGCGGCGGCTCGGCCGCCAACACCTGCGCTGTCGCGGCCGGGCTGGGCGCCCGCGTGGCCTACCTCGGCAAGGTCGCCAGCGACGCCCTCGGCCAAGTCTTCCGCCAGGACATCACCGCGGCCGGAGTGCACTTCCCAACCTCGCCCCTAGATGGCGGAGCGCCAACCGCGCGCTGCCTGATCGCCGTCACCCCGGACGGCCAGCGGACCATGAGCACCTTCCTAGGCGCCTGCGTCACCTTCGGCCCCGGCGACCTGGACGAGGCCGCAGTAGCCGACAGCGCCGTCACCTACCTGGAAGGCTACCTATTCGACCCCCCGGCGGCCAAGGCAGCATTCCAGCGGGCAGCAGAGGTCGCGCACGGCGCCGGCCGCCTGGTGGCGCTGTCGCTGTCCGATGCCTTCTGCGTGGACCGGCACCGCGACGCTTTCCGCGCCCTGGTCGCCGGCTCGGTGGACATCCTGTTCGCCAACGAAGCCGAGCTATGCAGCCTATACGAAGAAAACGTCTGGGAAGACGCGGCCGCCCGCGCCGGGCAGGACGTGGACTTGGCCGTGCTGACCCGCGGCGCCGATGGCAGCCTAGTGCTGCGCGGGGCCGAGCGCGTGGAGGTCGCCGCCGCCCCGGCGCAAGTATTGGACACCACCGGCGCCGGCGACGCCTACGCCGCCGGCTTCCTGGCCGCCCATGCCGCCGGTCGCCCCCTGGCCGCGTGCGGCCGCTTGGGCAGCCTCGCCGCTGCAGCAGCAATCGAAGCATATGGCGCACGGCCCGCGGTTGACCTGCGCGCAATGGCGGCACAGGTGGCCTGAGCTGGTTGGCAAGGCGTCAGGCCGGAACCAACACAGGAGTAACTCGTTCCGACTCGGGAAACGGTGCTGCGTGCGCGCCTATGACCGCCATGACGGGAGAGTTCCGAGTGCGCAAGGTTCTGATGACGTGCGTAGCATTGCTCTCCGTGCCAGCGGGGCCAGTATTGGCCCAGCAGGCGATCCCGAGCGGCAGCGCCGTTGACATCCCAGGCAGCACCGCGTCCAGCAGCCCAGGCATGACGCCCGCCGTCCCCAATCCCTTGCCGGACACCGGCGCCGTGAGTGGCGGCGGCATGACCGGGCTCCGGCCCATGCGCGGCCAGCCCAAGCAGGCCATCGGCATGAACCACTTCACCCACAAGCCGCCGGTTCCAGTCCGCTCCAACGCTAGGCGGCGTGGCAACCCAGTGACCCATGCCAGCACCAGCGGAAATAATTAGGTGCCGGCCGGCGTCGTCATGCGCGGCATCTCTGGCTAGGCCTTAAGCGCTCCAGGCATGGTAGAGCCCGATACTGGATGGCAACTGGACAGCGACAGTCCTGTGCGTCCTCTCAATCCTTGGACGCCTGGAACTTCGGCGGATGCGTCCAAGCGCCTGGCACGGTTCCGCCTCTGTTGGCCGAGGACGCCGCTTGGCTGGATGCTGATACTGGTGGCCCTGACCGCGGCAGGCATTGCCCTGTCTCCAAGCCGGTCCACCCCAAATATCAACACATTTCAAGCCGAGCCCGACGACAGTGACTACGATGAGGACTGGGTCATGCCGCCGCCCCGGCAAGAAATAGCGATCTGAGCAGGCCCACCCAGCCTATCGCACCAATAACTTTTCAGGCGAATTAACTGCCCTGAGTCTGCTCTGCCCCATCTGTGCCGAACTTACGAAGGTCCGCTTGACCGGGAAGTTCGGGCCACCGCCCCAGGGCAAATCCGCTTCTTTGCCTCCACCTCACTGCCCCAGGTTTAGCAGCCCTTCAACGTGACCTCGGCCCGTCTAAAGCGCTCGGCCCGAAGGTCGTCAAAGGTGATCCAGTATTGGAGCGCGCCGCAGTCGCTCATCAACCAGTAGAGACCGGCATCGATATTAAGGTGCATTAACGGGACGTATATACGCTTCATGCGCTTAGGCGCGCCTTCGATTTTCCGGCCTTCCCAGCATCAGGGGACGTCTTACAGTCAAGCCAAAGGGAGGCAAGGCCGGTCGCTCCCTCCGGAGTACAACCAAAGCTCAATCCCGGTTGGTTTCAAACCGCCGCTTGTCCGCGTTTCGAGTGTGACCGGGAACCGCTCAAGACATTGCGTGCCCCACATCGGAAAACCGGCGCTTCACCCATGAGCCCTGCAACCCGCCTACGCAATCCTTGACACCCGCCCACCCACAATGTTCTTGTTCCGTTCATGTCCGCATCCGCAACCCAGGCGACCCTGCAGCACGACCCCGGCCCAATGCCCGCAGGCACCCACCGCCACAGCCAAGCCCTGGACGACCTCGTCAGCATAGGCATCC
>CAXTOB010000802.1:0-2493 GCA_964245505.1 uncultured Acetobacteraceae bacterium | reverse complement strand
GGGGTGAGGGGGCCTTGGCTGCGGAGTGGAGCACTACGGGTGCAGGCGGCACGTAGTCCTGCTTAGGCCTAGATAGCGCCGCGAGACCCCCTCACCCCAACCCTCTCCCGGAGGGAGAGGGAGAAGGAAACAGTTCAGCCGCCAGCCTGGCGCCTTCGCCGATTCCCTGCCGCCGGCGCGATGCCGGGATCACGACCTCACGCACCACCTGTGCCGGTCCGGTGGACAGCAGCAGGATCCGGTCGGCTAGCGAAGCTGCCTCAGGCAGGTCGTGTGTGACCAGCAGGGCGGCGCAGCGCCGGGCGGTCCATGTGGCGGTCAGCGCGCTCCTTCCCTGCTCGGCCATCGCGGGGTCCAGCGACACGAACGGCTCGTCCAGCACCAGCAACTCCGGCTGCACGGCGAAAGCCCGCGCGATTGCGGCGCGCCGGGCCATGCCGAGCGACATGGCCGGCGGATACAGATCGCCATAGGGCGCAAGCCCAAGTTGCTGCAGCAGCGCTTCGGCCAACGCCGGGTCCGGCGGCCGGACGAGGGCGATGTTTTGCCGGACAGTGCGCCAGGGCAGCAGCCGCGGCTCCTGGAACACGGTGCCGATCCGCGGAAAGGCGCCTGCCGCCCAGGCAATGCGGCCCTGAAACTGGTCGTCCAGCCCGCCGATCAGGCGCAGCAACGTCGTCTTGCCGCAGCCGGATGGGCCGACCAGGGCAACGATCTCCCCTGCCCCTAGGGAGAAGCGCAGCCCGGCGATCACCGTACGCCTGCCCGCATCCTTGCGCGCAACGTCCACATCCAGGAACGGCGTCAACGCCACTGGTTGGCCCGGCGCTCCAGCGGCTGCAGCAAACCCCACTCGATCCCCTGCACGACGGCGACGAAGGCCAGGGTGTAGGCCAGGATGCCGGTCACGTCGAATAGCTGGAACAGCACCTGGATCTGGAATCCCACGCCGTCGCTGCGGCCCAGCAGCTCCGCCACCAGCACGATCTTCCAGATCAGCGCCAGCCCGGATCGCGCGGCGGCGAACAGGTAGGGATAAAGCTGCGGCAGGACCACGTGGCGCAACGTGGCGGCGCGGCCCATGCGGAAGCTGGTCGCCATGTCGGCCAGCCCAAGGTCCAGCGCCCGCGCGCCTTCCCGTACCGTAACGGCCGTGCTAGGCAATTTGTTCAGCGCGACGGCGGCAATGGCGGTGGCCTCGCTCAGGCCGAACCACACATAGATCAGCACGATGCTGACCAGCGCCGGCAGGTTCAGCAACCCGGTCAGCAGGCTGTCCAGCGCACGGTCCAGCCGGGGCATCCGGCCCATGACGATGCCGAGCGCGCTGCCCCCCACCATCGCCAGCGTGAAGGCGGCGGCCACCCGCAAGAGCGTGACGCCTAGGTTGTGCAGCAGCGATCCGTAACGGGCATCCTGCACCAGCACCGCGACGACGGCGCTGACCGGCGGGAACAGCCGGTTGCCGGCCAGCCGCGCCGCGACCTCCCACACCAGCAGCAGGGCCAGCACCGGCAGGATGCGGGACAGGAGATGGCGGCCCCTCATGCCGCCGAGGTCATGTCGGCTGCGTCATGCAGGCGGCGTCATGCAGGCGGGGCGGCCCAAAAGGTGCCGGGCGCCAGGTGGGTGGCGGGGCCGACCAGGGCGGGCCCGCCGATTGCGGCCAGGACGTCGTAAAGCTGCCCCGTGGCAGCTTCGTTCCAGGCCGGGGGCAGGCCGCGGCGATACCAGTCGCGCAGCCGGTCCAGTTCCGCCGGGTTGGAGGCGCCCGTCAGGGGGGCGATGCGCGTCCACTCGGCATCCGCCTCCGGCCCGGTGGCGGCCAGGATCGTATGGGCGGCGGTCGAGGCGCGCAGGAAGGCCGCCACCGCGCCCGCGTTGCGTGCGGCAAAGGCGTCGGAGAACACCCAGCCGACGAACGGCACGCCGGCCGGGATGCCCAGGGCCTGCACCGCATCCTCCATCGCCAGGACCCGGCGCTGCCCGGCTGCCTCCGCCCGGGCGGCGAAGGGCCAGTAGGTCAGCACGGCGTCCAGCCTGCCAGCCCTGAGCTGCTCCGCCAGCAGGGGCGGTGGACCAAACTGATGCTCGGCCTCAGCGTCCAGGTCGAGGCCATGCAGCTTCTGCGCGTAGGCGCGCAGGATCAGCCAGCTTTTGTCAAGCGGGGTGCCAGCGATGCCCAGCCGGCGCCCGCGCAGGTCCGGCACCCCGGCGATCGGCGACCCTTGCGGCGCCATCACCGCGCCCAGCGCGGCGGAGGACGGCGCCAGCGTCCAATCCGCCCCGGACGCCCGCTGGCGCGACACCCACAGCCAATCCTGCACGATCATGTCCACGCGGCCTCCTTGCAGCGCGACCTCCGTGGCCTGGCCGGCGGCGAACTCCACTGGCTCCACGACCACGCCGGCGACAGAGTCCAGGCCGTGGTTGCGCATCACGTCCAGCTCCCAGGCGACAGAGCCGAAACGCAGCGTGCCGACGCGGATGGGG
>CAXTOB010000801.1:664-2496 GCA_964245505.1 uncultured Acetobacteraceae bacterium | reverse complement strand
GCGGGGCGCCGCTGGGGGAGGTCGAGGAGGGCTTCGTCAATATGATGACGCCTGGCGACACGTTCATGTTTGCCGGGCGGCTGCTGCGGTATGTCCGGCTGCGCGAAACGACGGTGGAGGTTGCCGAGGGCGGCAAGGGGGAGCCGATGGTTCCCGCCTATGCCGGCAGCAAGTATCCGTTGACCAGCGGCCTTGCCGCGCGGGTCCGCGCCATGCTGCATGATCCCTCGACCTGGCACAATTTTCCGGAGCAGGTGCGGGATTGGCTGGGGATGCAGACTATCCGGTCGGAGCTGCCGGGTCCGGACGATTTGCTGGTCGAGACTTTTCCGCGCAATGGGCGGTGGTATACCGTTGCTTATTGCTTTGAGGGGCGTAACGCGCACCAGACGCTTGGCATGCTGCTGACCCGGCGGATGGAGCGGTTCGGATATGCCCCGCTCGGCTTCGTGGCCACGGATTATGTGATTGCGGTTTGGTCTGCGGAGGAGCCGGCTGATGTGCCGGCGCTGTTCGAGCAGGACATGCTGGGGGATGACCTGGAAGCCTGGATGGCGGAAAGCAGCATGCTGCGGCGGACTTTTCGTAATGTGGCGGTGATCTCTGGCCTGATTGACCGGAACCTGCCTGGGGCGGAGCGCAGCCGGCGGCAGGTCACGGTCAATACCGACCTGATTTATGACGTGCTGCGCCGGCATCAGCCGGACCATGTGCTGCTGCGGGCGACGCGTAACGATGCCGCGGGGGGTTTGACGGACCTGGGGCGGTTGTCTGCGATGCTGGGGCGTGTGGCTGGCCGGGTGCGGCATCTTCGGCTTAGCCGGGTGTCGCCGCTGGCGGTGCCGGTGCTGCTGGATATCGGGCGCGAGACCGTGCGGACCGGCGGGTCGGAGGATGAGCTGCTGGCCGAGACCGAGGCGCTGGTGGCCGAGGCGGCCGGCGAGGGCGAGGTGAGCCAGGCGCCGATCCGCGTTGCGTTCGTCCATCGCGCCAACTTGGCCATTTTGCAACGCAAGCCGAAACCGCCCAAGGACGCCCGCGTAGAATGACCCCTGCTAGCTTACATTTCATGGGTGAACGCCTGATGCTGGACCCGCTTGGGGCGGTTTGGTGGCCGGCGGCCGGGTTGCTGGCGGTGGCGGACCTGCACTTCGAGAAGGGATCGGCGGCGGCGGCGCGTGGGCAGCTGGTGCCGCCGTGGGACACGCGGCTGACGCTGGATCGGCTGGGGCTGCTGCTGCGCCGTTGGGAGCCGCGGACGGTGGTGGCGCTGGGTGACAGCTTCCATGATTCGCACGGGGCGGCACGGATGGCGCCGGGTGATGCGGCGTGGCTGCGGGCGATGACGGAGGCGGCGGAGTGGGTGTGGGTGCTGGGCAACCATGACCCGCAGCCGCCGTCCGGCCTGGCTGGCCTTGCCGCCGACGTGTGGACTGTGGGGCCGCTTACGTTTCGGCACGAGGCGAAACCTGGTGCGACTGGGGAGTTGTGCGGGCATCATCACCCGAAGGCGGCGGTTGCCACCCGCGCTGGGGCGGTTACGCGGCCCTGCTTCGTCGCCGATCCGCGGCGGGTCATGCTGCCGGCGATGGGCGCCTATACTGGCGGGCTGGATGTGGTGCATCCGGCCATTGCGCGGCTGTTTCCGCGGGGGGGCCGGGCGTTCCTGCTGGGACAGGACCGGTTGTTCAGCTTTACGTTGGCGCAGTTGCGCGGCGCCCCGGATGCCCGGGCGGCGGGGTAGGACGGCCGGTGCTTAATCCCGAGGCGTTTCTCCATCCTGCTGGCCTTGGCCAGCCGCATCATCGCCTGTTGCTCACGGAGGCTTGGTC
>CAXTOB010000801.1:0-654 GCA_964245505.1 uncultured Acetobacteraceae bacterium | reverse complement strand
TACCGACCGGCGTCACCCTCGGTGTCCAGCCTGCCGAATGGCGAGGGCCGGGCGGTGCTGGTCGTGCCTCCGTTCCTGAGCGGGGACGGGATGACGCAGGGGTTGCGGGCGTTCCTGCAGGATTGCGGCTTCCGGACGTTTGGTTGGGAGCTGGGGGTGAACTGGGGGCCGACCCCGCGCATCCTGGCCGGGCTGGAGCGGCGGCTTGACGAGTTGGCTGCGTCTGGCCCGGTGGCGCTGGTGGGGGTTAGCATGGGCGGCATTTTGGCGCGCAACCTGGCCTATGACCGGCCTGGGAGTATCAGTCACGTTGTAACCGTCGCTAGCCCGTTTCGTTTGCCGACCGCGACCAGCATCGGTCCGCTGATACGGCTGTGCGCGCCCAGCTTCAGCGGGGACGTGGACCCGCAGCGCCTGAGCCTGCCGTTGCCGGTGACGTCCACGATGATCTGCACGCGGGATGACGGGATCGTGGACCCGGATCGGTGCTGGACGGATGAGGACGGGGGACAGGTGGTCCATGTGGATGGGCCGCATCTGACGATCTGCCGCAATCCCGATGTTTTGCATGCCATTGCCGCGGCGCTGGCTGGAACGGCAAGTCCGTAGAGGCAGCTACGGCACCCTGCCGCAGAAGGGCGGAGGCCGTAGAAG
>CAXTOB010000800.1:0-2501 GCA_964245505.1 uncultured Acetobacteraceae bacterium | reverse complement strand
CTCCCGGAGGGAGAGGGAGCAGGGGAGCGGTTAGAAGTGGATGGCTCGGCCCCAGGCGCCTAGGACGGACTCGTGCATGGTTTCGCTGACGGTTGGGTGGGGGAAGACGGTGTGCATTAGCTCGACTTCCGTCGTTTCCAGCGTGCGGGCGATGGCGTAGCCTTGGATCATCTCGGTTACCTCGGCGCCGATCATGTGGGCGCCGAGCAGTTCGCCGGTCTTGGCGTCGAACACGGTCTTGACCATGCCCTCCGGCTCGCCCATTGCGATAGCCTTGCCGTTGCCGATGAAGGGGAAGCGGCCGACCTTGACCTCGTAGCCGGCTTCCTTGGCTTTCGCCTCCGTCATGCCGACTGAGGCGATTTGCGGGCGGCTGTAGGTGCAGCCTGGGATGTTGCCGACGTTTAGCGGCTGGACATTGTTTTGCCGGGCGATGGCTTCGACGCAGATGACGCCCTCGTGGCTTGCCTTGTGCGCCAGCCAGGGTGCGCCGGTGACGTCGCCGATGGCATATATGCCGGGCTCGCCGGTGCGGCAGTATTCGTCGATGACGATGTGGCTGCGCTCGACCTTTACGCCGGTGCCTTCGAGGCCGATGTCCTCGACGTTGCCGACGATGCCTACGGCGGAGATCACCCGGTCCACCGTCATCTCGATTGTCTTGCCGCCGGCCTCGATGGTGGCGGTCACGCTGTCGGCGTTCTTGGCCGCCTTGGTGACCTTGGCGGCGGTCATGATCTTGATGCCCTGCTTTTCGAACGCCTTACGGGCGAAGGCGCTGATCTCCTCGTCCTCGACCGGCAGGATGCGGTCCAGCAGCTCGATCACCGTGACCTCGGCGCCCATGTTGCGGTAGAAGCTGGCGAACTCGATGCCGATGGCGCCGGAGCCGATCACCAGCAGCGACTTCGGCATTGCGGGCGGCACCATCGCCTCACGGTAGGTCCAGATGAGTTTGCCGTCGCCCTCCAGACCCGGCAGTTGGCGGGCGCGGGCGCCGGAGGCGAGGATGATGTGCGGGGCGGTCAGCAGGGTTTCCTTGCCGTCCTTGGTCACCGATAGGGTGTTCTTGCCGGCCAGGCGCCCCTGCCCTTCCACCACGGTGATCTTGTTCTTCTTCATCAAGTGGGTGACGCCGGACGACAACTGCTTGGCGATGCCGCGCGAACGCTTCACGACGGCAGGCAGGTCGAAGCGGATGTTGTCGGCCGCAAACCCGAAGTCGCCGAGGTTGTGCAGCAGGTGGTTGATCTCGGACGAGCGCAGCAACGCCTTAGTTGGGATGCAGCCCCAGTTGAGGCAGATGCCGCCTAGATTCTCGCGCTCTACGACGGCAGCCTTTATGCCGAGTTGGGCGGCGCGTATGGCGGCAACGTAGCCGCCGGGGCCGCCGCCGAGGACGATCAGGTCGAACTTGGTTTCCATGGGAGCTTCTCCGGACCCGGCTACAGCATGAGGCTGAGCGGGTCCTCGACGATGTTCTTGAACACCTGCATCCACTCGGCTCCCAGGGCGCCATCGGCGACGCGGTGGTCCACGGACAGGGTGCAGGTCATGACGGTGGCGATGGCCAGGGCGCCGTTCTTCACCACCGGACGCGGTTCGCCGGCACCTACCGCCAGGATGCCGGCCTGCGGCGGGTTGATGATGGCGGTGAACTGCCGCACGCCGAACATGCCGAGGTTGCTGATGGAGAAGCTGCCGCCCTGGAACTCCTCGGGCTTCAGCTTGCCGGACTTGGCGCGGGCGCCGAGGTCCTTCATCTCGTTGCTGATCGTAGCCAGGCCCTTTTGATCGGCCTTGCGGACGATGGGGGTAATCAGGCCGTCGGGCATGGATACGGCGACGCTGACGTCCACGTCGTCGTAAACCACCGTGGCATCGTCGGTGTAGCTGGCGTTCATCTTCGGCACCCGGCGCAAGGCGGCGGCGCAGGCCTTGATGACCAGGTCATTGACGGACAGCTTGAAGGCGCCCTTGCCTTCCTTCGGCGCGCGGGCATTGAGGTCGGCACGCAGCTTGAGCAACGCGTCCAGCTCGATGTCCATCGTGACGTAGAAGTTCGGCACCTGCTGGTGGCTTTCCAGCAGGCGGCGGGCAATCACCTTCCGCATGGTGCTGTTGGGCACGAGCTGGTGCGGCGCGGTGATTGGCTGAGCCTTCGGCGGCGCCGGGATGCCGGATGGGGTGGGCGCTGGTGCGGCGGGCTTGACCTGCTGGACCGGCGTGGCTTGGACCGCATCCGTTTCGCGTCCGCCGGCCTCCGCCTCCATGCTTGCGGTTTGCGGCGCCGGGGCGCCTGGGCCGGCGGCCTGTTTTGCCTCGATGTCGGCGCGGATGATGCGGCCGTTCGGGCCGCTGCCCTTCATGGTGGATAGGTCGATGCCGGCCTGCTTTGCCATGCGCCGGGCCAGGGGAGAGGCGAAGATCCGGCTGGCGTGCTGGTCGTGGCCGTTGACGGCCGGTGCCGGGGTTGGGCCGGACACTGGCGCGGCCGCGGC
>CAXTOB010000799.1:0-2540 GCA_964245505.1 uncultured Acetobacteraceae bacterium | reverse complement strand
CTCGCGCCCTATGGTTTGGCGCCGGCGGCTGAGGAGTTGCCTCGCATCGGGACGCCCTCCGTCGGGACGCCTAAGGAACGATCCGCTGCTTCAAACGTTGGCACGCCATAGACCGGCGGAGCAGCCCCATGCAGGACGACGACCTCAGACCCTCCTCCAACATTGAGGACCGGCGGGGGCAGCCCGGCGGTGGAGGCGGTTTCACCGTGGGGCGGGGCGGGCTGGGGATCGGCGCGATCATCGTGCTTAGCCTGATTGGCTGGGCCACTGGGATTGATCCGCGCGTGCTCATCGGCGGGGCCGAGGTGGTGACGGGCGGTGGCCAACCGTCGAGCCAGTATGCGCCGCATCAGCCGCAGCAGCAGATTCAGGCCGGAACGCCGACGGACGCCGCTGGCACATTCGTGGCGAAAATCCTCGGCGAAACGGAAGACGTTTGGTCCACCGAGCTGCCGCGCCAGGCCAACGTGCAATATGTCCGGCCCGTGCTGGTCCTGTTCTCCGGCCGTACGCAGTCCGGGTGCGGCACGGCGCAGTCGGCATCGGGACCGTTCTATTGCCCGCTGGACCGCAAGCTGTATCTAGACACGGCGTTCTTTGCCGAGATGCAGCAGCGGTTCGGTGGCGGCGGCGAGTTCGCCTATGCGTATGTGATCTCGCATGAGGTCGGCCACCACGTGCAGAACCTGCTGGGGCTGCTGCCCAAGGTGCAGGCGGCGGAGCGGGATGCCCAGGACCCCGCAGTGGCCAAGAACCTGTCGGTGCGGACGGAACTGATGGCAGACTGCCTCGCCGGCGTTTGGGCCAACAAGATGAACGAACGCCACGCCAACCTGGACGCCAACGACATCCAGCAGGCTGCGCGCACCGCCAGCAGCATCGGCGACGACCGCATCGCACGGGAGTCCGGGCGGGCCGTTGTCCCCGACAGCTTCACCCACGGCACATCGGAGCAGCGGACGCGTTGGCTGGGGACCGGGCTGCAGCAAGGGACGATTGCCGCGTGCAACACGTTCCAGGGGGCGATCTAGGGGTTCAGCCAACCCCGATGGCTTCTAAGCAAACCTCTGAAGGATTGCGCACATATCAAAACGAAGCAGGCCTGCGCAGGCTGGCACGGACCCAGGCCATCTGTGTGCCAGGCCGCGCAAGACAGCACCCGACAGACCGAACGGACACTATTGAGCCTGCTTAGCAGCAGCGCGCACTCGCCTCACAAAGCACTACCTGGGCTGTACGGCCCAGGCGAATGCACTACCTGGGCTGTACGGCCCAGGCGAATTCTGGCTCCTCCTCACTCAGCACCGCAGCATAGCTACGGCGGATTGCGGTTGCGGCGCCGGAGGCGAGTCGTCGCCATACCAGCATCACCACGATCCCGCACGTCGTTGCCATGAACGCTTCCGGCCCAACCAGCCTGGCCATAGCCGAGCCACGCCGCCAGAAACCAGGCCAACGCCGCAAGGTCGAGCCGGCCCATGTCAGCGGGCAGGTGTTCTATCATCGATGAGCCTCCATCCGTTGGCCGAGCATCGGATGAGGTTTTGCGGCAGTGCGACATAGTTCGTTGCGGGGAGCATGCATGGCAGCCGAGGCGATGGCGGGAGCAGGCGCAATGCGCGACGCCCTGGTGGTGCTGGGGGCCGCTGCGGTGGTGATCCCGCTGTTCCACCGGATTCGGGTCAGCCCGGTGCTGGGCTTCATGCTGGTAGGCATGGCGGTTGGTCCCGCCGGGCTGGGCGCGCTGGCGGAGGAGATGCCGGCACTGCGCTGGGTCACCATCGCCGACCGCGGACGGATCGAGCCGTTGGCCGACCTAGGCGTCGTGCTGCTGCTGTTCATGATCGGGCTGGAGCTGTCCTGGGAGCGCATCAAGACCATGCGCCGCCTGGTGTTCGGCTTGGGGTCGGTGCAACTGGTCGGCAGCACCCTGGCCGTGGCAGGTGCTGCGATGCTGCTGGGGGTGCCGCCGGCCCCGGCTGGGGTGGTGGCGCTCGCCCTGGCGATGTCCAGCACGGCGGTGGTCGCGCAGGTGCTGGCGGAGGAACGGCGGATGACCGGCTTGGTCGGCCGCATCAGCTTCGCTGTGCTGCTGTTCCAGGACCTGATGCTGGTGCCGGTGCTGTTCGGATTGGGGGCGGTCGGCGGCGGCGCAGGCTGGGCCGGGTTTGGCCTCGCGGTGCTGAAGGCGGTGGGCATGGTGGCAATCATCGTCGGCGGCGGCAGGCTGGCGCTGCGGCCCTTGTTCCGCGGCGTCGCCCGCACCGGCAGCCCGGAGCTGTTCATGGCCGCCTGCCTGCTAGTGGTGCTTGGCACGGGCGTGGCGGCAGACTCGGCCGGGCTGTCGATGGCGCTGGGGGCGCTGATCGCGGGGCTGCTGCTGGCGGAAACCGAGTATCGCCGGCAGATCGAGGTCACGGTGGAACCGTTCAAGGGCTGGCTGCTGGGAGTGTTCCTGATCTCCATCGGCATGAGCCTCGACCTGGCGCGCATCGCCCGCGACCCATTGCCCGTGCTGGGCGCGGCGCTGGGGCTGGTGG
>CAXTOB010000798.1:0-2549 GCA_964245505.1 uncultured Acetobacteraceae bacterium | reverse complement strand
AGCCTGTGCATCACAGCCAACGCTTCCGGCGTGTTCAGGTCGTCGCATAGTGCCTCCATCATCGCCTCTGGCACCGCAGACTTCGTGATACCCTCGACCGCCTGCGTTATTTCTCCACCGCCTCCACTGCGCATCGCCGCGAATGCCCGCTCGAGCGCCCGGTAGAACCGGTCCAGCTCCCCCCGTGCCTCCTGCAACCCGGCCTCAGAATACTCCAGCGTCCCCCGGTATCCCGCCCGCAGCAGCATCAGCCGCACCGCCTCCGCCGGATGCGCCGCCACCGCATCCCATATGGTCGAGAAGTTGCCAAGCGACTTCGACATCTTCTCCCCCTCCATCAACAGCATTCCATTATGCAGCCAATAACGCGCAAACCCGCTGCCCGGCAGAGCGCACAACGACTGCGCCCGCTCATTCTCATGATGCGGAAACAGTAGGTCCCCGCCGCCCCCGTGAATATCAAACGTTTCCCCTAAATAACGCCAAGCCATCGCGCTGCACTCGATATGCCACCCCGGCCGCCCCGGCCCCCAAGGACAATCCCCACCCCGCATTTGCCCTTGCAAAGTGCCCGGCATTTGCCCTTGCACGTCGCCCGGAAGGTCCGGCGCCGAAGGCTTCCACAACACGAAATCCCCGGGATCGCGCTTATAAGGCGCAACCTCCACCCGCGCTCCCGCCACGAGCTCCTCCGGATCCCGCCCCGACAAGGCCCCATACGACGCGAAGCTGCCCACAGCGAACAGGACATGCCCTTCTGCCGCATAGGCATGGCCCGACCCCACCAGCCGCCCGATCATCTCGATCATCTCCGGAATGTGCCCCGTCGCCCGAGGCTCCACGTCCGGCGGCAGGTTCCCCAGGCTCGCCATATCAGCCGCGAACTGCGCCCCGGTCCGCGCCGTCACCTCCGAAATGGATACGCCCTCACGCGCTGCCCGCTCGTTGATCTTGTCGTCCACGTCGGTGATGTTCCGGACGTAAGTGACGCGCGGATACAGGTGGCGCAGCAGCCGCGCCAGCACATCATAGACCACCATCGCGCGCCCATTGCCCACATGCGCCAGGTCATAGACCGTCGGCCCGCACACATACATGCGGACATGCTGAGGGTCCAAGGGCACGAACGCCTCGCGCCGCCGGGTCATACTGTTGTGCAGGTGCAGGATCATGCCCCGGGTATGGCGGCGGCAGGGCGGGATGCGCAAGGGGCAGCACACATCGCGGGCCGTTGCACTGCAAAATCCAGATTACCAAAGCGTAAAACACATTCTATCAAAAAAATAAGACAATACCTTAATTACTATATGGATTTGTTTCGGCAATGATGTATGATCCCTCACGCCGGCTCGAGGGCCGACAGCGTAACAACCACAAACGGCTCGACAGCTTCACATTCACAAATCCTGCCCCGGGTCCTCCCAGCCCCTCGCCACAAGGATCATCATGCTGCGCTTCAAAACCTCATTGATCGCCCTCTCGGCGTCAGTCCTGCTCCCCTTCCTGTCCCTGCCAGCCCACGCCACGCAATACATCACGAACGGATCGTTCGAAGCCACGTCCCTAACTGCCAAGGGTCGCTTCGAAACCAACAACGTGAGCAATGTGACCGGCTGGAGCGGCGGCAGCGGCCTCACCTTCCTCGACCGTCCCGGCACCGCCGACAACGGCAGCTATCTATTGGTTTACGGCCCTTTCCCCGCAACCAGCCCTGACGGCGGCGATTTCGTCGAGGCCGATGGCGCCCCGTCCTACCGCGGCGCGATTACCCAAACCATCACCGGACTAACTCCTGGCCAGCGCTATACCCTCACCTTCGATCAGGCCGCCGGCCAGCAAACAGGTTTCACCGGCCCGACCACAGAACAGTGGCAGGTGAGCTTCGGCACCGCCACGCAGCTCTCCTCGCTGTTCAGCCTGCCGCAGGCCGGCGTCGGCGCCTGGCAACAGCAAACCATGATCTTCCAAGCCACCGCCGTCAGCCAGGTGCTGAGCTTCCTGGCTATGGGCACCCCCAACGGCGCGCCGCCAATCTCCTTCCTGGATGGCGTATCCCTGACGGAAACGGTGCCGGAGCCGGTCACGCTGTCCCTGCTTGGCGTCGGCCTAGCAGGCACCCTTGCCGTCCGGTATCGGGCCAAGCGGCCCGCCTAACACGCACAGGCGGGACTCGTTCCCAGCCTCGCCGGCTTCCTTGCCACCAACCGCCGCAAACGTTCCAGGACGGCCCGCTTCCCCAATGCCGTCCTGGTCCGCACCCCGCCGGACCGCCAGCCCAAACACTCAATTGCCCAGCGCCACCCAACAACGCCTCAAAGCCCCGAAGCCAGGCCCCAACGTCCAGCCACTCCAGAAGAGATCGGCCCCGATACGGACGCAGCCTTCGCCAGCCAGGCCTGCCCAGACACCACCGGCAACTCCTGCGCAGGATCAGCAAACACCCCGGCCCCCATCCACTCCGCCCGGTTCCCACCCAAATATAACGCCCGCCTGGCCCGCGTCGCCGCCACGTGCAGCAGATTCGGCCTCCTCCCAGCCCACGCGCGCGC
>CAXTOB010000797.1:0-2566 GCA_964245505.1 uncultured Acetobacteraceae bacterium | reverse complement strand
TCCCGGAGTAGTGGGACCCGCACTCTTCGATTCTTGCCCATTGGCGGCAACCGCTGGCCTATGACGATTTTGAGGTGGGACGTTGCAGGCGGGTCGGCCGCGTCCCCGCCCATCCCAGCTTGAGCCATGGATCGGATCAGGAGGCGAGGACCGCATAGCTTGCGGCCAGCAGTGCACGGACACAGGGCGCTGGACTGGGGGGGGGGGCGCTGAACCGGGCGCAACCAGTGGGATGCGCTTACTCCCTGCAACCTTCTACACAGCTCGCGGCGCAGGCCGGAGGGACGAGGTTCAGCCGTTGCACCACCCGCGGGTTGACCGGCTGAGCCGGCGGGACAACCATCGCCGCCCTTCCACCACGCGGTGCCGACCTCCATGAATGACATAATGATCACCACCCGCCTTGGCGGCCGCGTTTTGGCCGACGCCCTCGTGGCCCAGGGCATACGCCACGTCTTCGCCGTCCCCGGCGAAAGCTACCTAGACGTGCTGGACGGCCTGTATGTCCGGCGGGACGACATCGACCTCGTGACTTGCCGGTTCGAGGCCGGGGCGGTCCACATGGCGGAGGCCTATGGCAAGCTGACCGGACGCCCCGCCGCGGCGATGGTGACGCGCGGCCCCGGCGCCTGCCATGCCAGCATCGGCGTCCACGTCGCCATGCAGGACAGCACCGCGCTGCTGCTGTTCGTGGGCCAAATCCCGTTCGAGGAAACCGACCGCGACTCCTTCCAAGAGGTGGACTACCGTCGCATGTTCGGCCCGCTCGCCAAGTGGGTGACGCAGGTGGACGACGCCCGCCGCATCCCGGAGCTGGTCGCCCATGCCGTGGACGTCGCCACGACCGGGCGCCCCGGCCCGGTGGTGATTGCCTTGTCGGAGGAGATGCAGCGGCGCCAAGTGGACGTGCCCAACCTCGGCCCCATCGAGGTTTCTCGTCCGCAGCCCGACCCGGCGGCGATGGCGCGCATGGCGGCGATGCTGGACCGGGCAGAGCGTCCGTTGGCGATCCTGGGCGGAAGCTGCTGGTCCGACGCCGGGCGGGCCGCGATCCACGCCTTCCTGCAGGGGCGCAACCTGCCGGTTGCGGTCGGATTCCGGCGCCAGGCATCGTATGACGGCACCCATCCCACCTTCGTCGGCGACCTCGGCGTCGGCTCCGACCCAGCGCTCGTCAAGCGGGCACGGGAAGCCGACCTGATCCTGGCGGTCGGCACTAGGCTGGGGGAGGCGACGACGCAGGGCTACCAACTGTTCCCGGCCGCCGGCGGTCCGGCCATCATCCACGTGTATCCCGATCCCGCGGAGATCGGCCGGGTGTTCCGTCCGGCGTTGGGGATCGCGGCGGACCTGAACGCCTTCGCGCTCGCCGCCGCGGCGATGGCGGGGGAGCCGGGAAGCTGGGGCGATTGGACGGCATCGCTGCGGGCGCTGCGTGAAGCAGGGCGGAGTGTCCCGGACTACCCCGGGGCGCTCAATGTCGCCGCATGCATGCGGGAGCTGGAGCGGCTGGCGGCGCCGGATGCCGTGTTCACCTCGGACGCCGGCAACTTCGCTACCTGGCCGGTGCGGTTCATCAATTTCGGGCCGGGCCAGCGGATGCTGGGTCCGACCAACGGTGCGATGGGCTACGGCGTGCCGGCGGCGGTCGGCGCGGCGGTGACGCATCCCGGGCGGCAGGTGATCTGCTTTGTGGGCGACGGCGGGATGCTGATGACGGGGACCGAGATCGCAACGGCGTTCCAGCATGGCGCCGCGCCGGTCCTGCTGGTCTTTAACAACGGGATGTATGGCACGATCCGGATGTATCAGGAGCGGACCTATCCTGGCCGGGTATCAGGCACTGGTCTGACCAACCCAGACTTCTGCAAGTGGATCGAGTCGTTCGGTGGACACGGCGAGACTGTGACGGCGACGGCAGAGTTCGGCCCGGCATTCCAGCGCGCGGTCGCCAGCGGAAAACCGGCGGTGATCGAGTTGCGCATGGACCCGGAGCAGATTACGTCGCGGGCAACCATTGCGCAGTTGCGGGCGGGAACGGGGGTGGTGAAGTCCGGAGGGAGCTAGCGCTGGGCTTCTGAGGAAATTGACTTCGATTATGAGATGCGCGCGGCCTAACTTAGCTTGACTTGGCTGGCGGCCTCAAGTTTCTAACGGACTTCCGAGAGAATTTATATCTGCAAGTAAGCAGGCTTGCAGAGCCTATCACATAGATGGCCTGTGATAGCGCGAGCCTGCTTATATCAACCGCCAGAGGTTCTGACCCGCCGATCTCAACTGGCTCCGTTCATTGTGAGCTGGCTTCGGCGCGGAAATCCCGAGTGGCAAGACCTGTGCGTGCAGTCCTAGATTGCCACGCCGCAAGCGCGGCTCGCAATGATAATGCCCTTGTCAGCCGTCGCAACTCTCGGCGGTTGGTACTAGCTAATTACCTGTGCCCAAACTCAAGAAGTTTACTTAGAGGCGGTTTTCACTACTACCTTGGGTTGAACAGGTCTGCTCTACCAGCGTGTTGTTGGGTTTCCCATTTGCTTACTCCTGACCAGGAGGGCAGCGTTGAACCAGA
>CAXTOB010000796.1:0-2567 GCA_964245505.1 uncultured Acetobacteraceae bacterium | reverse complement strand
GATGCTGTCGGAGAGCCAGGAGCGCATGCTGATGGTGCTGCGCCCGGACCGGCAAGACGTGGCCCGGGCGATCTTCGAGAAGTGGGAGCTGGACTTCGCGGTCATCGGCCGCCTGACCGACACCGGCCATATCGTCATCCGCCACGCCGGCACCGTGATGGCCGACATCCCGCTGGACCCGCTAGCGGAGCAGGCGCCGCTGTATCACCGCCCCACCGCCGAGACGCCGAAGCTGCCGCCACTGGGCGACGTGCCAGACCCGGTCGGATTGGTCTCCGCGCTGGAAACCCTGATCGGCTGCCCCGACCTGTGCTCCCGTGCATGGGTGTGGAACCAGTATGACAGCACCATCGGCGGCCAAACCGTCAAGCGCCCCGGCGGCGCCGATGCCGCCGTTGTCCGCATCGAGGGCCATGACCGGGCGCTGGCGCTGACCACCGACTGCACCCCGCGCTACTGCGCCGCCGATGCCGAGGCCGGCGGGATGCAGGCGGTTGCCGAGGCCTGGCGCAACCTGACTGCCGTGGGCGCCCAGCCGCTGGCGATCACCGACAACATGAACTTCGGCAACCCCGAGAAGCCGGAGATCATGGGCCAGTTCGCGGCCAGCATACGCGGCATGGCGGCGGCTTGCATCGCGCTGGACTTCCCGGTCGTAAGCGGCAACGTCAGCCTGTATAACGAAACCGAGGGCCGCGGCATCCTGCCCACCCCGGCGATCGGCGGCCTGGGCGTGCTGGACCGGGCGCAGGACTGCATCGGCATGGCGCTGCGGCCGGACTTGCACCTCATACTGATCGGTGACACTGCGGGTTGGCTGGGCCAGTCGCTGTGGCTGCGAGAGATTACGGGCGCGGAGGATGGCCCGCCCCCGCCGGTGGACCTGGGGGCGGAGCGGCGCAACGGCGACCTGGTGCGCGGCCTGATTCTGGGCAGCTCCGTCCGTGCGTGCCACGACGTGTCGGATGGCGGCCTGTTGGTCGCGGTGGCCGAGATGGCCCTAGCCGGACGCACCGGCGCGACCCTGGAACACAAAGGCGGCCATGCTTTCTGGTTCGGCGAGGACCAATCCCGCTACATCCTGGCCGTTGCCGACCCCGCGCCCATCCTGGCCACCGCCGCCGCCGCGGGCGTCCCTGCCATGCGCCTCGGCACGACCGGCGGCGATGGTTTGACACTGCCCGGTGGCGTGTCCATATCGCTCGAAAGGTTGCGGACGGCGCATGAGCGCTTCTTCCCGGCCTGGATGGAGTCCTGACCGATGGCAATGGTCGCAAGTGAGATCGAAGCCCTGATCCGGGCCGCCCTGCCCGATGCCCAAGTCAAGATCGATGACCTGGCCGGCGACGGCGACCATTATGCCGCCACCGTCGTCAGCGAAGCTTTCCGCGGACGCTCGCGCGTTCAGCAGCATCAGATGGTTTATGCCGCCCTGCGCGGCCGCATGGGCGGGGAGTTGCACGCCCTGGCCCTGCAGACCTCCCACCCGCAATAGGAGCCGACACCATGAGCACCCCCATCACCGAGCGCATCCAAGGCGAAATCACCGCCAACCCCGTCATGCTGTATATGAAGGGCAATGCCATGTTCCCGCTGTGCGGCTTCTCCGCGCGGGTCGTGCAGATCCTGACCCACATGGGCGTGCCATTCCAGACCGCGAATGTGCTGGAAGATGCCGAGCTGCGCGAGGGCATCAAGGCGTTCAGCAACTGGCCGACGGTTCCGCAGCTTTATGTCGGCGGCGAATTCGTCGGCGGCTGCGATATCGTGACCGAGATGTATCAGTCCGGCGAGCTTGAGACGATGCTGACCGAGAAGGGTGTTTCCCATCAGGCCGACGCCTAACCGCAGTGGCTGCCGGGGCGCCTCGCGCGTTTACCGGGTTCACCCCGGTGGCCTACCGTATCCTGATCGAGTTGGGGCTGAACAATAACAAGTCTTGGTTCGAGGCAAACCGCACCATCTATGAAACGGCACTGAAGCAGCCCATCGCTGGCCTAATTGCCGATGTTTCCGCCGAGTTGGCCCGGCGTCGCCTGCCTTTGGAGGGCGATCCCAAGCGGTCTAGCTTCCGTATCAACCGGGACACCCGGTTCAGCGGAGACAAGTCGCCCTACAAGACCCAAATCGGCACCGTCTGGTTCCGCCAGGGCAGCAGCAAGGGTGGCGCTGGCATTCTCTACTTCCACTTTGCGCCGGAGGGCTGCTTCGCAGCCGCAGCGTTCTATCATCCCGAACCGGAAGTGCTGGACTCGATCCGCGAGCGCATCCGGGTACATCCCGACCGCTTCTCGGCGATGCAGGCAGAACTAAAGGCCGCCGGGTTGACGCTAGACGGTTCGGACGCGCTAACGCGGATGCCAAAGGGATTTGAGGACCTAAAGGGCAGTCCGGTGGCGGATGCGATCCGCCTGCGTTCCTTCATAGTGCGGCGTGACCTGACGTTAGAGGCGACGACAGGGCCAGGACTGATAAGCGCCATTGTGGACCTTGGCGCGGCAGCGTTGCCCTTACTCACCTTTGGCTGGGCTGCCGTGGACGAAGCTTCTCCCTCTCCCTCCGGGAGA
>CAXTOB010000795.1:0-2577 GCA_964245505.1 uncultured Acetobacteraceae bacterium | reverse complement strand
CCGCCATTCCTGCGCCGCGGCGGCGTAGGCGGCAAGGCCGCGGCTGGAATCGGGCGCCATGCCGGCTGGTGGGCCATCAGCCAACTGGGTCGGCTTCAGGAACTCCGGCACGGTGGTCGCCAGCGTGGTATATTCGCCCGGGCGAAGCGTCCCAGGCGTGACCGGCTCCATCTGGCGCTCCGACCCGGTCTCCGACATGCCGGCCGGGGTCGGCGGGCGGGTGCGGTCCGGCGCCATGCCAATAACCGCCTCGAACAATCCGAACAGCCCGGCGCCGAGCATCCCCAAAGGCCCGCCGAGGATGCCAGCACCCAGGACGCGCATGGTGGTCGGAATGGTTTCGCCCGTAACGGCCCGGTAAATTGTGCCGATCACCGGCAGATGCTGCAGGGGGTTCAAGCCGTGCATGACATCGGAGAAGCTAGCATCCACCGGCGTCGGCCAAGCCTGGTCCGGCCCAATTGGCCCGGCGCCGTCCGGCGGCGTGGCATACCCGAATATACGGGAAGACGGATCGGCGCCAGGGATCGGTGGGATCATGACACCGCCACCCCAACCCCCGTGCCAGCTTGCCACACGCACCGCACCGGCTCCCTCTCCCTCCGGGTGAGGGTTGGGGTGAGGGGGTCTCGGCTGCGCAGCCGAGCACCGAAGCTCCACCCAGCACAGACCCCCGTGACACGCAAGGGCGGCGCTTGCCCACCCCCTCACCTGAACCCTCTCCCGAAGGGAGAGGGAGAAGGCGGCAGCGTTCTGATAGCTTACGCTGCCAATGGGCGCGCTGAACCGCCCCTAGATATCCGCGTAGCAGTGCGTCTCCGCCGCCCCACCCGGGTTGGTCACAGCGCCCAGATACGCAGGCCCCACCGTCTGCGCATACTTCCAGATGGCGCCGCTGTTGTAATCGGTGCCGCGCGGCGTCCAGGCCGCCCGGCGCTCCGCCATCTCGGCATCGGACACCAGCACCTCGATGGTCCCCGCCTCCGCGTCCATACGGATACGGTCGCCATTGCGCAGCAACGCGATCGGCCCGCCCACCGCGGCCTCCGGCCCGACGTGACCGACGCAGAAACCACGGGTCGCCCCGCTGAACCGGCCATCGGTGATCAGCGCCACATCCCCGCCCATGCCCTGGCCATAGATGGCGCTTGTGGTGGACAGCATCTCCCGCATCCCAGGGCCACCCTTCGGACCCTCATACCGGATGACAATAACGTCGCCCTTCTTGTAGGCCCGGTCATTAACGGCGCGGAATGCCTCCTCCTCGCTATCGAAGCACACCGCCGTGCCCTCGAATTGCAGGTTGGCCATCCCCGCCACCTTCACGATGGCCCCCTCAGGCGCAAGGTTGCCCTTCAACCCCACGACGCCGCCGGTCTTGGAGATCGGCCGCGACACCGGATAGACCACGTCCTGATCCGTCGGGAACACCACGTCCTTGAGGTTCTCCGCCAGCGTCTTGCCCGACACGGTAATGCAGTCGCCGTGCAGCAGGCCGCCATCCAGCAGCGCCTTCAGGATGACCGGGATGCCGCCGACGCGGTGAACGTCCAGCGCCACATACTTCCCGCCGGGCTTGAGATCGGCGATGTAGGGCGTGCGCTTCATGATCCGCACCACGTCGTCCATCGTAAAGCGCAGCCCAGCCTCGTGCGCCAGCGCCGGCAGATGCAGCCCGGCATTGGTGCTGCCGCCGGTCGCGCCCACCACGACGGCCGCATTCTCCAGCGCCTCCATCGTCACGATGTCGCGCGGGCGCAGTCCGCTCTCGATCAGCGCCATGACGGCACGGCCAGACTCGACCGCCCAGCGGTCCCGGTCCTCATAAGGCGCCGGCGACCCGGCAGAGCCAGGCAGCGCCAGCCCAATAGCCTCGCTGACAGTCGCCATCGTGTTGGCGGTGAACTGCCCGCCGCAGGCCCCAGCGGACGGACAGGCAACCTTCTCCAACTCCAGCAGCTCGCCGTCGTCCATATTGCCGGCCGCGTGCTTGCCCACCGCCTCGAACACATCCACCACCGTCACGTCACGCCCATGGAAGCGCCCCGGAAGGATGCTGCCGCCATACATGAACACGCTGGGAACATTCAATCGCAGCATGGCCATCATCATGCCCGGCAGCGACTTGTCGCAGCCGGCCAAACCAACCAGCGCATCGTAGCAGTGCCCACGCATCGTCAGCTCGACGCTATCGGCGATCACCTCCCGCGACACCAGCGACGACTTCATGCCCTGGTGGCCCATCGCGATCCCGTCGGTAACGGAGATCGTGGTGAACTCACGCGGGGTACCGCCGGCTTCCGCCACGCCGCGCTTGACCGACTGCGCCTGACGATTAAGCGCAATATTACAAGGCGCAGCCTCGTTCCAGCAGGACGCAACGCCAACGAAAGGCTGGTTGATCTCGTCCTCGGTCAAGCCCATCGCGTAGTAGTAGCTGCGGTGCGGCGCCCGGTCGGGACCGACAGTGACATGGCGGGACGGCATGTTGCTCTTGTCCCAGCGCTTCTTCAGCATGGCATCTTCCTCATCAATTACTTATCTCCTGCTCCCTCTCCCTCCGGGAGAGGGTCGGGG
>CAXTOB010000794.1:0-2583 GCA_964245505.1 uncultured Acetobacteraceae bacterium | reverse complement strand
GACGCTGCGTTCATTGTACCCCTCCTTCTCAAGTGTCTGCAAACATTGGGAGTTCGTTTTGCTGTCCGCTACGACACGGGCGGGTTCGCCGTTTGACGGCGGCTCCAACTTGGTCGGCCTGCAGGTCGGACGCCCTGATCTGGTAGGGCGCGCCGCGCATGACCTGTTCGGCGGCCAGCAGCTTGTCGCGGATCAGGCGGCGGATGACGTGGTGCGTGACGCCCAGCGCTGCGGCGGCCTCGCTCATGGTCAGCCACTCGCCGCCTTTCTCGGCCGAGCGATAGGCAGGGATGTCGTGGACCCGCCGGAGCGAGCTGACGCGGTGTGCCGTCCATGTCTTGCCGTGGCCAGTCTGCAAGCCCATGCGGTTGAGCGAGGCCGCGATGTGCTCGTCGTCCCAGCGCCCGGCCATGCTCCGCATCACCGCCAAGGCGTCGGCCGGGGTTTGGCATCCGTGCTCGCCCGATCTGGGCTTCTTGACCCGCAGCTGCGAGTGCTGGCCGCCCTTCCAGTGGATTACCAGAATGACCTCGCGCGCTGCCTCGTCGACGTCGGCGACGATGTCCACGATCAAGGCGCGCAAGAGCCGCTGACGGGCGCGCATGCTGGTGCCAGGCGCGGACCAGGCGGCCGACAGGTCTGCCGCAAGGCCAGTTAGGTCTGGTGCTGGCGTGGCTGGGTCCGGCGCCCGCCCGGCGTCCAGCCGAGCCTGGCACGCCTCTACCTGGCGCAGCGCCGCCTCCCAGTTCTTCTCCAGCTGCGCGGCGATCAGGCGATTGTCGGGGTCACAAGCTGCGTAGCGTCGCTCCGCAAGACCGGCCTCATACCGTGCCTGCTGCAGCTCCAGCTCCGCAATACGGCCTCGCTCCGTCTGGCTTTCCATGTGCATCCGCCTGGCCTGCAACGCCGCCTCGACCGCCAACGGCTCCACGGCCCGGACCAGCTCGGCCGCGACCGCGGCGTCGATGCGGGTGCCGCCGAAGCCAAGGCAGCGCGCCAGGCCGAGCATAAGGTTCGGACGGTCACAGCGATACACCGGCCTGCCCGGGGCCTTGCCGGTGTAGACGACCGCCAGATGTCGGCCACAGCGGGCGCAAGTCAGCAGGCCTGCAAGCAGCGCCCGCCCGCCGCGTCCTGACTTGGTGCCGCCCGCCTTTCCATAGGCATTGGCCGCCAGCAGCACCTGGTTCCGCTCATACTCCGCCCAGTCGATGTAGCCCTCGTGGTGACCTTGCAGCATGACCTCCCAGCTTCCGAGCGGCTTGCCGTGGCCGTAGGTCTTGCGGGGATGGCCATCGACGATCGCGGTGCGCTTCTCACTTTTGCCGTAGGCGTAGACGCCGGCGTAGAACGGGTTCTTCAGCACCGAGATGACGTTGCGGTAGCGGACAGGGCACCATTCCAGCGCAGTCATGCGCTTGCCGTCGGAGGGACGCGGGAAATGTACCTCCTCCGCCGTCAAGCGCAGCAGCACCTGGCGCGCGCTGCCGCACTCCCGGAACCGGGCAAAGATCAGACGGATCACCTCCCGCATGCGTAGGTCCGGGTCCAGACCCAAACCGACATCCCGGTGCCAGATGTAGCCAAATGGCACACCAATGCGCAGGTCGCCACGCCGGGCCTTCTGCCGGGCGGCATCGAGCATGCGGGCGCGCATGACCCCCAGCTCGAACTCGCTGATGCTGCCCTTCATGCCCAAGAGCAGGCGGTCGTTCGGCCGGCAAGGGTCGTACACGCCTTCCATGTCGATCACCCTTGCCTCCACCAAGCCGCAGAGCTCGAGCAGGTGGTGCCAGTCGCGTCCGTTGCGGGCAAGGCGGGACGCATCGAAACACAGCACGGCACCGACATCGCCGGCGCAGAGCCAGGCCACAAGGCGGTCAAAGCCCGGCCGTGCCACCGTGCCGCTGGCAGACCGGCCCAGGTCGTCGTCGATCACCTCGACGTCGTGAAAACCGTGCTGGCGCGCCACCTCGACCAGGTCATACTGGCGCCGCTTGCTCTCCAGGTTGGCCTGAACCTGCGACTGGCTGGACTGCCGCACGTAGACCACCGCCCGGCGGCGCAGCACCGACGCCGGCAGGACGTCAGCCGCGGTCATCGTGGGCCTCCTTTGCCGGCACGCCGGCCGCCTGCAACAACAGCCTGGCCAGGGCGCCGACCGCCGCGTCGCGCTCGGCCGCTGTCATCCCCGATAGACCCTTGCCGTCCAGTATCATCGTCGTCTGGCGCAGTGGCGGCGGCGCGTTCTGCTGTGCTGGCTTCATTGCTGCTCCCCAGGGCGACGGTCGAGTCGCCCTGGAAGTCTGTCCTGAAACCAAGCGCGGTCAGCAGGCGGTGCAGGTCGGCCAGCGCACAGGCCGCAGCGCGGGGCGGGCCGACTTCCATGCCCGCACAGGCGACGGGGTCCAGCATCCAGGCCACCACCACCATGACAATGCCCGGCGCCACTTCGACATGAACCACATCATCACCGGACCGGCGCTCACCGTAGTGACGGCGCAGCCGGCGCCCGTGAAGCGGGTGCCACCGGTAGTGGACGACGACCTCTTGCCCGATATGGGCAGAATGACCCAGGGATGG
>CAXTOB010000793.1:0-2603 GCA_964245505.1 uncultured Acetobacteraceae bacterium | reverse complement strand
CGACGAGATCGCGGCCGTCTGCGAGCGGCACGCCGCTCGCCTGCAGGCCGCAACCGGGGGTGCGTCATGAGCGCGCGGCGCTTCCTGGACGCCTCAAGCGGCCACCTGTCACCCGAGACCTGGGCTTGGCTGGACGTGCAGACCTGCGACGAGGTGGTGCGCGATCCCCGGCACCGCTGCGCCGAAATCCTCGGCGGGCGCACCTGGCATGGCTGGTTCATCCATGCCCCGGAGACGCCGGCGGCGACGGTGCCGGCCGACCTTGCAGCCCTGCTGCGGTACGCCCGGCAGCAGGGGTGCGATTACGCCCTGCTCGACTGCGACGCCCTGCCGATGGCGGACCTGCCGATCTTGCACCCTGACTTCCAGGACGGATCGGCAGGCACCTACCGGGCACGGCCCTAGCCCATTACCCCGCGCCTGTCCCGACCCGGCATCATGGGATGCCGGGCGGTGGCGCATGTCTGGAGACCTACCGTGGCCATAATCACTATGACGGCGCTGCCCGGTCATAACGAGCGAGAGCCTGGCCGTGCCTACACCGTGACCGTGATCGAGATCATGGGCACCGTCCTCGGACGCACCCGCGCCGAGGCGAAGACCGTCGATCAGGTCCGTGCGCTGGTGAAGACATTTGGCGAGGGCGTCGCCGCCCAGCACCCCGACCAGTCCTTCACGGTCTCGGTCGGCGTCGCCAAGGGGTCGCGCAAGCCAGCTGGCTTCGATGCGGCAAACCGGCGGAACGGCTTGGGGGAGCAGACCTGGATGAGGACCATCGACAAGGCCGACCGGGAGAACCCCGGCCTGGCCGCGTAGCTCTCCCATCACTGACCCGGAAGGCCCGCCATCGTGCGGGCCTTTCGCGTTTCTGGGAACCGCCCATGACCCTGGATGTCCCGACCTGCCCCTTCTGTGGCGAGCCGGAGGAACTGTCGCTGTTCGAGATCTGGGAGGATGGCAACTTCCAGATCTCGACGTGCTGCCTTTGGCTCCTGGAACACATCTCGGCGGAGATCGACGCCGACCCCCGCTGGGGGCGCGACCTGCTGCGGCACCTCGGCGCCGAGGACCTCACCGGGCACCGGCTGCGCCGGGTGAGCGACGGACAGGGCAACGGTCCCGTGCTGGACTGGCAGCTGCGGGTCCGCGACGTGTCCTTCCCGGTTGCCCGCGCCTTCATCGACAAACACCATCAACACGTTGGAGCGCCTCATGCTTGGCGGTTCGGCGCCAGCATCTGGAATGGCCATGCCCTCATGGGCGTTCTGACCGTGGGCAATCCAGTTGCGCCCGCCTTGAACGGCCGCGGCATCGTCGAGGTGAACCGCCTTTGCGTCCGCCGCGACCTGGACCCGATGCTGGGCTGGAACTGCTGCTCGATGCTGTATGGCCATGCCGCAGCGGAAGCAGAGCGCCGCAGGTTTAGCCGCATCATCACCTACACCAGGGTTGATGAGGACGGCACGAGTCTGAAAGCTGCGGGTTGGGTTTGCGAGGGTCCGGCCGGAGGTCGCGGCTGGCACAGCCACCGCCGGGCACGCTCCAACCGCAACGCCTGGATCATGAAGCAGAGGTGGTCGCGCACCCTGCACCCGAGGCCGCTTGCCGGGCCGCGCCTGCCTCCGCCCGTGGTGCCGGGCTGGCTCGATCCGCCGGGCTTGGGTGCGTCGGCGCTGTTCGCCTGACCGAGAGGGACGGAGATGACAGACAAGGCGGAAAGCAAGAAAACTTTAAAAGACGAAACCCCAGGAAAACGAAAACCAGGAAAAACGAGGGAGGGACCTACCGCATGACGCCCGGCGGCGACAAAGGGTGGGTCCGCGGCGCAAGCGCCTTGCGGTCCCGCGCTGCGCGCGCCTTTGCACCGCCGGGCGTCACGCGGGGTCGGGGAGGGGTTGAAGCAACCCGGAAAGAGGATGACCCCGATGATAAAGCACCGCAACGGCAGGGCGTTTACCGACCGGCGCGACCATTACCAGGAGGTGACGGACCGGATCGTCGAAGCCCTGGAGAGCGGCACCCGTCCCTGGCGCCAGCCCTGGGAGAACGGCTCCCCGGGGATGCCGCTGAACGCCACGACCAACCGCCGCTACCAGGGCATCAACGTGCTGCTGCTGTCGATCACCTCGTTCGCGCTCGGCGGCGATCCGCGCTTCTGCTCCTACAAGCAGGCGGCCGACCGCGGCTGGCAGGTCCGCAAGGGCGAGCGCGGCACGACGGTGTTCTTCTTCAAGCGCATGCTGGTGGAGGACCGCGACGCCGCGCCGGACGCAGAGGACCGCACGAAGGCCATCCCGGTCCTGCGCGCCTACACGGTGTTCAACGGATCGCAAATCGACGGCATCCCGGCATATGTCGTGCCCAACCTGACTGCGGCACCGTGGCGCCGCCCGGAAGCCACACAGGTCATCCTGGACAACAGTGGGGCCACGCTGCGGATCGGCGGCGACCGCGCCTTCTTCAGTCCGCAGGGTGACTTCGTGCAGATGCCCCCCGAGGCGAGCTTCCCGGATGCGGGGACGTGGAGCAGCACCCTCCTCCATGAACTAGCCCATAATGCCGCAGGGTGGATTATGCCGCACGGCTGCGGACAACCCTGTCAA
>CAXTOB010000792.1:2379-2605 GCA_964245505.1 uncultured Acetobacteraceae bacterium | reverse complement strand
ATACGGAACACGGCAAGCCTCCGATTGCGGGCGAGCGCTGCCGACACATTCTATATTAAAACGGGCCGTGTGGAAAGGTTGGTCAACGGATCGCGCCGGGCAGCGCGGAACAGGTCGAGCTGAAATTGCGCCTGCATTGCGTCCGTGGCCGTCTGATGCGCCTGGCGCGCAGCCGCTGCGCGATGCAGGACGAACGCGGACAACAAGATGGAGGAGCCGAAGAGGG
>CAXTOB010000792.1:0-2369 GCA_964245505.1 uncultured Acetobacteraceae bacterium | reverse complement strand
CGAGGTGAAGCGGATCGTGTAGCGCTCGGCGTCGACGCTCCGCCGGACGCCGTCACCCTGATCGCAAATCCTTAACGACGTGCTCCGAAAATGAGACGCGACGTTAACTCACCGAAATGTGAGAACCGGCAGGCCGGTCGTCAGCCGTCCGATTTCACGCGAACGTAGCTGCCAGGTGCGTCCTCGATCACCGCAAGCTTTCCCTCGCCCGGGACACG
The DNA here is from genome assembly GCA_964245505.1 of uncultured Acetobacteraceae bacterium. Lineage (GTDB taxonomy): Bacteria > Pseudomonadota > Alphaproteobacteria > Acetobacterales > Acetobacteraceae > DASWOJ01. The sequence goes on along the minus strand of CAXTOB010000792.1, from coordinate 2,151 downwards.
CGCCGGCACCTGTCCGGGCGCTTTGGCGGTCACCCAGCGGTTCCAGTCGTTCCACCAAGACCCTGCAAGTTCGGTGGCACCGTCCAGCCAGTCCTGTGGGGCCGCCGGCAGCATGTCGTTGACCCAATGGTTGTATTTACCGCCCTCGGGCGGATTGACCACGCCCGCAATATGGCCTGATGCCGCCAGGACGAAGCGCTTCTCCCCGCCTAAAAGCTGTGTGCCGCGATACGTGGAACGCCAGGGCGCGATATGATCTTCCCGGGTCGAAAGAAAATAGGCGGGCGTGGTGACCTGGCCCAAGTCGAGCGACTCGCCATCGAGCGTGATGCCGTTGGGGGTGGAAAGCAGGTTCTTCTGATACATCTGCCGCAAATAGAAGCTATGCATGCGCGCCGGCATGCGGGTGGCATCCGAATTCCAATAGAGCAGGTCGAACGGAAACGGATCGTTGCCGAGAAGGTAGTTGTTCACCACGAACGACCAGATCAAATCGTTAGCCCGCAGCATGTTGAAGGTCACGGCCATGTCGCTCCCTTCGAGGTAGCCGTGCTCCTGCATGCGGGTCTCGATGTCTTTCAGCTGCTCCTCGTCGATAAAAACACCGAGCTCGCCCGCCTCCTCGAAATCGAGCAGCGACACGAAGAACGTCGCCGATTTGATGCGATCGATCCCGCGCTTTGCCATCCAGGCCAGCGTGCTGCCGAGCAGCGTTCCGCCCAGGCAGTAGCCGATCGCGTTACATTCGCGTTCGCCGGTAGCCGCCTCTATGGCGTCCAGCGCCGCGAATATACCCTTGTGCATGTAGTCTTCGAAGCCGACACCGGCCAAGCTTTCGTCCGGGTTCACCCAGCTGACCATGAACACGGTATGGCCCTGGCTGACGGCATAGCGCACCAGGCTGTTCTTCGGGCGCAAATCCAGGATGTAGAACTTGTTGATCCAGGGCGGCAGGATCAGCAGCGGACGTTTCAGAACGGCCGGCGTACTGGGCTCGTACTGGATCAGCTGCATCAGCTCGTTCTGGTACACCACCTTTCCCGGCGAGATCGCGATATTCAGGCCCAGCTTGAACGCGTCGGGGTCGGTCATGCGTATGCTCAGCTTGCCGCGGCCACGCTCCAGGTCAGCCAACAGGTTGTTAAGCCCGCGCAGCAGGTTCTCGCCGCCCGTCTCCTTTGTCTTGCGCAACACCTCCGGGTTGGTCAGCAGGAAATTGGACGGGCTCATCGCATCCATGAACTGGCGCGCGTAGAAATCCACCTTCTTGGCCGTCTTCGGCTCCAGCCCCTCGACATGGCCCACCACGTCGTGGACGTAGCGTGCCGACAGCAGGTAGCTCTGCTTGATGAAATCAAACACTTCGCTCTGCTGCCACGATTCGTCGCGAAAGCGTTTGTCCTTGGCGTCGGGCTGGATCACCGGGGTGCTGTCCATGCCCATCATGCGGCGCGTCGTGTTCTGCCACAGCGTGACATAATCCTGCCAGAACCCGATCTGCGCCTGCACCAGATGTGCAGGGTTCTGCATCAGCTTGGCCGTCATCTCCAGGAACGCCCGACCGATGTTCAGCGGGTCGGCGTTGGGCGCCGTCCGCGACTGGCGTTCGAGCCAATCGCTCACGATACGCTGCGAACGTTCGGCCACGTCGGCCATCGACCGGCCGATCACCTGCGGATCGGCCAGCTTGAACTCCCCCAGCCTGAGGTCGGGATGATGTAGATCGGCCTTGCCGCCGTCCGGCGTGCTGGTGTCTGGCATTTCCTGTGTATCCTTTCCGGCGAGCGCCCGTCCGGGTTAGACGAGCGCGTCGATCGGAGGCTGCGGCTTGATGCCCGGTTGTTGGTTGAAGGGTAGGGGCCGCGGCGGTCCGGTTCAAGCGCAGACATCGGCGCGACAGGCTGCCCCGGGCAGTGCAGCCTTGCTGGCCGCGCTGTGCTTCGCACTGACCGCTTGCAACGACCCGATCGCCACGCCGCTCGGCTTGTTTCATGGCCTGGAGGGCGGTGCGATCGCCCAGCAGCGCCCGCCACCGCCCAATGTGGGCCAGCCTTATCCCAAGCTCGGCACCGTGCCGGCCAAGCCGGTGGTGGCCGACCAGACCTATCGCCGGTCGTTGCTGGCCCAGTTGGCCACCGAGCGCGACCGTAC
>CAXTOB010000791.1:0-2608 GCA_964245505.1 uncultured Acetobacteraceae bacterium | reverse complement strand
GGCGCGCTTCCCGGACCCGGCGACCGGCGGGCTGTATGATGTCGTGGATGTGGATGGGGTGGCGGGGACGGTGGACGGCCGGGTCAGGCCCAACCAGATCCTCGCCGTGGGCGGCCTGCTGCATTCCGTCGTTCCGCCGGACCTCGCCGCGGGCGTCGTTGCGCTGATGGAGCGTCGGCTGGTCACGCCGCTCGGGCTGCGCACGCTCGATCCCGGCGATCCCGGGTATCGCGGACGCTACGAGGGCGGGCTTTGGGAGCGGGACGGCGCGTACCACCAGGGCACGGCTTGGCCCTGGCTGCTCGGCCCGTTCGTCGAGGCATGGCTGCGGGTGCGTGGCGATGCTCCGGAGGCGCGTGCCGAGGCCCGGGCGCGGTTCCTGCCGCCGCTGCGGGCGCACCTTGGCGAAGCTGGCCTCGGCAGCGTGTCTGAGATCGTGGATGGCGACGCGCCGCACCTGCCGCGCGGCTGCCCATTCCAGGCCTGGTCCATCGGTGAGCTGATCCGGATCGAGGCCATGCTGGCGGAGTGAACCGTGCCACTAGCCCCCGGGACTCGAAAGCCGCTCGGTACCTACAGGGCGCGCAGCGGCTTCAGCATATTCGTGGATCCAACGCGTTTGCAGCAGCGTCGGCTGAAAATGCAGGTTGGTTATGCGTTCCATGCTGCGGGTGGCCACCAATGCATAGGCAGGGCCGGGCCACCCGCCATTCAATGGAATGGCCGGGTCAGGCCGACGCGGATCGTCTCGTCAGCCCGCAGCGCCTGGGCGCCGACGCCGTCATAGGTCGGCAGCGCCCTGAGCTGCCCAGGCGACAAGTCCATGACCGCGAGGTACGGCCCGAGCAGGGCGGTCGCCTCCACCGGCACGGCGACGGGCCGGGCGCCAAGCCCGAGCACCCCGCCAAGGCGGACGACGATCAGCACCGCCCCATCCGGGCGGCGCGCTATGGCCGCGACCCGGCCCAGGACGTCCTGCGCCTCCACAGGGCGCAGCACTTCCTTGCCGAGCAGGTCGCCCACCCGCACCGGCTGCGGGAACCGTGCGGCTGCGCGCTCGGCAAGTCGGGACGCCGGATCGGTGGGCTGCTGCGCCAACGCAGGAGTGCCGGCGAGCAGCATGAAGGCGGCGAGGATGCGGCGGAACGGCATGGAACGAGGCCTCGATATGCAGGATGCGTGGCGCTGCGCAATATCCTCCATCATCTGATGCCCGGGCATCATGAAATCCATAACCAGGTTTCCAGTGATGGCCGGGGATGCCGGGTGCTAGACTAGACAGACATCACCAGCAGAGCACCCGAGGCACCATGAGCGCAACGACCGGCAGCCTGCCTGCCCCCCTCCCCGCGTCCGACGCAGCCCGGCCGGGCCGCCGGCTGCATCCCGTGCCGGTGCGGATCATGCACTGGACCAATGCCGCGGCCATGCTGGTGATGATCGGCTCCGGCTGGGGCATCTACAACGACGCCGTCATCTTCGGCGGCCTGCACTTCGCCCATGGGATCAGGCTGGGAAGCTGGGCGGCGCAAAGCCTGTTATGGCACTTTGCCGGCATGTGGCTGCTGGCGCTGAACGGCGTGGCCTACCTAATTTACGGCATCGTGACTGGCCGCCTGCGGGAGCGGCTGCTGCCGATACGCGTGACAGACCTGGTGCAAACGGTGCGGGACACCCTGCACTTCCGGATCAGCCACGACGACCTCACGACCTACAACGCCGTGCAGAAGGTGCTGTATATCGTCGTGATGCTTGCCGGGGTGTCGCAGGTCGTCACCGGGCTGGCGATCTGGAAGCCGGTGCAGTTCTCGGGCCTCACGGCGCTGCTCGGCGGGTTCCAGGCGGCGCGGCTGATCCACTTTGCGGGAATGGCGGTGATCGTCGGCTTCCTCATGGTCCATGTCGCCCTGTCGCTGCTCGTGCCGCAAACACTGTGGGCCATGCTGACCGGTGGCCCGCGGCTTGCCCCTCGCCCGCCGGTTTCCGGAGCGCACCCATGAGGTCCCCCTTCCGCCCGGCCGTGCCGCCAGACCCGGCCATTCTCGACAACCATCGTCCCGCCATCCGCAGCCTGCAGCGGCGCGGCCTGCTGCGCGGCGGCCTGTCGCTCGGGGCGCTGACGATGCTGACGGGGTGCGACGTGTCGGACGACAGCTCGATCGAGGGCGCGCTGCGCGCAATCTCAAGCTTCAACGACCGGGTGCAGGCGCTGCTGTTCGACCCGGACAAGCTCGCGCCGGAATACCCGGCGTCCCAGGTGCTGCGTCCGCCGCGGTTCAACGCCTACTACGACATTGAGCATGTGCGGCCGGTGGATGGGGACCGGTGGCGGCTGGAACTGGCCGGGCTGATCGGGGACAAGCGGCCCTGGACCCGGGCCGACTTCGCGGCGATGCCGCAACGCGAGACGATAATCCGCCACGTTTGCGTCGAGGGCTGGGACTACATCGGCCAGTGGTCGGGCGTGCCGATGCGCGCCTTCCTGGAGCGGGTAGGCGCCGACCTGCGGGCCAAGTATGTCGCCTTCAAGTGCTACGACGACTACCCTAGCAGCATAGACATGGCGACCGCGCTGCATCCGCAGACCCTGCTGGCGACCGCGTATGCC
>CAXTOB010000790.1:0-2609 GCA_964245505.1 uncultured Acetobacteraceae bacterium | reverse complement strand
CATCCCGCCCGCTCCGCCACCGCGTTCAGCACCGCCAGGTGCCTCGGATTGCGCGCCATCAAGGAGCGCCGGAACTCCAGCGGATCCCGCCCGGCGGCATGCGCCAGCTCATCCATAAAGCACTCGAGGTAAACCGCGTTCTGGTTATGGTTCACCCCGCGCCAGAACCCCACCGGCACGTGCGTGTTCCGCATCGCGTGGTCAATCAGCAAATTGGGAATGGCGAGATACCCAAATTCATCCGCCAGCAGCCCCTGGAACTGCTGCGGGTCCATCCCGGTCCGCGTCGGCTGCAGAGTGGCGGCGATGCTCTGCCCGCTGATCCGCATGGTCAGCGCCACCAGGTTTCCCTTGTCATCCAGCGCCCCGGTCATGCGGGCCTGCGTGATCGGGCGGTAATACCCGTGCTGCATGTCCTCTTCACGCGACCAGATCAGCTTGACCGGAGTGCCCGGCAGTTGCTTGGCCAGCAGCACCGCCTGCCGCGTGTAGTCCTGGAACCCGCGCCGTCCGAACCCGCCGCCCAAGATATACTTGTTCACCTTCACGTTCGAAAGCGGCACGCCGCCGGCCTCCGCCGCTGCGGCCAGGGTGGCATCGCCGTTCTGGGTGCCGACCCAAACCTCCACCCGGTCGCCCCCGCCTTCACCACGGGTCACCTGCGCCGTGCAGTTCATCGGCTCCAGCGTGGCATGGTTCAGGAAGGGAGTGCCGTAATCCGCCGTGACCTTGCGCGTAGCAGAGGCCAACGCCGCCGGGGCATCGCCGATCTTGTGGCCGACGAAGGCGTCCGTGGCGTCTAGCCCCTCATGCAGCCGGGCGGCGATGGTGGCGCTGTTGACGGAGGCGTTCGGACCCTCGTCCCAGGTGATGGGCAGTTTTTCCAATGCGGTCTTCGCCTGCCACCAGGTATCGGCCACCACGGCCACGGCATTGTCCCCCACCGGCAGGACCTGGCGCACCCCGGGCATGGCCTTCACCGCGGTCGCGTCGAATGACCCCACCTTGCCGCCGAACACCGGGCACTGCGCGATGGCCGCCTGCAGCATGCCCGGTAGCCGCACGTCCATCGCGTAGGTTTCGCTCCCGTTCACCTTGGGTGCCGTGTCCAGCCGGGGCAGCGGCTTGCCGATGATGCGCCACTCCGCCGGCTCCTTGAGCGGCACGTCCTTGGGCACCGGCAGCTTGGCGGCGTCGGCGGCCAACTCGCCATAGCGTAGGCTGCGGTTGCTGGCGGCATGCCGGACGACGCTCTCCCGCGCCACGCACTCGCTGACCGGCACGCCCCAGCGGGTGGCGGCGGCCTGCACCAGCATCGTGCGCGCCGCGGCCCCACCCTGCCGGACATAGTCCACCGACGTGCGCAGGCCACGGCTGCCGCCGGTCAGCATGTCGCCCCAGGCACGCTTGCTGGCCAGGTTCACCTCCGGCGCCACGTACTCGGCCCGCACGCGCCCCCAATCCGCCTCCAGTTCGTCGGCGACGAGCTGGGCCAAGCCGGTCATGGTGCCCTGGCCCATCTCGGACCGAGCAATGCGTATCGTGATCGTGTCGTCCGGCGCGATCGTTGCCCAGATGCCGACCGGCACGGCGCCGGCGGCAGGCGCAGCTTCGGCCGCAGTGGGCAGGGCGCCGGGCCAGGCAAGGGTCATCGCCCCGGCGGACGCCGACACCAGGAAGGCGCGCCTGTTCAACTGGGGAGTCATGTGCGTCATGGCCTATGCCTTCCCGCTGGCGGCGCTGTGGATGGCGGCGCGTATCCGGCCATAGGTGCCACAGCGGCAGATATTGGTCATGGCATCGTTGATGTCGGCATCCGTGGGCGCCGGAGTGTCGCGCAGCAACGCGACCGCCGCCATGATCTGACCAGACTGGCAGTAGCCGCACTGCGGCACCTGATGCGCCATCCAGGCAAGCTGCACCGGATGGGTGCTGTCGGGCGACAACCCTTCGATAGTGACGATCTTACCCTGCACATCGCCGGCCGCAAGCTGGCAGGACCGGGTCGGCGCGCCGTCCAGGTGGACGGTGCATGCGCCGCACTGGGCGATGCCGCAGCCATACTTGGTGCCTGTCAGCCCCAGCGTATCGCGCAGCACCCACAGCAAGGGGGTCGCAGGGTTCACGTCCACGTCGTGCACCTGGCCGTTGATGTCCAGCTTCATTCGATGCGCCCCATTACGAGTGGTCCCTGGGCAGGTGCCCAAGCTTGGCCGCGCACCTTAACGCGGAAGGGCACTGAGGACGCAACCGGTTTCGGTGAAGGTTACAGAACGATTAATTGATATGGCTAAGAAATGTTAAGACTGTCGTAATGCAGGCTTGACCTGATACACAACCAATGCGATCACAATATCGAGAGTGAAATGCATTACTGACGGGTTATTCAAGAGAGCACTATCTTCATCAGCACAACTCGCGTGATGGATGCCGAACTTGATTTGCAACCTGTGATTTTGTGACTGTTTGTCAACTTACATCGTGGAGTTCCAAGATGGCGATATTGACCGTTGGTGCTGGCCAGCAATTTTCTACCATTTCTGCTGCTGCAGCTGCCTCTCAGGACGGCGACACCGTGCAGGTCCAGGCCGGCACCTACGTCAACGACT
>CAXTOB010000789.1:0-2612 GCA_964245505.1 uncultured Acetobacteraceae bacterium | reverse complement strand
GAGAATACCTTGGCGAAGATGCCGGCATAGGGGATCGCGATCGCCAGCAGTCCCGCCACTGGCGACGGCCCGAGCACCTGCATCAGCAGCAGCGCCCAGAACAGCTCGTGCACCGACCGCAGCGCGGCGCAGGCCAGCCGCACCGTGCGCGACCGCGCGAAGGCCAGCGCCAGCGCCAGGCCGGCCGCGGCCCCGCACGACACGCCGACCACGGCGAAGGCGACGGTCAGCACCACACCCATCCAGCTGACGGCCAGCAGATCCGGATGCAGCACGCCTTGCAGCAGCCGGGCCAGCTCGGCGCCGGGGTGGAGCACGGTGACGCCGAGATCCGCGACCCCTAACGACACGAGCCCAGCCACAAGGAACGCCATGCTGACATTCGCATAGCCCAGGCGCATCGGCGGGCGGACCCTATCCATAGAATCGCGCCAGGTCAGCCTCCCGCAGCGACGCCGCCGGTGCGTCCAGCGCGATCCGCCCGGCCTCCAGGACCACGATGCGGCTGGCATGCTCCAGCGCGAGCGGGACGTCGTGCAGCGCCAGGATCATCGTCGCGTGCGCATCCGCCATCCGGCGCAGCACCGTGGCACCCTGGTGGCGGTCCAGCGCCGACACCGGCTCGTCCCCGATCACCACCGGACGGCCGTTGTAAAACGCACGGGCGATGGAGGTGCGCTGCTGCTGCCCGCCGGACAGCGTGCCGGCCCGGGCGAACAGCTTGTCTGCCAGCCCGACCGCGTCCAGCGTGTCCCGCACTGCCGCCACCTCCGCCCGCGCCGGCCAGGCGAGCATGCGCAGGTTGCGCCAGGCCGGGTGCCGGTCCAGCCGGCCCATATAGACGTTGTGGAACACGCTCAGCGTGCCGACCAGCGCTGATGCCTGCGGAACCAAGGCAGCCTGGCCCGCGAGCCGCGCATAGATCAGGTTGAGCAGGGTGGACTTGCCCGCTCCGGACCGGCCCATGATGGCCAGCCGCTCGCCTGCCTGGACCTGCAGGGCGATGCCGCGCAGCACGGGCTGCCCGGCAAAGCCGACGCTTTCATCGTGCAGGTCGAGCAAGAGGGTCAAACAGGGAGGACCGATGCTCCCTCCCCCTCCGGGAGAGGGAGCAGTGGCGGCCTTGGCGGGATCTGGGGGCGCAACAGGAAAGCCTCCCCCGCCTAATTCAGCAGTTCCGTCGCCAGGGCGACCTGCTCCACCGGGTCGTATTGCGCGTTGCCGGTGGGAATGAACCCGCTGCGCCCGAACGGCGCCAGGATCGCCGGGTCCTTGCACCCGACCAGCGCCGCCCGCAGCCGCTCCTTGAAGCCTTCACCGAACCGGGTGTCCACGTCGCCGCGAACGGTCCAGTTGTAATCAGGGAAGGGCGGGGTTTCCCAGATCACCCCCACCTGCGCCGGGTCAACCCGGCTGGCCTTCTGCTCCAGATCGAACACGGTGTAGTCCATCGCGCCTACCTCGAACGCGCCGGATTGCACCAGTTGCAGCGTGCGGGTGTGGTCGCCAGAGAAGCCGACCCGGGAGAACACCGCCTCCGGTGCGCGGTTGAACTGCTTGCGGATGTAATACTCCGGCATCACCCGGCCGGAGGTCGAGGCGCGGGCGCCGAAGGTGAAGCTGCGCCCGGCGATGCCAGCCGGGAAGCCGTCGCCCCGCCGCAATCCGGTGCCCGCATGGGCGATGAAGAAGCTCTTGAACGCGGTGTCCTCGACGCCCTGGGCAATGGCCTCCGACCCTGGCACGGTGCGCCGGGCTTGCACGCCGGTGAAGCCCCCGAACCAGGCCAACTGCACCTGGTCGTTGGTGAAGGCCGTCACCGCCGCCGGATAGCTTTTCACCGGCATATAGCGGACCGCCACGCCAAGCTTGTCCTGCAGATAGGCGGCGACCCGGCCGAACCGCTCGACCAGGCGGGACTCGTCCTGGTCGGGGATGGCGGTGAAGGCCAGCGCCGGCCCGGACTGCGCACGGGCTAGCGGTATGGCCGGGACGGGCAGGCTGGCGAGGGTGGCGAGCAGCAGGCGTCGGTTCAGGGTCATGTCGGGCCTTCTGACGGGGAAAATCGGTTCGACTAGGGCCGCACTCCGACCGCCACGTGTGCGACGGCGCCGAGCGATACTCCGCCCGTGTGACGGTCCGCCAGCAGTTGGGCGGTGAACGCATCGAGCACGGCGTGCCGACGCCCGCCGAGCCCGTCCAGCATCGCCGCCATGCCCGGGGCAAAGGCAAGCGACGCCGCAAGCTCCCCGGCAGAAGGCGCGTGCAGCGCCGCCTCGATGGTTTCGACCCCGACGGATTGGAAACCGGCGCCGGACAGCAGGCCGGACAGCAGCCCGGGATCAATGAACCGGAGCTGGGCCGGCAGCTCGCCGGGCGGCGGCGCCCCGCAGACGGCCATCGTCGCCGCGCGCAGCCGGGAAGCCAGTTCGTAGCGGTGCGGCTGGGTCCAGGTCACGATGGCGGCGCGCCCGCCGGGCTGCAGCACGCGGTGCAGCTCGGCCATGCCGCGCGCCGGGTCGGGGAACAGCACGATCCCGAAGCAAGACAAGGCACGGTCGAACGCGCCATCCGGCAGCTCCAGCGCCATGCCGTCCCCCACGGCGGCGGTG
>CAXTOB010000788.1:0-2617 GCA_964245505.1 uncultured Acetobacteraceae bacterium | reverse complement strand
CGGGGGGGCGCGCCTGGGCTGGCGGGGGGGAGGTCGCGTTCCGGCTGGACGCCCCCGGTCAGCATATGGCGATGGACGCCGTCGCCGCGCTGGCGGTTTGCGAGGCGCTCGGGCTGGAGGCGGTCCGCGCGGCCGCGGCGCTAGATGGCTGGTCGCCTGTGGCGGGGCGCGGCCAGCAGCGCCGGGCCGGGGACATCCTGCTGCTGGACGAAAGCTACAATGCGTCGTCTGCGTCCGTGCGTGCGGCGTTGGACGTGCTGCGCGGGATGCCGGGGCGGCGCGTTGCGGTGCTGGGCGACATGCTGGAGCTGGGCGATTTCGGGCGGAGCGAGCACGAAAGCCTGGCGGATGCCGTGGAGCGGGATGCGGACGTGCTGTATGCGTGCGGCCCGTTGATGCGGCACCTGTTCGATGCGGTGCCCGATGTGAAGCGGGGCGCCCATGCGCCGGATAGCGCCGCTCTGGCACCGTTGGTCGCCGATGCCGTCCGGCCCGGCGATGCCGTGCTGATCAAGGGAAGCCTAGGCAGCCGGATGCGGCTGATCGTCCAACGCCTAGAGGGCCTGCCGCCCCAAGCCGCCACGGGGGAACGGGTCTGATGCTGGTCTATCTCACACGATTCTCGACCGACCAGTTCGTGCTAGCCAACTTGTTCCGCTATATCACCTTCCGCTCGGGTGCTGCGTGCTTGACGGCGCTGGTGCTCAGCCTGGTGCTGGGTCCACGTGTGATACGCTGGCTGAAGTCAGTGCAGAACGGCGGCCAGCCGATCCGGCTCGATGGCCCGGCCCGGCACCTGGTCGAGAAGAAGGGCACGCCCACCATGGGCGGCGTGCTGATTTTGGTGTCGCTGACCGCTTCCACCCTGCTGTGGGCGGATCTGCGCAACGGATATGTTTGGGCGGTGCTGCTGCTGACGCTGGGTTATGGCGGCATCGGCTTCATGGATGATTTCCTGAAGCTGTCCAAGCGCAACACCAAGGGCGTGTCGCCGCGCGGCAAATTGGTGGCGCAACTGCTGATGGGGCTAGGGTGCGCCATTTGGATTTGGCTGCTGACGCGTGAGCCTCTGGGATCGTCGCTGACGGTGCCGGTGTTCAAGGAGGTGCTGATCCCGCTCGGCGTGCTGTTCCCGCTGGTGGGCATGGTGGTGATGATCGGGGCCAGCAACGCGGTGAACCTGACCGACGGGCTGGATGGGCTGGCAATCGTGCCGACGATCATCGCGGCGGCGGTGTTCGCGCTGATTTCCTACCTTGTCGGGAACCGGGTGTTTGCGGACTACCTGCAGCTTCACCCGGTGCCTGGGGTTGGTGAGCTGGGCGTGTTCCTGGCGAGCCTGGTGGGCGCTGGGCTGGGGTTCCTTTGGTTCAATGCGCCGCCGGCGGCGGTGTTCATGGGCGATACCGGGAGCCTCGCGCTGGGTGGGGCGCTGGGCGCGGTGGCGGTGGCGACCAAGCATGAGCTGGTGCTGGCGATCGTCGGCGGGCTGTTCGTGGTGGAGACGGTCAGCGTCATCGTGCAGGTGTTCTGGTTCAAGCGCACGGGGCGGCGGGTGTTCCTGATGGCGCCGCTGCACCACCACTATGAAAAGAAGGGCTGGTCCGAACCAACCATCGTGATCCGGTTCTGGATCGTTTCCATGATCCTGGCCCTGGTTGGGCTGGCGACGTTGAAGATCCGATGAGCACGGGCTTGGTGAGCGCGGGCATGGGCGGCGCCGGCATGGGGAGCGCGGGCACCGTCATGCCCTGGCCAGCGGACCTGTTTGCCGGGCGGCGGTATGCCGTTGTGGGCCTGGGCCGCAACGGGCTGCCGGTGGCGCAGGCGCTGCTGGCGATGGGCGCGGAGATTGCGGTTTGGGACGACCGGGCCGATGCCCGGGCGGGGTGCGGCATGCCGCTGCATGATCCGGCGCTGGGGCTGGACGGGTTTGACGCCTTGGTGCTTAGCCCCGGCATACCGCACCGGCTGCCGGTTCCGCACCCGGCGGCGCTGGCGGCAGGGGTTGCCGGCATTCCCGTGCTTTCGGATGCTGAGCTGCTGTATCAGGCGGTGCGTGCGGCCGGTTCGCGCGCCCGGTTCGCGGGCGTGACGGGCACCAACGGCAAGAGCACGACGACGGCGCTGCTGGCGCATGTCTTGACGGTCGCAGGCTGGCCGAACGCGGCGGGCGGCAACCTGGGTACGGCGTCGCTGGCGCTGCCGTTGCTCGGTGACGACGGCGTGTATGTGCTTGAAATGTCGTCCTACATGCTGGAGCGCCTCCTCACGCTGCGCTTCGACGCGGCGGCGCTGTTGAACGTCAGCCCGGACCACCTGGACCGGCATGGCGACATGGCGGGCTACGTTGCGGCTAAGGCGCATGTCTTCGACCGGCAAGGCTCCGGGGATGCGGCCGTGGTTGGCATTGACGATGCGGACAGCGCGGCGCTGGCGGGTGGGCGGACGACCGTGTCGGGCTGCCGGCGGGCGGATGTCTGGTACGACGGGATGGTGCTGCGCGACGCGGCCGGGCCGATCGTGATGATGGCCGACGCCCCGGCCCTGCCTGGCGAGCATAACGCGCAGAACGCGGCGGCGGCGGCGGCCTTGGCGCTGGCGCTTGGGGTTGGGC
>CAXTOB010000787.1:0-2621 GCA_964245505.1 uncultured Acetobacteraceae bacterium | reverse complement strand
CCCGCCCGAGGACTGCGGCGGGCGGCGGGGCTACCTGGTGGGCCTAGACGACGCATAGTCGTGGGACCCCCCGGAGGACCTGCACACGATGGCCAACGTCGTAGGCGAGGTGGTGCTGAAAACCGGACTGAGTTGCTGAAGGTTCAGGAGACAAGTTGGCGGCTGGAGGACGCCGGCGAGCGCGGCAAGGCCCGCGAACGCGCCCGTGGACGCCGGTTCGTGCGGCGCACCGTCAACGCCCAGCGCCACCAGGCGGTCCTGTTCCCCTTGCGGCAGGACGTAGCGTGCGTTCGGGAAGGTGGGGACCCAGCGCCCGTCCACCAGGCGCGTGTTCCAACCGACATGATCGGTGTGCAGGTGCCTCAGCAGCACGAGATCGACCGCCTCAGGCTCGACCCCGGCCGCGGCCAGCTGCTCCAGCCAGGGTTCCTGTAGATGGTCGAAGGCGGCCATGGCGCGGCTTTTGCCGTTGCCAACCGCGGTGTCCACAATAATGGTGTGCCATGAGGTCTGCACCAGCCAGCCATACGTGCTGATCACCACATGCGCGTGCGCGGCGTCCAGGCAGTCGGGCACCATCCAGCCGTCGTATCGGTCGGTGATCTCGGCGTCCCAATCCGGGATGAGGTCCGTCGTTTTGAAGCTGCGGAGCAGCAGTTCCGGGATGCGTGTGACCAGGGCGTCGCCGACGCGATGAATTTGCTTCTGCTCGATCATTGTGCGCCTCCGGTCAGGGCGGGCCTTCAGGAAGGTGGGATGCTGACTCAACGACTTGCCGCGTCCCCTTCGGAGGGGATCGGCGTCAGTCTGGCGGCAGCGCTGTAGGGTGCCGGAACCCAGGAGAAACCAGATGCTTCGGCGCGCACATGGCCAAGGCCCGGAAACGAAAGGTGGGCGCCGCCGACGAGGTAGCCTTGCTGCGCAGCCCGAGAGAGCGCCTGCTGGCGCGCGGCAACGGCTGCGCCGCGGTCCACGTCGTAGTCGATGGTGATCGTCGGGTCGCGGAACTGGACCTCGACGGCGTGGATGATATCCCCCCAGAGCAGCAGTCGCTCCCCCTGGCTCTCGATCATGTAGCCGGTGTGCCCAGGGGTATGGCCGTAGGCCGGGACCGTGCTGATTCCAGGGAACAGGGTGGTCGGCCCGTCGAACGTTTGCAGCCTTCCGGCGCGCACGTAGGGATCAACGGTCTGATGCGACTGCGCGAAGGTCTTCTTGAGCGCAGATGGAGCCGCGGCTTCGGCAGCGGCGCTTAGCCAATAGTCTGGATCGCGCCGGTCAAGATGGACGGTGGCGTTCGGAAAGATGCGTTCGCCACCTACGGTGAGGCCGCCCGAGTGGTCGCCATGGATGTGGGTCAGCAGGATGACGTCGATTGCTTCCGGCGCGTAGCCGGAGGCGCGCAGAGCGGCGACCAAGCCGCCCGATCCCGGCCCGAACAGCTCGCCCGCGCCGGTGTCGATCAGGATCCTGTGCTCGCCGGTGTCAACCAGGAAGCAGTTGATGGACAGTTCGGTCGGCAACGGTTCATTCGCCTGATCGAAAGCTTCCCGCACGTCCGCCGGCTTGCTCATGATCGAGGCAAGGTCCCGCACCGCGGTGCCATCGGACAAGACATCGATCCGGAAGCCACCAAGCTGCAACCGGTAGAAACCTGGCGCCTGGCGCCATTCGGCTGGCGCGGCAGCCTGACCCATGACCAGGACCATCGCCGCCAAGGCAATTGCAACTTTCAGCATCAGCGTGCTCGCGTGAGATGTAGCCGCAGCCAGAGGTGGCGTGTGCATGTCAATGTGGAGGAACGGGCGCGGCCACCGAGCGGAAATGGACCCCGCCTAGGCTGCGCCAGGCTGAGGTCGGTCCGGTCGGAGCCATGCCCGATCAGGCGCATCACCGCGGCTTGCAGCTCCGGGTCGCGTCCGAACGTGCCCCAGACCTTGCGCACCATGGCGTGCAGTGCCGGGCCGTTTGCTGCATGGTAGTGCGAATTGGGCATCGAGTGTCCTTTGTGCGGACGCCGGCCCCCAACGGGCGATGGGCGTCCTGATTGCCATCGAACCTACACGGCTCTTCTGTTCCACTGCTGCTCAGTTCCAAAAGCCGCCGACCTTCTGGCAACAGAGGTCTACCGGCGGAAGTTGATCCCACCATCTACGCCGGTGAACAGGCCGGGCCGGCCTGCCATCTCCTTCGGGTCCGTGTATGCGAATGGCCGGACCTGGGCCGGCCCGCATCCTGCAAGCGCGAACACGAGGGCAAGGGCCGCCCAGGCGGCGAGGGCGTGACGGTTCCGGCCGTGCATCAGAACTGCACCCGTGTGCCGACCAGTCCCAGGTTGGTCGGCTGGAGCCGGGCGCCCACGCGGTGAAGCTGTATCTGTTCCCATCCGCCGTATATCTCGACGCCCTTGGCGATGACTGTCTGGTTGACTTGCAAGCCGTAACGGGTCGCAACGTCGCCGTCCTGGTAGCGGCTGTAGGTTTGGCCGAAGTCTGCGGCAAAGTTGGTCTTGCCGAAGCTGAACAGGGACGCCTGGTAACCTCCCTTAAGGTAGTAGGTCGTGCTGTCCTGCCGGACGTTCGCGCCGCCGATGCAGCAGGCGCTGGCGTGCTGCCCCCAGC
>CAXTOB010000786.1:0-2629 GCA_964245505.1 uncultured Acetobacteraceae bacterium | reverse complement strand
GCGTGGGCAGCCGTCTCGGTGGATTTTCTTGTTTCCGCCGGCTGGTTCTGATGTTAGTAGTTTCAACATTCTCACGCTCGCGCGATAATTAGACGCGATGGACAGCATGGTGGCGCGACCTTGACAGCTTTGGCCCGCGACTTTCCCCCGGATGAGCTTGCGATGCGGCTGGGCCAACAGGAGTTGGTTGCTGGGCTGGGGCTTTTTGCACTTGAAGCTCCGTCTATCGCGGTGGTTTTGAGTGAAGCTTGCCGGGTTGCCGCGCTTGGGCTGCAGACCGATTTTGCGAAGGTGCTGCGTCCGCGGCCTGAAGCGGATGATCTCCTGGTGATCGCCGGCGTTGGCTGGCGCCCTGGCGTGGTTGGCCATGCCACGCTCGGTTCCCACATGGACAGCCCCGCCGGTTTCGCGTTGCACAGCAGGCAGCCCGTGCTGTCCAACGATCTGCGGAGCGAGGGCCGGTTCCGGATGCCCACGCTTCTGGTGGAACATGGAGTGCAGAGCGCGATCAACGTCCCGATCGGTGCTGCTGGGCGGGAGGCGTATGGCGTGCTGGAGGTGGACAGCACGGCTCGGCACGACTTCGTGGCAGCAGACACCATGTTCCTGCAATCCCTAAGTAATGTGCTCGCGGCGGCGGTGATCCGCGCCGACATGGACGAGTCGGCAGCGCGGCGGGAGGCCCTGGCGCGGCAGGTGTTCGAAAGCAATCCGGACTGCGTCAAGGTGCTGGACCTGGAGGGCCGGCTGCTGGCGATGAACGTCAACGGCGCCATGGCTATTGAGGCCGCTGGTCCAGATGAGCTGGTCGGCACGATGTGGCCGGACTGGTGGCCGGACGAGGCGCGGTCCGCTGTAGCGGGGGCGATCGCCGATGCCGGGCGGGGTGCGGTGAGCCGTTTCACTGCCGCGACCTGCAACCGGGCCGGGGTAAAGGTATGGTGGGACGCGCAGGTTGCCCCTGTGCTGAACGGGAATGGACGGCCGTTCCGCCTGGTCGCGATGTCCCGCAATGTCACCGACCGGATCGAGAGCGAGCGGGCGAAGGATGCGCTGCTGCGGGATAAGGACCTGCTGATGCAGGAGGTGCATCACCGCGTGAAGAACTCGCTGCAGCTTGTCCGCACCTTGCTGCAACTGCAGGGCCGGTCGGCCAGCGACGAAACCCGGACGCAGTTGGACGAGGCAGCCGGACGCATCCTGACGATCGGCACCGTGCACCAGCGCCTGTATGAGGGCGGGTCGGTCGTGGAAACCGATGCCGCTGCTTACCTGGAGGCGCTGCTAGCCGACATACGGATGATGCTGGAGGACTCCGCTGGCGGGCGCGAGATTGTGCTGCAGGCCGAGCCGATGATGCTGACAGCCGATCAGATGACTCCACTTGGTCTGGTGGTGTCCGAGCTGGTGACCAATGCGCTGAAGTATGGAAAGGGCCGGGTGCAGGTGGAGCTGCGGAAGGTGCGGGCGGGGCTGGAGATCGTGGTCGAGGATGGCGGTAATGGTTTTCCGGAGACGTTCGACCCTGGTCGCAGGTCCGGCTTGGGGATGCGCTTGATTACAGCCTTGGCCAAGGGCGACGGGGTTGACGCGATCAAGGTGGACCGTACCGTGCCGCATAGCCGCGTTGTGGTGTTGATGACGCTGTAGAGGACAGTGGTGGCTTACGACTTTTTACGGGCATTTATCCGGCTGCCGTTGGCGCAAGGCGAGGTGCACCTCGTAATGCGTGCGGCTTCATGGCTCGACGTCGCTCTCGCCTGGCTCTATGTCGTTCTGCGGGTTTTGCACAGCGTTGTGCAGGCGATGGCAAACCGGGTTGTGCTCCGCTTTCCGCTTTTTATGGCGGCGACGCTGACGTTACTGGTTATGACGATCCGGGCGATGGTGGTGGTTTTCTGAGATCGCTCTCTACCGGGAGCCGGTATTGAAACCGCGGCAATGCCGCACGGTGCCAGGAGTTGACTGCCTTCCGGCCTAATCCGCGAGTTCGACCACCACCGGGACGTGGTCTGATGGCTGCCCTTTGTCACGCTCGGCCCGGTCTGGGGTTGCGGATACCAGCCGCTCGGCCAGGTCCGGCGACAGGAGCGCGTGGTCGATCCGCAGGCCCAGGTCCCGCGGCCAGGCGCCGGATTGGTAGTCCCAGAAAGTGTAAACCGGCCCATTTGGATGCAGCGCACGTATGGCGTCGGTGAGGCCCAGCCACAGCATGGCCCGGAATTGTGCCCGGGTTTCAGGACGTATGAGGGCGTCGGTGGCTGAGAGGGTGTTCGGGGCGAAGTCCACATCGGCCGGGCAGACGTTGTAGTCCCCGGCGAATATTGCGGGTTGGTCGGCGTCTAGGAGCACCTTGGCTCGTGCGGCGAGCGCCTCCATCCAGGACAGCTTGTAGGCGTAGCCGGGGTCGCCGCCTGAGTTGCCGTTTGGCAGGTATAGGTTGCCGACCGTGATGCCGTTGGCCAGGATTTCGAGGTAGCGGGCCTGGGCGTCGCCGTCGGGCAGGCCGGGGAGGGTGCGGTGCGTCACCTCGACGGGGATGCGGGATAGGATCGCGACGCCGTTGTAGGATTTTTGGCCGACGACCTCGGCCTGGTAGCCGGCGGCCTCGAAGGCTGCGGTTGGGAAG
>CAXTOB010000785.1:0-2640 GCA_964245505.1 uncultured Acetobacteraceae bacterium | reverse complement strand
GTCATGGCGGGCAAGCCGAAGAAGCGGGCGGGGATGCCGTCGTTCATCTTCTGGTCCATCAGCATTCCTAGGCGGCCGCCTCCTCGCAGGTGCTTCAACGCTTGCATGGCGCCGGCTGCGCCCTTTGCGAACATCCCGACGTCGTAGCGCATGGCGCGGCGGCGCAGGTCCAGCAGCAGGGCGTCGATCTCTGGGTTCTCGATGGTGCGATACATGCTGTGGAAGGGCACGCCGGCGGCGGCGGCGGCGACCGGAAGCGCTTCCCAGTTGCCGATGTGGCCGCTGAAAAGGATTGCCGGGCCGCTGGCGGCCAGCAGCGGCTGTAGCTCCTCGCCGCCGACCAGCTCCCATCCTGGGCCGGCAGCTGCTGGGCCGAGGCCGGCTAGGTGCGGCAGCTCGCCGACGGTACGGCCCAGGTTTTCCCAGACGCCTCGCACGATCCGGCTGCGGGCGGGGGCGTCCAGTTCCGGCATCGCTGCGCGCAGGTTGGCGTGGGCGACGCGCGACACCGGGAGCAGCGGGCCGATGGTCCGGGCCACGGCGCCGCACAGATTGCTGGCGCGGACTGGGCCTAGCCTGAGCAAGAGCCGTAGCGCGCCTCGGGCTAGGGCGCCCTCGATCCGGTGCAGCGGGGTCATTGGAGGGTGTCCAGCAGCGCCTCGATGCCAGTTGGGTCATCCCAGGCTAGGGACACACCTACGATCAGTGTTTGCGCCTGCAGGGTGGGGGACAGGCGCACCGCGTCCTTTGGGGTGGTTGCCGGCTCGGCGTGCAGGGCGTTGGCCTGGCGGAGTAGGCCGTTCATTTCTGGCGCCGTGAAACGGTGGTGATCGGGGAAGGCGATGGTGGCCGCGACCTCGGCTCCGGCGTCGTGCAGCATTTGGAAGAACTTGGAAGGCCGGGCGATGCCGGCGAAGGCTAGCACGCGGCGGCCCTGCAGCGGCTGGTCGGGCGTCAACCGTGCCGTCAGCACGGGCATGGTCGGGGGCAGCGCGGCACGGGCGCCCGCAACGTCGGGGCCGACCAGCACGGCCGTCCGGCAGCGCTTCGCTGCGGCCGATACGGGCTCCCGCAGCGGTCCGGCCGGCAGCACGCGTCCGTTGCCGAAGCCGGAGGCACCGTCCACCACCAGCAGCGCCAGGTCCTGCACCAGGCCGGGGTTCTGCAAACCGTCATCCATCACCAGCATCCCTGCCCCAGCCGCGACCGCCGCACGTGCGCCCGCGGCGCGGTCGGCGGACACCCAGGTCGGGGCGGCGGCGGCCAGCAGCATAGGCTCGTCCCCCACCAGCGCGGCGTCGTGCATGGCGATTTCTACCCCCACCACCCCCCGGGTCCGGCCGCCATAGCCGCGGGTTAGGCAATGCACGGCGACGCCGCGGGCCTGCAGCCGCCGCACTAGGTCCAGCGCCAGGGTGGTCTTACCTGCGCCGCCCACGCTGGCGTTGCCGCAGCACAGCACCGGCACGGGCGCGCGCCACCCTGGCCGGGCCACCCGCCGCGCCGTGCTCCGTGCCACCAGGGCTGAGAGGGGCGATAGCAGGTGGGGCAGGATGCCGTCATGCGCCCAGAACCTTGGAGGCGTCATCGCTCCATGCCGATCAGCCCCAGCAAGGCTTGCGCCGTGCGCGCCGGCAGGTCAGATGCGCCGGTTGCCGCTGCTTGGGCCGCGGCCCCTGCTGCGGCGCGGCGGGCGGGGTCGCGCAGCATGGCGTCCACCCAGGCTTGGAGACTTGGCGCGTCAGCGACCTGGGTCAGGGCACCGGCCGCTGCCAGCGTGGCCACAGCTTCGACGAAGTTTTCGGTATGCGGGCCGACCGCGACGGCGCAGCCCAGCCGTGCCGGTTCCCAGGGGTTCTGGCCGCCCTGCCCCGTCAGGCTGCGGCCGACGAAGGCCAGCGGCGCCAGGCGATACAACAGGCCCAGTTCGCCCATCGTGTCTGCCACCCATAGGCCGGCGCGGGCTGGCGGATCTTGCTGCAGGGAGCGACGGGGTGACGCCAGCGCCGCCGCGACTTCTGCGCCACGTGCGGGATGGCGAGGGGTCACGATCGTCAGCAGGCCGGGATGCGCGGGCGCCAGTGCATGGTGGATTGCCAAGGCCACCTCATCCTCGCCGGGGTGCGTGCTGGCCGCGAGCCAGACCGGCCGGCCATCTAGCAGGTGCTGCAAGCGCGCCAGCTCCGCCGGGTCAGCTGGCAGGGGTGGTGCGGCCAGTTTCAGGTTGCCCGGCGCCGTCACGTTTTGGGCGCCCAGGATTTCCAGCCGCGCTGCGTCCTCTGGCGACTGGGCCTGGACCTGGCGGAAACCGCCTAGGACATGGCGGGCCAATCCGGGCGCCCGGCTCCATCCCTGCGCGCTGCGCGCCGACATGCGGGCGTTGACCAGCATGGCGGGGATGTCCCGGTCCCGGCAGGCGGCGAGCAGGTTGGGCCATAGCTCCGACTCGACGAAGGCCGCGGCGTTTGGCTGCCAATGGTCGAGGAACCGGGTGGCCCAGGCCGGGACGTCGAGTGGCACGAAGCGGTGCAGGACCTGGTGCAGGCCCAGCGCCGGCAGACGTTCGGCCAGCAGTGCTGAGGAGGTTACGGTGCCGGTAGTGAACAATACGTTCAGGTCTGGCGGCAGCGCCTGCAGGAC
>CAXTOB010000784.1:0-2642 GCA_964245505.1 uncultured Acetobacteraceae bacterium | reverse complement strand
GCAGGGCAGGCGTTGGATGCCGTAGGTGGCAATCTGCCGTCGGGGTCCGAAGGCATCGTGGGCGCTGCCTTGCGGGCTCCAGTTGATGCGGCGAGGCAGGCATCCTCGGCAGCCAAGTCGCGGGCGTGGAACGCTATCGACCCTGATGGGACGCAAGCGGTTTCCATGCAGCCGATCAGTGTCGGGGCGCGGGAGATCATCGGGGGCATCTCTCCGAACGCCGCCCCCTTGACTGCGAATGAAGCGAGCATCTTCCAGACCGCAGCCAATTTGCCAGCCGTGCAGCCGTTTCAGGATTTGCAGGCCTTCCGCAGTCGGTTGACCACAGCAATCAGTCAGGAACGGAGCAACCCGCAGGGCGACCCGCAAAGCGTGCGGCGCCTCTCGATGCTATTGGACCACGTGCAGACCGCGCTGGACGGCGCGGCGGAACCGGCAGCCTCCAGGGCGGGTGCAGCTGGTGCGGCGGTGGGTGAGGTATCGGCCAATCCGTTCAACCGGTTTGATGCGGCGTCTCCGGCAAGCGGTGCGGTCGATCCGGCGGCGGGTGGCGCGGCGGTAGCGCCAGCGCTCGGCAACTCGGTGTTCACGCCTTCCGGTCAGAAGATCGACGTGCGCTATCGCGTGCGCGAGGCAGGCGACTTGGTGCCGTCACAACTCCCTGATGGGCGGGACAACCCGGCCTTCCCTGCGGCGCTGCAGCCACGTGATCGGACGCGCGCGGCAAGCCTCGATCAGGTGAACACGATTGCCAACCGGCTGGAACCGGAACGGCTGGGCGCCTCGGCATCAACGGCGGAGGGTGCACCGATCGTTGGCCCGGATGGGATCGTGGAAAGCGGCAATGGCCGGACACTGGCGATCCAGCGGGCCTATGCGCAGGGAGGTGAGCGGGCGCAAGCCTATCGCCAATTCTTGCAGAACCAGGGATACGATACGGCTAGCATGAAAGCCCCGGTGCTGGTGCGGGAGCGCACAACCCCGCTGAACGATGCCGCGCGTGCCAAGTTTGCGGACGACGCCGGTGCCAGCCCGGTCCTGGGCATGTCTGCCTCCGAGCGTGCTGCAGCTGACTCCAAGCGGCTCTCCGACGATACCTTGCGCATGTGGCGCGGCGGCGATGTCGGTGACGCCGGCAACGCGAATTTCGTTCGGGCCTTTGTTCAGGAAGCGTTGCCGGAAAGTGAGCGGGCTGGGTTCGTGACAAGCGATGGAAAGCTCTCGACGGAAGGCGCGGCGCGCGTTCGCAATGCGCTCACTCAGCGGGCCTACGGAAGCAATACCCTCGTCTCGTCCCTGGCTGAGCATGCCGATGAGAACGTCCGAGCCTTTGGTGGCGCCCTGGCGGATGCGGCGGGGCCGATGGCGAAGCTGCGGGCGGCCATAGACACCGGCATGGCGGACAAGACTAACGATCTCTCTCCGGCATTGGTCGAGGCTGCTGGCATGGTGCAGCGGGCTCGAAAGAGCGGCATCGCGCTTCGGGACACTGTTGGCCAGCAAGACGCATTCTCGCAACGAAATCCCTTGACGGATGCGGTTCTGCGGGCAGCATATGGCGACGACTTGTCGGGCCGGATGTCGCGAGTGCGATTGACGAACTTGCTCTCGCACTATGCCGATGAAGCGCAGGTCCAGGGCGGCCTGTTCGGACAGAACCGACGGGCTGACGAGATACTTGGGGAGGCGACGCAGAGATATGGATACGGAAGCCAAGGAACCGGCCGGCCCGGTAGCGTCGAGCGCGTTGGCCGCGATGGGTCGGGCGCTGGTCAAGACGGGAATGCAGCACGCGGACTTGACGCTGGTTCGGCGGGGCAAAGCAATGCAGGAACGGGCCGCGGCGATGGATCAGTCCTCCCCACCGTCCCGCTAACCGCGAACTTCGACAGAGGGGCTGCAACCCGTTATGCCCAAGCTCGGGCTGAGACGGTAAGGCATGCCGCCACGTTCAAAGATGCCCCTGGCGTCGGTCAAATCCTGCAGCAAAGCAAGTTTTCGGGCGACTTCCACACACGGGACAGCGCCGTCCCGAACATCATCGTTAAGACAGGCTCCCAGGGTGCGGACGTGGCGCGCGCCTACCTTGCGGCAGGAGGCTCCCCGGAGGCGCTGACGGATGCCGCGGCTTTCTCCCTGCGGCAGGCGGCCATGAACCCGGATGGCACGCTGAACCCAACTCGATACAATGCCTGGGCCCGTGACCGAAGCGCCTTCCTCTCGCAAATCCCCGACGCAGCGCAACGGTTCGGGGATGCTGCAGCAGCGTCCCAGGCGTTGCGAGATGGCGTGCGCCCCGCGGCGCAGAACCTACAGACAGCGACGAAGCTAGCCGAGCAGACCGTCAGCGATGCCTCGGCGCGGCGTGCCGCTGCCATCAAAGAGTATCAGGACAGCGTGGCAGGCAAGTTCCTGGGCAACGCCGATCCTGTGACGCAGGTAGGGGCGATCCTACGTAGCAAGACGGGTGAGGCCGACATGGCGCACCTCGCCAAGCTCACAGAGAACGACCCTGACGCCCGTGCCGGGCTACAACGGGCCGTGGCTGAGCATGTGCTACGGGATATCCGCAGCAACGTTCGCGGCGCGGAAAGTCAGCAAAGCTACTTGGCCGCAAACTCGTTTCAGACCTTCATGCGGAC
>CAXTOB010000783.1:0-2645 GCA_964245505.1 uncultured Acetobacteraceae bacterium | reverse complement strand
CGTTTATGGTGTCGGCGGCGTCGCGTTCGGTGATGGCGGTTACGAATGAGCGCACCCGGCCGTAGCACTCGCAGGCCGACGCCTCCAGCCCCGGGCGGTCGCAGATCATGATGCGGCCGCGGCCGTTGCGGACCAGCCCGGCGTCCCGCAGCTCCCCCAGCGCGATGGTGACGCCGGACCGGCGCACCGCCAGCATAGTGGCCAGGAACTCCTGCGTCAGCGGCAACTCGTCGCTATTATTGCGGTCATGCGCCAGCAGCAGCCAGCGGGCACAGCGCTCGGTGACGCTGTGGCGGCTGTTGCAGGCCGCGGTCTGCGACACCAGCGCCACGAAGCTGTCCAGCCGCCGCATCAGCCGCCGCCGGAGGACCGGCGCCTCATCCAAGCAGGCGCGCAGGGTGGCGGCCTGCATCCGGTAGGCGATGCCCGGCATCTGCACCATGGCGCGGTTGAACGCCGTGGCCTCGGGGTCCAGCAGCGTCGTCAGGCCGACCATGCCCTCCGCGCCGATCACCCCGACCTCGACGCCGATGCCCGCATCGTGCGCCATGGCCACCATGCTGGCGAGGCCGGACTCAAAGAAGTAAACATGCTCGATCCGCTCGCCTGGTTCGTGCAGGCCCTGGCCATTGACCATGCGGACCCGGAGCAAGTGCGGGCGCAGGACGGACAACTCGGAGGGCGGCAGGGCGGCAAGTATTTCATTCGAGAACGTGGCGCTGCTGGACAAGACTTCGTCATCCCTTGAAGGCCTTCCCGGATTGGGACAAGGCTCGACTATACTGATCACCTATCCAAACATGCAGCGGTCATCACGACCGTAGTAGCCGTTGCTACGCTGCTTGCAACTGAAAAATTGAGACCGCACGATGCCTACTTTCGGCGGCGGTTGCTATGTCCGTTGCTGGACATAATGACGTTCAGGTTCGCTTGATAGAAGTAATCGCAACCTTGTTAAATCTGTACCATCGTGTACATAGACGTCCGTTTTCCGGCATAGCTGCTGACAGCCTGAGCAGGGGCGGTTAGCCTCCCGCCATGCGCATCCTCCTTTCGCTTGCCGCCCTGACCCTTCTTGTCCGTCCCGCGGCGGCGGCGGACCCCGCGCCGGTCTCGGCCAGCCGCGGCATGGTCGTGACCGCGCAGCGCCTGGCGTCCGAGGTTGGAGCGCAGGTGCTGCGGGATGGCGGCAACGCCGTGGATGCGGCGGTGGCGGTCGGCTATGCCCTGGCCGTCACCTATCCCGAGGCAGGCAACCTGGGCGGCGGCGGCTTCATGACGCTGCGCCTGGCCGATGGGCGCACGGCGTTCCTGGATTTCCGTGAGCGGGCGCCCTTGGCTGCGACGCCGGGCATGTTCCTGGACGGATCGGGGAACGTTGCCCCGCGCCGGTCGCTCGACACCTGGCTGGGCGTGGGGGTGCCGGGCAGCGCCGCCGGGCTGGAGCTGGCACGCACCCGGTATGGCACCCTGCCGCGCGCCGCGCTGATGGCGCCGGCGATCCGGCTGGCGACCGAGGGCTTCGTGCTCACGCCCGGCGACATGGCGGTGATCTCCACCGCGACGGACGGGCTGAGCAAGGACCCGGCAGCGGCGGCGATCTTCCTGCGCGACGGCCACGCGATGCAGCCCGGCGACCGGCTGCTGCAGCCCGACCTGGCGCGCAGCCTGCAGGCGATCAGCGATGCCGGGCCGGATGCGCTGTATCGCGGACCCATCGGCGCCGCCATCGTTGCGGCCAGCCAGGCCGGCGGCGGCATCATCCAGCAACGCGACCTCGAAGCCTACCGCGTGCGGGAGCTGCATCCGCTCGAGTGCGACTACCGCGGCTACCACATCATCAGCGCCCCGCCGCCCAGCAGCGGCGGCGTTATCGTGTGCGAGATCCTGGGCATCCTGGGCGGCTACGACCTACGGGCGATGGGCTGGCACTCCGCGGCCGAGGTGCACCTGATGGTCGAGGCGATGCGATACGCCTACCACGACCGCAACAACCGCCTGGGCGATCCGGACTTCGTGGAGAACCCGATGGCGGAGTTGCTGGACCCTGCCTACCACGCCGCGATCCGCGCGAAGATCAACCTGGACCATGCGACGCCCAGCAGCACGCTGGTGGCCGGGCCGCCTGAGAAGGAGGGGGGCAACACCACGCATTACTCGGTCGTGGACGGGATGGGGAACGCGGTTGCGGTGACCTACACGCTCAACGAGTGGTTCGGGGTGCGGAAGGTGGCGCCGGGCACCGGGATCGTGATGAACGACGAGATGGACGACTTCACCGGCAAGCCGGGCGTGCCGAACATGTTCGGCCTGGTGCAGGGCGAGGCGAATGCGGTGGCGCCGGGCAAGACGCCGCTGAGCAGCATGGCGCCGACGATCATCACCCGGGATGGCAAGCTGGCGATGGTGATCGGCAGCCCGGGCGGGGCGCGGATCATCACCATCGTGCTGAATGCGATCATCAACGCGGTGGACCACGACATGACGGTGCAGGAGGCGGTGGACGCGCCGCGCATCCACCACCAGTGGCAGCCGGACATGATCTATGCCGAGCGCTTCGCCCTGTCGCCGGACACCCGCGCGATGCTGGAGGCCAAGGGGCACAAGATCACCGAGGCGAAGCCCTGGGGCGTGGCGGAGGGCGT
>CAXTOB010000782.1:0-2658 GCA_964245505.1 uncultured Acetobacteraceae bacterium | reverse complement strand
TCCCGGACCTACGCCCCCTGCTGGGCCGTTACGGCGCGCTCCTGGCGCTGCTGGCGCTGATCCCGTTCAACCTGCTAGTCACGCCCAACTTCGCCAGTTGGCAAACGCTCAACATCAACCTGACCCAGGTCTGCGCGACGGTGATCGTCGGCGTCGGCATGACCCTGGTGATCGCCACCGGCGGCATAGACCTGTCCGTCGGCGCCCTGATGGCGATCGCCGGCACCCTGGCGCCGCTCATCTTCCTGGGCAAGCTGTTCCCACTGCCGGACCCGACCCTGGGCGTGGCCCTGGCCTTCGTCCTGCCGGTCCTCGCCACCGGGGCACTAGGCTGGTTCAACGGCTGGCTGGTCACCCGCTTCCGCATCCAGCCCATCGTCGCCACCCTGATCCTGTTCATCGCCGGGCGAGGCATCGCCCAAGTCATGACCAACGGCAACCTGCAGCCATTCAAGATGCCGGAGTTCCAGGTGATCGGGCTAGGCCGTGTATTCGGCGTCCCCGTTCAGGCCGTGCTGATGGTGATACTGGTCGCCATCGCCGCCTGGGCACTGCGCCGCACCGTGTTCGGGCGCCAAGTCCTGGCAGTCGGCGGCAACGAGCGAGCGGCACGCCTCGCCGGCATCCCGGTCGGCCCGGTGCGCCGCCGGGTTTACGTGATCAGCGGCCTGCTATCGGGGGTCGCCGGCCTGATCGTCGTGGCGCGCAACTCGGCATCCGACGCCAACCTGGTCGGCCTAGGGATGGAGCTGGACGCCATCGCCGCCGTAGCAGTCGGCGGTACCCTGCTAACCGGCGGCCGGGCCACCGTGATCGGCACCTTGCTGGGAGCGTTCATCATCCAGCTCACCCGCTACACCCTGCTCGCCAACGGCGTGCCCGACGCGGCGGCACTGGTGGTCAAGGCGGCCATCATCGTGCTGGCCGTATGGCTGCAACGGGGCTCCCAGGCATGAGGCCGGCAGCAAAGCCACCGCACTTGGAAGCGGTCGACTTCCTGCTCCCTCTCCCTCCGGGAGAGGGAGAAGGCAGCGGTCCCATGTTGATCGGGGGACAGTCGGCATGAGCGCGTCCGCACCGGCACCCACGCCGGCCTCCATGCCGCGCCTGATCCATGCCCTAGGCCGCCACGGCGCCCTGATCGCGCTCGCCGCACTGATCCTGTTCGGAGCCTTGCGCTACGACAACTTCCTCGGCGTGTTCAACATCCTGACCCTCCTCCGCTACAACGCAATGTTCGCGCTGGTCTCGCTCGGCATGGGCTTCGTCATCATGACCGGCGGCATAGACCTATCCGTGGGCACAGTCGCCGCGCTCGGCAGCGTGGCATCGGCGTTGCTGTCGCCCTACGGACTGCTCCCGGGCCTGCTCGGCGGCATCGGCGCGGGCCTGCTGATGGGCGCCATCAGCGCCTTCGTCATCGTGCGCCTGCGCATCCTGCCGTTCATCGCCACCCTGGCCGCCATGCTCGCGGCCGGCGGCTGCGCCCTGCTGCTGGCCGGCAACGAGTCGGTCTCGGTCTCCTACGACACCAGCTTCACCGAATTAGGCCAGGGCGACCTGCTCGGCCTACCGGTGCCCGCATGGATCGCCGTCGCAGCCTACCTGATCGGCGCCGTCGCCCTGAACCTGACGGCTTGGGGCCGCACCGTGCTCGCCGTCGGCGGCAGCGAGGAAGCCACGCGCCTGATGGGCCTGCCAGCCGACCGCACCGTGGCCTCGGTCTATGTCATCAGCGGCGGCCTGGCCGGCCTAGCGGGCGTGATCCTCGCCGCGCAGTTCGGCGCCGGCCAGCCCATCGAGGGCGTGGGATGGGAGCTGTTCGCCATCGCCTCCGTCGTCGTCGGCGGCACCCTGCTGACCGGCGGCGTCGGCTCCGTCGGCACCACGCTGGTCGGGGTGCTGCTGCTTGGCCTGATCTTCAACATCCTGAACTTCGAGAACGGCCTGGGCCACATCAGCCTGTCCGCCTACTGGCAGTCGGTGATCCGCGGCCTGTTCCTGCTGGTCGTCGTCGCCCTGCAGGCCCGCCTGGCCCGCCAGGCTGAAGCGACGGCCTAACTCATGCCCCGCATCGCCAACATCGAACCCGGCTTCTACCGCATCCCGCTGCCGGAGGTGCTGACCGACTCCACCCACGGCGAGATGCGCGCCTTCGAGCTGAACACCGTCCGCGTCCGCGACGCCGACGGGGCGGAGGGCGTCGGCTACACCTTCACCGTCGGCCGCAACGGCGCGGCGGTGGACGCCACCCTGTCGCGCGAACTCCCGGAGATCATGGCCAACGAGGACGCCGACCAGATCGAGCGCCTGTGGCAACGCGCCTGGTGGGCACTGCACTACGGCGGACGCGGCGGCCCGACCGTGCTGGCGCTATCGGCCTTCGACATGGCGCTCTGGGACCTCAAGGCCCGGCGCGCCGGCCTGCCGCTATGGCTTCTCCTCGGCGGCTTCGATCCCCGCGTCCCCTGCTACGCCGGCGGC
Source organism: uncultured Acetobacteraceae bacterium (assembly GCA_964245505.1). GTDB lineage: Bacteria > Pseudomonadota > Alphaproteobacteria > Acetobacterales > Acetobacteraceae > DASWOJ01. The sequence goes on along the minus strand of CAXTOB010000782.1, from coordinate 174 downwards.
ATCGACCTCGACCTGCCGCTCGACCAACTGCTGCGCCAAACCGACGGAAACCTCGCCAAGGGCTTCCGCGCCATCAAGATGAAGGTCGGCCGCCCCCACCTGGCCGAGGACGTCGCCCGCGTCCGCGCCGTCCGCGCCGCGGGTCAGGCGGTGGTCCGCCACAGCGTAGAAGCT
>CAXTOB010000781.1:0-2662 GCA_964245505.1 uncultured Acetobacteraceae bacterium | reverse complement strand
GAACAATCGCCGCACCAGACCCGCGCCCACCAAGCAACAGGAGACGCCGATGACCCGCGTAAAGTTCATGTCGCTGCTCGGGGCAGCCGCCCTGCTGGCCACCGGCCTTGCCTCCGCACCCGCCGTCGCCAAGGAGTGGACCACCATACGCTTCGGCATGGACGCCACCTATCCGCCGTGGGAAAGCGTGGACCCCAGCGGCAAGATCGTCGGCTTCGAAGTGGACTACGCCAACGCCCTGTGCGCCAAGATGAAGGTCACCTGCACCTTCCAGAACCAGGACTGGGACGGCGTGATCCCCGCGCTGCTGTCCGGCAAGTTCGACGTCATCTTCTCCAGCATGAACATGACCCCGGCCCGTGCGCAAAAGGTGCTGTTCTCGGACATGTATTACGCGACCGCACCCGTCTGGGTCGCAGGCTCCGAGATCAAGGGTGACGACACCTCGCCCGCCGCCTTAAAGGGCAAGTCGGTCGGCGCCCAATCCTCCACCATCTACGCCAACTACCTGGAGAAGTACTATCCAGGAATGGAAGTAAAACTCTATCCCGGCGGTGACGAGCCGTTCCTGGACCTCGCCAGCGGCCGCATAGACTACGTGACCAGCGACATCCTGGTGGCCCAGAAGTTCATGGAAAAGAACCCGGGCTGCTGCCGCATCGTCAAGGAGATCCCCCGCACCCCTGACATCTTCGGACCCGGCGTCGGCGCCGCCTTCCGCCCCGACGACAAGGACCTAGCCGCGATGTTCAACAAGGCCATCGCCGAGGCCGACGCGGACGGCACCTACAAGGCCATCGCAGCCAAATACTTCACCATCAACATACGCGGCAAGTAACGGCCCAGGCTTAGGAAAGTCCGCCCGGTGCCTGCCTTCGACCTGCTGTTCGGCGCCCAGGGTTGGGCGCCGCTGCTGCTGCGCGGAGTGCTGGTCACCATCCTGCTCAGCTTCGCCACCGTACCCTTCGGCTTCGGCGGCGGCCTGGCGCTGGCCTTGCTCAAGCTGTCGCCCAGCCGGGTGGTCCGCGGCCTGTGCGCCGCCTACACGACGTTCTTCCGCGGCATCCCCGACCTGCTCTCCCTGTTCATCGTCTATTTCGGCCTGCAAGCCCTGCTGAACTGGGCATCGTCGCACCTGGGCGACGGCTGGAGGATCGAGATGAACGCCTTCGTCGCCGGCGTCATCGCGCTCTCGGTCGTCGTCGCCGCCTACAGCAGCGAGGTTTGGGTATCGTCGCTCCAGGCGGTGCCGCCCGGCCAGGCCGAGGCCGCGCGCTCCCTGGGCCTCAACCGGCGCCAGGTGTTCGGCCTAGTGGTGCTGCCGCAGCTCGGCCGGGTCGCCCTGCCCGGCCTCGGCAACATCTGGACCATCTTGGTCAAGGACACGTCCCTGATCTCGACGCTCGCGGTGATGGACCTGCTGCGCGCCGCGTCGGAGGCCAGCCGGGCGACCTCCCGCCCTCTGCTGTTCTACACGGCGGCGGCAGGCGTCTATCTCCTGTTCAGCATCCTTTCCAGCATTGGCCAGGCCGCGCTGGAGCGCCGGGCCAACCAGGGCTATGCCGGTGACGGCCGCCGCGTGCAGGGCCTCGCCTGATGCTGACGAACATCCTGGGCGCGGTGCTCGACCTCGACCTGCTGCAAACCTGGGGGATGCGGCTGCTGTCCGGGCTGCAGATCACCGCCGAGGTCGTGGTGCTGGCCTGCGCCATGGGCTTCCTGCTGGCCTATCCCCTGGCACGGGCGCGCATGTCGCGGCGGCGCTTCATCGCCTGGCCGGCCCTGGCCTATGTCACCTTCTTCCGCGGCACGCCGCTGCTATGCCAGCTTTACATCGTCTATTACGGCGCCGGTGAGGTGCGTCCGTTCCTCACCTCGGTGAACCTGTGGTGGTTCTTCCGCGACAGCTTCTACTGTTGCCTATTCGCCTTCACGCTCAACACCGCAGCCTACCAGGCCGAGATCCTGCGCGGCGCCATCCTGAGCGTGCCGCGCGGCCAGATCGAGGCTGCGCGCGCCCTAGGCTTGTCTCCCTACCGGCTACTACGCCATGTGGTAGGCCCGCAGGCGCTGCTGGTTGCGCTGCGCCCGCTGGGCAACGAGCTGATCAGCATCGTGAAGGCCAGCGCGCTCGCCGCCATCGTGACCCTGCTGGACCTGATGGGGCAAACCCGGTTCATCTTCGCCCGGACCTTCGACTTCACGATTTACCTGTATGCCGCGCTGATCTACCTGGCGATCACCGAGGCGATCAGCCGGCTGTGGAACCGCATGGAGCGCGGCTTGTCCCGCCACTTGGCGCCGGTGTCAGTCGCCCGGGCCATCGTCGCCGCTGCAAGGCCGCGGCCAGGTCCGGCACGGCCAACCGCCGAAGCCGCCCTGGACGGCGCATCCAGCCCAGCCTGGCTGGCGAAATCGGAGTCTGGAGGAGGGTAGCCGGGGGCTGCCCGCCATCGATCCTCGTACCAACGGCCCTTCGCTTTGACCGTTCTTGCTGGCACCTTTCAGAGCGTGGTGTAAGTGCAGAAACAGTCACAGCGGAAGGCCGTTGGTATCACACGGCCGGCTCGTGCACCGGCGCCTTCTCCGCCACTCCGCGCAGCCGGCCCACGCCCTCCACCGCCAGCGCCGCAGCCGCCAGGGCGCCGCCAAACCCACACAC
>CAXTOB010000780.1:0-2667 GCA_964245505.1 uncultured Acetobacteraceae bacterium | reverse complement strand
AGCAGCCCGCTTGGCACGCCCGCAAACTCAGGGAAACGGTCGTTCCACTCGACCACCCTGAGATCTCGATCCATCACCAGAATACCGTCGGGCATGCCTTTCAGAATCGCATCCACCTCGGCGGTTTGGGCGCGGACCCGGTCTCTACTCAGATCAAGGCTGCTTTCTGCCAGGCGTCTGGCCTGTCTTTCCCGAATCAGCCACCCTGTCACAAGGGCGAGCAGGGCAAGGAGGAGGCCTGTCGAAAACTCCCTCAATGTCCCGTTCATCTCACGCCGCGGTGAGAGCCATTGGTGGGTTATGCGGTGAGGGAGCCTGATCGGGACAGGCCCGCCGTTCGGCATCCATAGCCGCGGCGGCGAGCATGGTGCGCACGGTGGCGACCAGCGAGAGAAGCCCATGCGGCTTGAACAGGGCGGCTTCGCGGTCGGGGCGCATCGCAACCTGGCACAACGCGTCAGGACGCCCGGTCACGTAAAGGATGGGACGGACGGCATGAAGCTTGCGGAAGCGTGCCGCCAAGGCGATGCCATCCAGGAACCCCGGCATGTTGATGTCGGTCACAAGCATGTCGAAGCTGTCAGGTCCATCCAGCAGCAAGGCCGCAGCATCCCCGCTTTTGGCCTCGACCACACGGTAGCCCGCATCCATCAATACCTCCGCTAGCACTGTTCGGATGTCTGCCTCATCCTCAACCAGAAGTAAGCACGACATCTCTTTCTCCAGCCTCTATTAACGTACACTAATAGTTCGCATGAAATCAGCTACAAGCAAAGCTTAGCAGTGCGTTTTCAGCATGCTAACAGTCGAACGTTAACAAAGTCTAACACCAGGCCATTGTATAAAGACCACTATAATCTTAATTTCGAGATAGAAGGTTTCAGGTGTTAGAAGCAATGATCTTTCCCACTAACAACCCCGATGTCTTGCAGGCTTAAGTTCGAGTCAGATCAGAGCAGCGCTCCCCATGCGATGCCGAAAAGCCACAACGTCGGCTTTTTCTACGAAAATGGTGACGCACGAAACACGCTGGAACAGATTGCCTGGTCGTGGGGCATTGTGGGCTGCAGGTATGTTCATGCCGCCGCCTTCCGGATGGGTTGGGCCAGTTGTTCGGCGTACTCAATGGCTTCCACCAGGCTCTGTTCATTGGCGATGCCCTTGCCGGCGATGTCGAACGCGGTGCCGTGATCCACGGAAGTGCGTATGACCGGCAGGCCCAGGGTGATGTTCACGCCTGACAGCTCGTTCCACCTGCCGGTCGCCGGGTCGATCTCGAAGCCCAGCAGCTTGACCGGGATGTGCCCCTGGTCGTGGTAGTTGGCGATCACCGCGTCATACTGTCCGGCACGCAGCTTCACGAACACCGTGTCTCCGGGCACCGGACCGACCACGTCCAGTCCCTCTGCCGCCGCCTGGGCGATCACCGGGCCGGCCACGTCGATGTCATGGCGGCCGAATAGCCCTCCCTCGCCGGCATGCGGGTTCAGCGCCGCCACCGCAATGCGGGCGCGGCCGGTGCCGAGCCGGGTCAGCGCGCCGTGCGTCAGCTCGATGACCCGGCGCAGACGCTCCGGCGTCGCGCGATGCGGCACGTCCTCCAGCGCGATGTGCGTGGTGACGTGGCTGACCCGCATATTGCCGTGCGCCAGCATCATGCAGGAGCCTTTCACGCCCGTCAGCTCCGCGAGCATCTCGGTGTGGCCGGGGTAGTGGTAGCCGGCCTTGTTGAGCGCCTCCTTGTTGAGGGGGGCGGTGACGATGCCGCCGACCCGGCCCGCCTGCGCCAGGCGCACGGCGCGCTCGACCGCGAGGAAGGCGAAGCGGCCGGCATCGGCGGATAATTGGCCCGGCAGGATCGGCTCGCCCTCGGGACCCGCCTGCATGGCGGCCAGGGGGGGCCAGTGCGCGTCGGCCTCCGTCACCACGGGGATGTTGAGGCTGGGCGCGAGCTGGCGGCGGGCGGCGTCCAGCGCCACGGTGCTGCCGATCACCAGCAGGCGGAGCGCGCCTGCATCAATGCGGGCCTGCAGGCGGACGGCGGCCTTGATGATGATCTCCGGCCCGATGCCGGCGGGGTCGCCCATGGTGATCGCGAGGTGGAGCGGGATCATGGAGCCGTCCTTTCAAGGTCGGGGAGGCGCAGCAGGTCGCGCAAGAGGGTGGGATGGCCGAAGGCGCCGGACTTGGAGACGACGGTGACGCCGTCCCAACGCCCGCCGCGCATGATGGACACTGGCACGCCGGGCACGGCGCGTCCCTGCACGAGCAGGTTTTCGGCGCCGAGGGCGATGCATAGGCCACGCAGCGTTTCGCCGCCGGCGACGAGCAGCGTCCCAGGCGGCGGCAGGCTGTGGACCAGGCGGTGCAGCTCGGCGCCGATGCACCGTGCCGCCTCGGCGCGCGACAGGCCGGGCGGGAGATCCAGGCTGGCGAGGGCGACACCATCGCGTTGAAGCCGCCGGGCCAGGTGCGCCGCATGCTCGGCGCCACCGTGCGGCACGGCGGTCCAGTGCTCCCCGCAGGCGGCAAGCTGCCCCGCCCGATCCTCGGCCTGTTCGGCAGCGACCAGGCGGTCACGGCCGGGCAGCTTGCCGCCTGCGGGGAGCACTGGACCGCCCTGCCCCACCGTGGCGCCGAGCAAACGGCGCACCAGGCCCCGCCGCA
>CAXTOB010000779.1:0-2713 GCA_964245505.1 uncultured Acetobacteraceae bacterium | reverse complement strand
CCCTCACCCCGACCCTCTCCCGGAGGGAGAGGGAGCAGGAAGCGCCCTTCGGTCAACCTACATCAGAACCCGAACATATGATCTAGCGAGAACGCCCCGGAGTAAGCCTCCCCGTCCTGCATCAGCCCGTGATACCCAAAAATCCGGCACGTCACGTCCCGGATCAGCACGTAGCCGCGCGACCCCGCCTGCGCCAGCAGCTCGTCCCCAAACACCAAATGCGGCCACACCATCGCCGAGCCGCGGCAGGCGATCCGCAGCGGACGCTCCGCCAGCACCGCACCATCCCCGCCATGCAGGATCAGCGTCGTATCCGACACCGGGTGCCAATCTGCAGACGCCGCATAGATCAGCGCGGCGTAGCTGCGCCGGGCGCCGTCGCCCAGCTTCAGGAACAACCGCGTGGACAAGCCGGGCGGCGGCCCGTTGTAGCTTTGCGGCTCGTCCCGGTAGGTCATCAACGTGTTGTAGATATGGGCACCAAAGCTGCTCTCGGCCGCATGCGGCGCCTGCCGGTGTTCGTAGCGGAACAGGGCGTGCATCCAGCCATCCGCCCCTCCGCCGTCGCGGAAGTCGTAAACCAGGTCGGCATGGCCCTCCACGTCCGTCAGCTCCGCCAGGTCCAGCGCGACGCCGTGGTTGCGCGGCAGGTTGCCCAGGAAATGCTCGGCGACCTGCCGTCCCTCGGTGTCGAACACGTCCACGCGGATCGGTAGGTCCGCCTGGTGTTCCGCCATCGGCGTCGGCAGGACCAAGGTGCGGAAGCGGTCTGGCGGCAGGATCGGGAACGGCAGCAGGTAGCCGCGGCCCAATAGGTTGGATAGCGCAGGAATGCCGGGATCGGGGCGCAGGTCGGCGCGCTCCACATTCAGGTGGGCGATGCGGCTGCGGCCGGCGCGCGTGACCTCGTAGCGCGGGCGGACGACATGGCGGCCAGCGCGGAGCTCGATCTGCGCGGGCCAATGCAGGTGGGGTAGCAGGTCGGACACGTCCAGGGCCAGGCTGGCATAGGGCGGGACCTCCTGCTGCAGGGAAGCCGGGTCCTCTGCCCCCATACGGTCCAGGGTGACGGCGCCCGGCGGGATCGGCGCGGCATGGCTGTTTTGAAGCCATAGCACCACGCGCTCATCAGGACCGGGGGCAGGCAGGCCAGCGTAGCGGTCGCTGGGCCAGGCGTTGGCGTCGTGGGTGCAGGACAGGCTATGTTGGCCGCCGCTGCCATAAGTATCCAGGGCATACTTCACCACGTCGTGCCCGGCGACGCCGATCGCATGGATAAACAGTTGCCCGGCGAATGCCGGCAGGCCGAAGCGGGCGCGGACCTCCTGGCTGTCTATGGCGATGCCGCCGGCGCCGGGCGGCACGGGCTCCTCCCACTCCGCCAGCACGGCGCCGGCGCTGTCAAACAGGCGCAGCCAGAGGCGGACCGACTTTGCGCCGTAGCCGGCCCAGTAATTGGCCGTCACCAGGCGGGTATGCAGGCCGTTCCCGTTCCTATCCCCCTCGTCGCGGAAGAAGGCGTAGTTGGTGGCGAAGTTCACCCGGTCCAAATAGCGGCGGGGATTGCTGAGCATCGCCTCCGGCAAGCGCACCTCGTCCAGCGTCAGCACCGTCATGCCCGGCGGAACCAGGTGCGCGATCCGCGCCTGCACCCGTCCCGCGTCGAAGGCGGCGATCAGCAGGGTTGCCGCCTTCGACCGCGGCAGGTCCACCAGCGGCCGGGCCGGCGCCCCGGCACGGGGCTGGCCGAGGTGGGCCACGTCATGGACATACGACTCGTCAGCTGCGGGCATGGACGGATGCAGCGCCAACAGAGCGTCGCACACTCCATCCGGGTCATAGACCGCCAGCGTTCCTGCCGCGCGCAGTTGGCCAGCGAGCCGCGCCACGGCCTCTGCTGCCACGGGATGGGCGAATGCCTTGTACAGCACGTTGCCGCCGGCCCGTGCGTCAAAGGTCTGGATGTCGAGCATGGCATACTCCTGCTGCGCAGCTTCCTGCCCTTGCTGGGCTGGGGGCGCAATGCCTCACGTGTGCCGGGTCAAGCGGGAGGTCTCTGGCGGCGGCGTGTTGTGACGGTGAACTCCGCCGTTGCGTTTTCTACGCGCTGCCGTCGCAGCATGGCAAACGAAGCAAGCTTGCGTGGCCGGTCACACAGGTGGCGTGCGGCCAGGCAAAGCCGTGCAAGCCTGCTCAGCTTTTGAATTGTGTGCAAACCTCCAGAGATTTGCTTGGCGGAGAGCCGGGGCGAGGGCCGGTCCTGGCAGCTGCTGGCCTGCCGCGGCGCCACGGGTCCCGCTGTGATACTTGGAGTGACTTTTGGGGTGAACATGGGACCGACGTGGATGACCGCTGCTGCTATAGGCCCAACCTATGCCGCACTTCGTCACCTGCAGCCCCGGTATCGTCCATCGCCGTCACGGGCCACATCTCCAGCCGGCCGGCAAACGGGCGGACCCTGCCGTCCTCCTGTAGATACTGGTTGAACAGCCGGATGCGCCGGGATCGCCCGGGCAGCCCGGCCAGCAGCACCGGGGCGCTGGTCGCCGCGGCCTCGGACACCATGGACACGCTGTCCTCCGTCGCCACAATGGCGTCGGCCAGGGCGAGCAGGCCGAAATACGGGTTGGCGCCAGTCCCGTCCCACACCCAACCGCCGCCGGGCACGATGGCGTCACGCAGGGCGGCACAAGCTTCGGCCGACGTGCGGCGG
>CAXTOB010000778.1:0-2715 GCA_964245505.1 uncultured Acetobacteraceae bacterium | reverse complement strand
GGGTTGGAGGGCGATTTTCAGGACGCCGGATGATCCGGCTGGACTGGATAATTGATCGGGACCAAGCGGCGTTGTTGTGGGCGAGTAGGACGGCGGCGAACGAGTTGCCGGTGATGGGGTTGCCGCCATCCTTTTTTGGGTGGGGAGAAAGCTGGCTGTTTTTTTTATGACTGTTGCCGCATATCTCCGTGGGCCTACGCCCAGCCGAGTTCCTTTAATGCCAGGCCGGAATGCCAGATCTTCGTCATATGCGCGATCTTTTCGTCTTTGAATTGCATCACGTAAACGTAGTCGGTTTTCGTGGTCTTGCCTGTTGGCGGGCATGGGCCGCCGGCGAGATGAGTGCCGGTGAAAACACCATAGGCGGTGACGCTGTTCCGCTTGGCATCGGTGCCGAACGCCTTCAGTTCATAGCTGCCGTCAGTCAGGACTGTCAGCAGGCCCTGCATCCAGTCTGTGTACTGCTCGAGTGTCTTTACGTCCGCCAGGGGCTCGGCTTGCGCGCTGAAGGTCGCGTCAGGCTGGCAGTAGGCGCTGCAGCCCGCCCACCCCTTGCCGGTTTCGCATGCGGCGAAGAACTCCGTTGCCGTCTCAGTGATGGACGCCATGTCTGTTTCCCAGGGGCCGGGTGGCCTCGACCGGCATTGTATACAGGACCGGAGGTGGAATGTCTCGTTGGTTTGGGCACGGCCCTGCACGAGCCGTGTTGGGACCATTCCCTTTGTTGAGCTGAAATCTTGATCCGGCGGTTCCGGGCTGCAAAGGTTTTGAAGGGTGCCGGTGTTCCTTCGCGGTGCGGCCTACAATTTTCCTGCCAAAGCCGCCAAAAGCCGATCCGGAGTCAATGGCACTTCGGTCATCACCACCCCAAACGGCGCCAGCGCGTCGTTGACGGCGTTCATCACGCAGGCGGCCGCCCCCGCGGTTCCGGCCTCCCCGGCGCCCTTCGCACCTAGCGCTCCCTCAGCCGTTGGGGAGCATACGTGCGCCACGGTGATGTCGGGCATCTCGCCGGCCATCGGCACCAGGTAGTCGGCCATGGTCGCGTTCTGCATCTGGCCCTGGTCGTCGTAGCAGCACTGCTCGAACAGCGCGGCGCCTAGGCCCTGCACCACGCCGCCGCGGATTTGCTCATCTACCAGCATCGGGTTCAGCACGGTGCCGCAATCCTCCACCACCCAGTGTTTGAGCAGGGTGATGAAGCCGGTTTCAACGTCCACCTCCAGCCAGGATGCCTGAATGCCGTTGGTAAAGGCGAAGGGATACTCCCGCGGGACCCAGTGGCGGGTGGCGATCAGCTCGGCCTGGATGCCGGGCGGCAGGGTGTCGGGGCGGAAGTAGGCGATGCGGGCGAGTTCCGACAGCTCCATGCGGGGGCGTCCGCCGGCTGCGTCCACCACGGCGCCGTCGCGGAGGTCGAGTGCCGCCGGGTCGGCTTGCAGGATGCTGCCGGCGAGGGACAGGACGTTGCCGCGTAGGGCGCGTCCGGCCTGCCAGCCCGCCTCGCCGCCGATGCCGGCGCCGCGGGAGGCCCAGGTGCCGCCGCCGTAGGGGGTCACGTCGGTGTCGCCCAACTGGACCCGGATGCGGCTTGGTGGGATGCCGAATGCTTCTGCCACTATCTGGGTTAGCACGGCCTCGGTGCCTTGGCCCTGTTCGGTCACGCTGGCCTGGACGACGAGGCTGCCGGCTGCGTCGAGGCGGACGGTGGCGCCGTCCTGGGCCGAGATGCGGGCGCCGCCGACGCCGTAGAAGCCGGGTCCGGGGTTGGTGATCTCGATGAAGCTGGCGAGGCCGAGGCCGCGGTGGATGCCCTGCTGACGCAGGGTCGCCTGTTCCGCACGCAGGGCGTCGTAGCCGATCATCGCCAGCAGCTTGTCTAGGCTTGCGTGGTGGGACAGCGACTCGAAGCGCATCCCGGCGGCGGAGGTGCAGGGGTAAGCGTCGTCGGGCAGCAGGTTGCGGCGGCGGATCGCGGCGGGGTCCATGCCGATGCGCCGGGCTGCCAGGTCCACCAGGCCCTCGGTGACGCCGGTCGCGATGGGGTGACCTACGGCACGATACTGCGACATCATCGCCTTGTTCTGGAACACCACGCGGCTGTGCCCGCGATAGTTGGGGCAGGCGTAGGGGCCGCCTACCAGATTCAGCACCTGGTTTGCTTCGACGGCGGAGGTGCGGGGGTAGGCGGAATACGGGCCGATGCCGGTCAGGTCGTCCATGGTGAAGGCGGTGATCGTGCCGTCGCGCATGACGCCGATGCGCCCGTGCACCTCATGGCCGCGGGCGTGGATGTCGCTCACGAAGCTTTCCAGGCGGTCGGCGACGAACTTCACCGGGCGGCGCAGCAGGCGGCTGGCGGCGGCGGTGGCCATGTCGTCGCCGTAAACGTGTATCTTGATGCCGAAGGAGCCGCCGACGTCGCGGCACACCACCCGGACCTGGGATTCCTCTAGCCCTAGATGCAGGGCTAAAAGGTTCTGCATCATGTGTGGGGCTTGGGTGCCCTGATAGACGGTGAGGCGGGCCTCGCCCTCGTTCCAGTCGGCGACGATGGAGCGGGCTTCCAGCGGCACGCCGGTGTGGCGGGCGAAGTGGAAGGTGGCCTCGAGGACCTCGTCGGCCGCGGCTAGGGCGGCGTCCACTTGTCCAGCGTTTATGCGGCGTTCCCAGGCGAGGTTGCTGCCCAGCTCCGGGTGGATGACGGGGGAGGCC
>CAXTOB010000777.1:0-2716 GCA_964245505.1 uncultured Acetobacteraceae bacterium | reverse complement strand
CCCGTGGACCCGCCCGGCTGTTGCCCAGCACCTCCCGCGCGGCAGCTTCGGCCGCGGGATAATCGCGCCGTGCCAGGGCGGCATTGCCCTCCTGCATCGCCAGCTCCGCCGGACGGCGGCCCGGAGTGGCCGGGGCATCGGGCGGCGGCGGCTGAGTCCGTGGCGCCGGATCCTGCTGCGGCGGCGGCGCGCTGGCTCGTGGCCCGCCATTGCCCAGCCGGAAGTTCAGGTCGGCGATCTGCTTCGACAGGTCGTCGTTCTGCCGCCGCAGCGCGTTGGCCTGCTCATCCATCTGGCCGTGCAGCCGGCGCACCTCCTCCTCCAGCGACTGCACACGATCGAGCAGTTGCGGCGTGAGGTCGTTCCCCCCACGGCTGGCGTCGCGCGGCACTGGAGGCGGCGCGTAGCTGCCCCGTCCGGATTGCATCGACTGCAGGTCCCGCCGCAGCTCCAGGATCTGGTTCTGCAGCGCAATGCCCTCGCGGCTGTCCATTTGCGCCCAGGCTGGCACGACGGCGCCCGCCGCCAGGATCACGCTGGCGGCGGTCAGCAGGACGGCACGGCGCATGACAGGCTTCAGCGCACGGACGTTGTGGCGTTGCGGTTCTGTGCCCATGCCTGCTCGTCCGAGCCGACCGCGATCGGACGTTCCTTGCCGTAGCTGACGGACGTCACACGCGCCGATGAAACCCCATGCGCCACCAGGTAGTCGCGTGCAGCGTTGGCCCGGCGCTGGCCAAGCGCCAGGTTATACTCGGTCGTCCCACGCTCGTCGCAGTTGCCGCCCATCTGGACCTGGACCTGCGGATATTGCGCCAGCCAAGCCGCCTGGCGGTCTAAGGTCGCGCGGCCGTCGCTGCTGAGCGTCGAGCTGTCGGTGGCATAGAACACCTTGTCGCCGACGTTCCGGGCCAGGTCGTCCTCGCTGCCGGGCGCCGCGCCGTTGGCTGTCAGGCCAGAGGTGCCGCCCGACCCGCCGGAGTTCGCGGCGGTGTCGGTCTTATTGGCGCAAGCGCCGAGCAGGGCGGGCAGCGCCAGGGCTGCTAGGATTGCGGCGGACCTAATGTTGATCAATGGGGGCTCCTCGTTGCGGCGCCCGCGCGAGGGTCGCCATTGGCGGCGTCACCCGGCGCGATAAGGCCGGCGAGGTCCGGGGTCAAGCTTGCAGTGGGGACCAGGCTGGGTCGGAGGCGTCGGTCGGCGTGGGCACGGAACGCTCGTTGAAGCCAGTGATGTCAATGGAACGGAGCTGCGAGGAGTAGCCGGCACCACCGGCCCCGGCCGCGCTGCTGCGGAAAAACATCAGCACCCGGCCGTTGGGGGCGAAGGTCGGCCCCTCGACCGAGAAGCTCTCGGACAGGATGCGCTCGCCGGACCCGTCCGGACGCATGACGCCGATGCCGAAGGTGCCGCCGTTGATCCGGGTGAAGGCGATCAGGTCGCCCCGCGGCGACCACACGGGCGTGGCATACCGCCCGCGGCCGAAGCTCATGCGCCGGACGCCGCCGCCGCCGCTGTCCATGATGTAGAGCTGCTGGTCGCCGCCACGGTCCGAGTTGAACACAATCTGCGTCCCGTCCGGGCTGAAGCACGGACTGGTGTCAATGGCGCCGCTGTTGGTGAGCTGCCGGCCGCTGCCGCCGCCCGCGCCCGCCACCACGATGTCCGCCCCGGCGCCGCGCGCCACCGACATGACGATCTGGTTGCCATCCGGGGAGTAGCGCGGGGCGAAGGTCATCCCCTCGTATTCGCCGAGCAGCCGCTGCGAGCCGGTGCCGACATCCAGGATGTAAACCCGGGGCCGGTTGTTCTGGTAAGACATATAGACGATCTGATCCTTGGTCGGATGGAACCGCGGCGTGAGCGCCAGCCACGCGCCATCTGTCAGATAGCGGTTGTTGGCGCTGTCCTGGTCCATGATCGCCAGGCGCTTGATCCGGCGGTCGCGCGGGCCGGTGCCGGCGATGTAGGCGATCCGGGTATCGAAGTAGCCCTTCTCGCCCAGCAGGCGCTCATAGATCACGTCGCTGATGATGTGGGCGATGCGGCGCCAGTTGGTGCTGGTGGTGGTGTAGGCGGTACCCTGGATCTGCTGGCCCGGCAGCACGTCATACAGCCGGAACTCGACCCGCACGGCATTGCCGCCGCCCTCCACCTTGCCGGTCACCAGCGCCTGCGCGCCGGCGACCTTCCAGGCCTGGAAGTTGGGGGTGTCGCCGGTTTCGCCGCCGGCCGCACCGGTGACGGGGCGGAACAGGCCGGACCGGTCGAGGTTGCGGGTGATCACGCCAGCCATGTCGGTGCCGAGCTGGCTGCCGGGGAAGTTCGGGATGCCGATCGGGATGGGCGCGGTGCGGGCGCGGTCAACCGTGATCTCCGGCTGCTGGTTGCCGGCGCCGACGCCATCGCCTTGGCCGCGGGCGGCGAGCGGCAGGGCCGACACGGCGATGCCGGCAAGCAGGGTGCGGCGGGCGATCAGGGCGCCCAGGGCGGCGCTCATCGGAGAGGAGGTGGTCATGGCGGAGGTCTCCTTCGCGCCCTTATGGGCGGAACGTAATGGCAGAAGTGTGGAGATGGCCGGGCGAGTCCGGATCAATCGGGCGTAACCCTGCTCCCTCTCCCGGAGGGAGAGGGAGCAGAAGCAATGCCGCGCTCATGGCCGGTAGGTGATTTCGAATGTGTGGAGCTGCCCCAGCAGTCCGGGCGGCAGCGGTAA
>CAXTOB010000776.1:0-2716 GCA_964245505.1 uncultured Acetobacteraceae bacterium | reverse complement strand
GGTGAGGGGGGCTTGGCTTGGCGACTTGGGTGTTTTCGGGGCGGAGGGACGGGCATTTTGGTGGGCTAGGTTGGTGCTTGCCCTCTCCCTCACCCCGACCCTCTCCCGGAAGGAGAGGGAGAAGTGGGCGTGGTGTTTGCTTCTGCCGGTCCTACTTCACCGTTACGAATCTTAGCGGGAAGGTGTTGTCGGCTAGTTGCACTAGCTGGATGTTGGACTTTGCGGCCCAGACTACGGTTTGTTGATGTAGGGGGATCGCTGGGACTTGGTCGCGGATCATTGCCGAGGCTTGCTCGATCATTGCCTGGCGCTTGGCCTTGTCGGTTTCGACGGCGATTTGGTCCACTAGGGTGTCGAAGTCTGGGTTGGACCAGCCGCCGTCGTTGATGACGCCGCGGACGCCGTTGCGGGTGCCGAGCAGATTGAAGAACACGTTGTGGGCGTCATAGGTGTTGGGTGTCCAGCCTAGCATGTAGAAGCTGGTCTTGTAGTCGGGGTTGTTGATCTCGGCGAAGTACTTTAGGCGCGTTTGCGCATTCAGGGTCACTCGCACGCCGACACGCGCCAGCATCGCGGTGACCGCTTGGCAGATCGCCTCGTCATTGATGTAGCGGTCGTTGGGGCAGTCCATCGTGACACCGAAGCCTTGGGGGTAGCCGGCCTCGGCCAGCAGCTTCTTCGAGGCTTCGGGATCGTAGGGGAGGCGTATGTCCGAGGCCTCGGTGTAGCCGTTGACGCCGGGGCCGTACATCAGGCCGCTGGGGCGGGATTGGCCGCGCATGACACGGGACTGGATCGCCTTGATGTCGATCGCCTGGTAGAACGCCCGGCGGACGCGGACGTCCTGGAAGGGGTTCTTTCCCTTCACGTCGGACTTCAGCAGCTCCGGGCGCAGCATGTCGAAGCTGAGGAAGATGGTGCGCAGCTCCGGGCCGATGAAGACATGGATGCCGTCGGTGCGGTTCAGGCGCTCGATGTCCTGCGGCGGGACGGTGTAGATCATGTCAACGTCGCCCGACAGCAGGGCGGCAACGCGGGTGCTGGCGTTGCTGATGACGTTGAATTGGACGTCGGTTAGGTTGCCCTCGGGATGGTCCCACCAGTTCGGGTTGTTTTTGAGGGTGGTGCGGCGGTCGGGCTCACGGATGTCCAAGATGAAGGGACCGGTGCCGTTGGCGTTGCGGGTGGCGAAGTTCTCGTCCTTGACCTTGCTGAGGTCCACTGGCTGGGTGGCGTTGTGCGCCTCGCACCAGGCCTTGGACATCATGACCCAGGTGGTGATTTCTTCGAGGAAGATCGGGTCGGGCACCTTGGTGATGAAGTCCACGGTGAAGTCGTCGATCTTCTTGACCTCCTTCACCGTCGCCAGGTTGGCGTTGAGCTGGCTGCCGGGGCCGATGACGCGCTGATAGCTGAAGACTACGTCGTCGGCGGTGAAGGGCTCGCCGCCGTGGAACTTGACGCCGTGGCGGAGGTGGAAGCGCCAGGTTTCCGGGGTGGGCTGCTCCCAGCTTTCGGCCAGGGCCGGCTCGACCTTCAGGTTCTTGTCGCGGCGGACCAGCGGGTCGTAGATGTTTTGGGTGAAGGTCAGCAGGAAGGTTTCGTTGCGGGTGTAGGGGTCCATCGAGTTGGCGTCGCCGTCGTTGGCCCAGCGGAAGGTGGCTGCATCCGCCGGGGCGGCGAGCAGGGGGGCTAGCCCGGCGGCAAGGGTGCTGGCGAGAAGGGCGGCGCGCGCAAGTCGGGACAGGTGCATGGACTCTCTCATCATCGGATGGGGGACGATACGCACGGGCTGCGGGCGGCGTAAACAGGAAGGGCGGCCCTGGGGCCGCCCTGTTCCGATCGTGGTGGATGATCCCGCTTATCCCAAATACTGTTTGCTTTGACCGTCTCCGTCATTGCGAGGAGCGCAGCGACCTGGCGAGAGCTGCGCTAGCGGGCCTGGATTGCCGCGCCGCCAGCGCGGCTGGCAATGACGGTTCGGCAACGTCGGGGTCAGTGCGAAGGGGCGGTGGTATTATGCGGCGCGGAGGGCGCTCGGCAGTCCCTGGATGGCGTGGTCGATCAGGTGGCCGTCGGCTTCTGGTGATAGGCTGGTGCGGATCACCTCCCCGGCGGCGCGGGCGGCCAGGTCGGCGGCGGCTAGGCGGACCTCGCTGACGGCGGCCTTCTCGGCGGAGGCGATGCGGTCCATGGCCAGCTTCTCGCGCCGGGTGGCAGAGGAGGCGGCCTCGGCGCGGGCGGCTTCGGCTACGCGCTGCGCCTCGGTGCGTGCCCGTTCCAGCATGGATTGGGCTTCGCGCATCGCGGCCTCACGACGGTTGTTGGCGTCGGCCAGCATCGCCTCGGCTTCGCGCCGCAGGCGGGAGGCGGCTTCCAACTCGGCGCGGATGCCGGCGGCTCGGCTGTCCAGCATCTTCGTGGTGGCGTTCCACGCCTTGCCGCCGAAGATCAGGAAGAAGATGAAGAAGGAAACGCCGACCCAAAGGCGGGGATCGGCGAAGAAGCTGCCGTGCTCGTGCATGTCGGGGTTCCTAGCCGCTGGCCTGCATGGCGTTGCCGACGGCAGCGTCTATGGCGGCGGCGTCCGGGGTCTGGCCGGTCAAGCGGTTTACGACGACGGCGGCCGTTTCGGTGGCGACCTGGCGCAGGGCGCCCATCGCCTGGGTGCGGGCGGCGCGGATGCGGCCCTCCGCTTCGGCAAGCTGTTGGTTGA
>CAXTOB010000775.1:0-2727 GCA_964245505.1 uncultured Acetobacteraceae bacterium | reverse complement strand
CGAGTGCGCGCAGCGGCTGACGGAGGCCCGCGGCGGCCGGGCCGGGCCGATGCCGGCCGCCGCCCCGGACGCACCGCGCCCGAAGCCCGCCGACCTTCTCCGCAACCTGCTCCGATAGGACTGCCTGCGACGTGAAACGCTTCTGGAACACCGCGACTCTGCACTCCACTGATGCCGGGCACACCGTGCTGCTGGATGGCAAGCCGCTCCGCATCCCGGGCCGGGCCGGCGGCGCACCGCTCAGCATTCCAACCCTGCCGCTGGCGGAGGCGATCACCGCGGAATGGCAGGCCGCCGGCGGCGCGAAAGACGGGGAACTGTCCATGGAGCACGTGCCGTTGACTCGCCTGGCCGGCACCGCCCAGGACCGTATCTTGCCTGACCCGAGGCCAGTTGCCGCCGCACTGGCCGCCTACGGCGAGAGCGACCTGCTGTGCTACCGCGCCGAGCATCCGGCGGAACTGGTGCGGCGTCAGGCTCAGGCCTGGGACCCTTGGCTGGACTGGGCCGCCGAAGTTCGCGGCGCACGCCTGCGAGTGGCGCCCGGCGTGATGCATGTGAAGCAGGATCCGGCGGCGCTGCAGGCCATCCGGGACGCTTATGCCATTCAGCCCGTCCCGGTGTTGGCCGCATTGGGCATCGCCGTGCCCGCCCTAGGCAGCGCGGTGCTGGGCCTGGCGCTGGCCGATGGAGCGCTGGACGCGGCGGAGGCGCACCGTGTCGCCGAACTGGACGAGGCGTTCCAAGTGGAAAAGTGGGGCGAAGACAGCGAAGCAGCGATCAGACGGCAACGCACAGCCGACGACATCGCCTTGGCCGAGCAGTTCATCCGCTTGAGCCGCGTAAACTAAGCACTGCAGCGACGCCCTCTCTCTCCGGGCTACGGTGCTCACACATTTGACTGTATTTGGCTGGACAGGCTTGTTGGTTGGGTTTGCTTGATTGCGAGCAGGTCCCCGGCGGCTATTGCGGCGAACTGGCCCCACCCCGCCCGCATGGTTTTTGGCCCTGGAGGGTTATAGCAGCAGGTCCAGCCGCCCAGGCGGGCGATGATCCAGGCCCGACGTTTGGATCAGTACGAAGGGCGGTTGGTATAACCAAGCACACCAAGCCCACCCACCACACAGCCCACCTCACGAGGACGGCCCAAACAGGCAGCCGGACAAGTCTCCTGCAGGAGAAATGGGTGAATACCGTATGAGAGACCGGCGGGGTGAGGGAACCCGAATACACCGAGGTTTGGGACGAAAAGACGGGCGGTTTGCCCGATGCTTCACAAGGGGAGCGTCGCGCTGCTTGCTCCCCTCAGCCCGGCCCTATCTAGGAGGAAGCAGGGCAGCGCTTAGTAATATGCATGGGGCCCGCTACGCCGCCCGCAGCAGCTTCTGCGCCACCACGGTCTCGGCGATCTGTACCGCGTTCAGTGCCGCACCCTTACGCAAGTTGTCCGACACGCACCAGAACGACAGCCCATGCGGCACCGTCGGGTCCTTGCGAATGCGGCTGACGAACACAGCATCCTCCCCGGCGCATTCCTGCGGAGTGATATAGCCGCCATCCTCCCGCGTATCCATCACCACCACCCCCGGCGCCTCGCGCAGCGCCGCACGGGCCTCGCCAGCCGTCACCGGCAACTCGAACTCGACGTTCACGGCCTCCGAGTGCCCAATGAACACGGGAACCCGCACGCAAGTCGCGTGAACAAGGATGTCGGCCCCCATGATCTTGCGGGTCTCGACCGCCATCTTCCACTCTTCCTTCGTGCTCCCATCGTCCATGAAGCGGTCGATGTGCGGGATGCAATTGAAGGCGATCTGCTTGGTGAACTCCTGCACCGTCGGCGGGTCGTTCACATACATGGCGCGGGACTGCGACCACAGCTCGTCCATGCCGTCCTTCCCCGCGCCGGATACTGACTGATAGGTGCTGACCACCACACGCTTGATGCGGAACTCGTCGTGCAGCGGCTTCAGCGCCACCACCATCTGGATGGTCGAGCAGTTGGGATTGGCGATGATCCCACGCGGGATGCGGGCCAGCGCCTCCGGGTTCACCTCCGGCACCACCAGCGGCACGTCGGCGTCCATGCGGAACTGGCTCGTATTGTCGATCACCAAACAGCCCGCAGCGGCGGCGCGCGGCGCGTGGATGGCGGACACCGCGGCGCCGGGGCTGAACAGGCCGATGTCCCATCCCTTGAAGTCGAACGTCTCAAGGTTCCTCACCTTGAGCACCTTCTTCTCGCCGAAGCTTATTTCCTGCCCGGCGCTGCGAGGGGAAGCAAGGGCGACGACCTCGTCCACCGGGAAGTTCCGCTCGGCGAGGGTCTTCAGGATCTCGCGCCCGACTGCACCCGTTGCGCCGACAACCGCGACCCTGTAACCCATGATGCCTCTCCGAATTGAAGTGCCAGGGTTAGCGAGTCCCGCCCGGCGCAGCAAGCATTACGGATGCTCGAGCAACGCCTCCTGGTGGACACCGGTATGCGCGACTCCGTCGGCGCCGATCCTGCCTCGATACATGCCGCCGCTGTTGAACGGCATAGCGATGTTTCCCTCCCGGTCCACGGCCACGAAGCCGCCATCGCCGCCGATGCCGGCGAGCGATGCCATCACGCCAGTGGATGCCTGATACAGGTTCTCCCCCGCCAGCCGCATCCGGGCGGAGAGTTCATGCCCGGCGGCGATGCGGATGAAGCTCTCGCCATGGCCGGTGGCGGACATGGCG
>CAXTOB010000774.1:0-2730 GCA_964245505.1 uncultured Acetobacteraceae bacterium | reverse complement strand
GGCTGGGGAGGTGCGGACGGCCTGATGCCGGCGGGGGCGCCAGACCGCCATGTCTCACCGCCATGTCCGGCACGGCGCAGTTCGGGTTCAGCTTGCCGGCTTCCGCTAAGGGTTATCGCTTTCCCGCGGGCATCTTGCGCCGGTCCGGTCCGGCGTTCAGGATCGTGTCCGGGATGGAGCGTCCCCCCACGGTTCAAGGAGGTCAAACATGGACCCCGTTCAGGAAAGCCGCCGTAGCCTTCTGCTGGCGCCGTTGCTGGCTGCGTTGCCGGCGGCATTGGCGGACACCGCCTTGGCCACGCCGCTGAATCCGGCGCAGACCATGATCCAGTTGCCTCCGGATCATGTTTGGGTCCCCAACAAGGGCTATCCCGAGCGCAGCGTGGACATGTGCTCCTTGGCCGGGGACATCATGAAGCCGGGGCTGTATTACAGCCTGCTGCGCTGGTGGCCTGGTTACATGAGCGCGCCGCACACCTATACGTCCGACCGGCTGTGCTTGGTGGTGTCGGGGACTTGGTGGTGCAACAGCGGTGCGGATTTTGACCCGGCGGCGTGCGTGCCGGTTCCGGCGGGCAGCTTTGTCCGCCGGGTGGCGGGGACGCCGCATTATGATGGGGTGATCCGGGGGCACGATGAGCCGGCGGTGATTGCGATCTGCGGGATGGGGCCAGTGAATTATGCGCTGACGGATCCGTCGAAGCCGGGGTGGCGGGCTGTTTGAAGGGCGGGGTAGCGGCTAGGCGCTTGGGACGGGAACGCTTCAGCGCCGTCTTACTCGGCGGGGAGTGACAACCGGAGCACCGGGCCTCACCTGAGGTTCGCCCTGCCTGACAGGATCGAGACCTGGGACGGTGAGATCAGTGCCAATCCGGATTACGGCATGATAGGTCTCCACTACGCATTGGTGGAGGTGCGCCATGGATGACGCGGCGGTCGTGCCAGCCCGGCATAAGCTCGATGTGGGCAGTTATCACCGGATGATTGACGCGGGCATCTTGGGCAAGGATGACCGGGTCGAACTGGTTAATGGGGACATCCTGGAAATGGCGCCGATCGGCCAAGTTCACGAGGCGGTCGTGAACGGGTTGGCTGAGGCGCTGTTCCGGGTCTGCGTGGGCCGTGCCATCGTTTCGGCACAGAATTCGATCCGTTTGGACCAGTGGAGCGCGCTGCAGCCCGACTTGGCCGTGTTGCGGCGCCGGGCCGACTTTTATGCAACGGGCGAGCGGGCCGGACCCGCGGATGTCCTGCTCCTAGTCGAGGTTGCGGATACCTCGTTGCGGTTCGACCGGATGGTGAAGCTGCCATTATATGCGCGGGCCGGGATCGCTGAAATGTGGATCGTTGACGTAACCCGCCGCGGGCTCAACGCGTACCGGACGCCGGCCGGGGATGAATACCGCGACACTGCCACGTATTCGGCCGGAGATCGCCTGGCACTCGCCCTCGACCCGGAGATCGTCGTGACGCTGGACTTGATGTTCGGCTGAAACGCTGCCGGGAGCGATCCGCCAAAAGGCTGGAACCATGCTGGGAAGTGGGCCAGTTCCTTAAGAAATGGACGAGGCATGGGCGGAACTGATCGCAGCAGGATGTTGTTTGCAGGCTTTATCTTGGCAAGGCTTGCTGCTCTTTTTGCACTGGCGGGCATCGCTGCGGTGCCCGCGAAGGCACAGCGCAATGCCCCCGAACCCACGCGGGAAGCCCGTCAAGCGTGTGTCGCCATTGCGAAGTTTGCCGACCACGGCGCCCGCACGCTGCGATCTGCCGATCTGGCCGGACGCGACACTCTGGTGGACCTTCGCAACAACGGCCGCCCGCAGCGCATATACCACCGCTATGATGTGCTCAGCAGCGCGCACAGCCGTTACCTCGCAGATGAAGACGGCAAATCAGTTCAGGGCGATACTCCCTACAATGATTACTTCGAACAGGCACGGTGGGCTGACGATTACGCAGTTTTGCTTGTTGATGGGCGCATTTGGGAAGTCGCGTGGGACGAAGGTCTGTTGGACCACACCGCGGCACTTGTGGCAGCAACGGACGGGAGTGCTTCCTGCCACTTCCTGAGCGTCTGGCAGCCTGCATCGGTTAGAATCCTCGCTGCCGAGGAACGATGGAAAGCACCCGCCTATCGCAGACTCGTCCGCAAGGGCGGCACGCCGCCTCCGTCATCGCAGCTTGATGCGGCATCGCTTCCAGCCCATGAAAATTCAGGTTCATTCAGTGTCACGATTCATCCGACGTCATGGCGCGTTGATCTCGAAGGCCGGGGACGGACGCTGACGCTGGTTCAAGTCGAATACTCATCTGGAGCCGGCAAAGGTTGCGATTTCATCACCCTTGGCGTGCTAGGCAACCAAACTGTCACAAGCGTGAGCTTTCCTGCTTTCGAAGGTCCCACCATCTTTCCGCCCGATCCAGTGTTGACCAGTTTAATTGGAAATCTTCTGTGCAGGAGCGTCGCTGCAACGCCCATTATTGATCGGGACAACCGTGCTTACGTCTTGTTTGATAACGTTGACCAAGGACCAGGCAAAGGCCAAGCCGTCACCCGCGTACGCCTGCTAGCTGGCGTACGCGATGGAAAGATGCAGGCCCTGGCCCGGCTGACGTGGGCGCTGCACAACACAGTTGAGTCCGCGCCAGAACGATAAGTGCCTGCCGATGGTCGCCCGCTCGTTGGGTTACGGTCTCGGCAGCGACGCTGGTACGGTCCTTATCAAG
>CAXTOB010000773.1:0-2744 GCA_964245505.1 uncultured Acetobacteraceae bacterium | reverse complement strand
CCGGCCCCCCTGCCCGGCGCTGCCGCCACCCTGCGCCAGGTCCACATAAAGGCCGGCCATATCGCCGCCAAGCACAGCCACCCGCACGAGCAGTTCATCATGGTGCTGTCGGGCGCAGGCCGGCTGGAGTGCGAGGCCGGCGGCATCCCGCTGCACCCCGGCACCGTCATACGTTTCGCGCCGGGCGCCTGGCATAGCGCCGAGTTCACCGCCGACACCGTGCTGACCGAGTTCAACCTGAATGAGGACGCGGCCGACGCCTAAGCCGGCGCGGCTGGCTGCTCGCCGCCTCGGTAGCCCTATCAGGGTGATGTGGACGGCGCTCACTGCCGGGATTTTCGGCGGCGTCCTGGCGTTGCATGGGGCTGCCGCCGCATCGGCACCAGCGCCGGAGTCGGACGTCGTTGCCTGCGGCACGGCGATCGAGGCCGCAGAGCGCACCGCCCGCACCGCCCCTGGCCTACTGGCCGCCATCGGGGTGGTGGAAAGCGGGCGCACGGACTCCCGGACCGGCGCCCGGCGCCCCTGGCCCTGGACGATCAACGCCGAAGGGGTTGGCACCTACTTTCCTTCGAAGGCCGCCGCAATCACCGCCGTTCAGGAATTGCAGGCGCGGGGCGTGCAGTCGGTGGATGTCGGCTGCATGCAGGTGAACCTGATGCATCACCCCCAGGCGTTCCGCACGCTGGAGGATGCGTTCGACCCGCGGATCAACGCCGCCTATGCCGCCCGTTTCCTGAACAGCCTGCATGCCCGTACCGCCGATTGGGCGGCGGCGGCGGCGGCCTACCATTCCTTTACGCCGGAGCGCGGGGCGCAGTATGCCCGGCTCATCGCTGTCGTCTGGTCCGGCGCCCCGGTGCCAGTCTCGCCCGGCACTGGCGGCGCAGAGGTCGTCAGCTTTCCCGACGGCGGCCAGCTCCGCATTTTCCGCGAAGCCACAGTGCCGGGGCGGCCCGGCCGGGTTCTGGGCTACCTGAGCGGACCGTAAGGGCGCTCGCTTTCCCTTTTCCCCTCGGGCTTGGATGGTCATATCCGTCCGCAATGAAATCTTCTAAATGCACTTTACGGCACGACGATTAGCTTCCTTGCGCTTAAACCGATATCCTTTCGCACTGACTTTTACGTTGCCGCGCCGTCATTGCGAGCCGCTTGCGGCGCGGCAATCCAGGGCCGCCAGCACGGTTTTCGTCCCACTGAATTGCCGCGTCGCTGCACTCCTCGTAGTGATGGAAACGGTCAGAGCGAAAGACTTTTAAAAATCATGCCAACTGCCAGAAGCTCTGACGATCAATCCCGACTGGCCCCTGTCATTGCAAGCCGGCTTCGGCGCGGCAATCCAAGGTGGCAAGACCTGAGCGTGCAGTCCTGGATGGCCACGCCGCAAGTGCGGCTCGCAATGACGATGCCCTTGTCAGCAGTCGAAATTTTCGGTGGTTGGTATTATACCAACGGCCCTTCGCACTGACCCAGACGTTGGCAAGCCGTCATCGCGAGCCGCTTGCGGTGCGGCAATCCAGGGCCGCCGGCACTGTGCTTGCCGCGCTGGATTGCCGCGTCGCTGCGCTCCTCGCAATGACGGAAACGGTCAGAGCGAAAGGCATTTAGTATTACCTCTGTTGGGTCGCAAAAACTTCTCATCTCGTTGCGCCTTACCGACAAGAGATGACCGAAAACCGTCCATTTCGGACTTGCTCACCGCCGTAGCCCGGAGGGAGCACGGAGCCGTCAGGCAGGCTCGATGCGGATGAGGGCGGGCGGCTCCAGCACGGCATCCATGGCGGCGATGGCGTCCACGGCACGGCGCATGGCGGCCTCGTTGCATTCGTGCGTCACCAGCACGACCGGCACGGCTTCGCCGGGTGCGCGTCCGCGCTGGAGCATGCTTTCCAGGCTGACGCCGGCGTCACGCAGGGCGGCGGTCACGTCGGCGATGACGCCGGGCCGGTCCACGACCATCAGCCGTAGGTAATAGGCGCCATGATGCGCGGAAATCGGCACGGACGGCAGGCGGTGCAGCGCCGCGCCGGTCGCGCCCCAGGGCGGCGTGCGCCGATGCTGCGCCAGGTCAATCAGGTCGGACACCACGGCGCTTGCGGTCGGCCCGGCCCCGGCGCCGCGGCCCTGCAGCATCACCCGCCCGACCGGATCGCCCTCGGCAACCACGGCATTGAACACCCCGTCCACCCGGGCGATCGGGTCGGACAGCGGCACCATGCAGGGATGCACCCGCGTTTCGATCCCAGCCTCGGTCCGACGGGCGATGCCGAGCAGCTTGATGCGGTAGTCCAGCTCGGCGGCAAAGGCGATGTCCAGCGCCGACACCTGCCGGATACCCTCGACGTGGACGGCGGCGAAGTCCACGGGCTGGTTGAAGGCCAGCGCCGCCAGGATCGCCAGCTTGTGCGCGGCATCCACGCCGTCGATGTCGAAGGCCGGGTCGGCCTCGGCGTAGCCCAGCCGCTGCGCGTCGGCCAGCACGTCGGCGAACTCGCGCCCGCCGCGGCCCATCTCGGTCAGGATGTAGTTGCAGGTGCCGTTCAGGATGCCGGCCACCCGGTCCACCCGGTTGGCGGCCAGGCCCTCGCGCAGCGCCTTGATGACCGGGATGCCGCCGGCGACCGCCGCCTCGAACGCCAGGGCCACGCCGGCCGTCTCCGCCTGGCTGGCCAGCTCGGCGCCATGCACGGCGATCAGCGCCTTGTTGGCGGTGATGACGGGCTTGCCCGCGGCCAGCGCCGCCT
>CAXTOB010000772.1:852-2772 GCA_964245505.1 uncultured Acetobacteraceae bacterium | reverse complement strand
GCGGTGGGCGGATGTGAAGGCGTCCAGCGTCGCGTCGGCGTCCTGCAGGGGGACGGGCAGGGCGGCCTCGGTGCCTTCGTAGCGCAGGTGGACAGTGCGGCGGACCTGGATGGCGTCGGTCGCGGCGCCTTGGCTGGCAAGCTCGTCGGACGCGATGGCCGCAAGCTGATCGGCCAGTGCGTCGAGCGCCGGCATGGCGGCGGCATCGAAGACGCGCTCCACCGCTTGTTCCCGCAGCACCGTCTGGTCCGCCAGGCCCATGCCGTAGGCGGACAGCACCCCGGCGTAGGGGTGGATGAACACCGTTTCCATGCCTAGCTCGTCGGCGACCAGGCAGGCGTGCTGGCCGCCGGCGCCGCCGAAGCATTGCAGGGCGAATTGGGCGGCGTCGTGGCCTTTGGCGACGCTGACCTGCTTGATGGCGTTTGCCATGTTGGCGACGGCGACGCGGAGGAAGCCTTCTGCGACTGCGCGCGGGTCCTGGCGCGTGCCGGTGGCTTCGGCCATCTGGTCCGCTAGGGCGGTGAAGCCGGCTAGGGCGGCGTCGCGGTCCAGGCGCTCGTTGCCGTCGGGGCCGAAGATCGGCGGGAAGTGCGCGGGCTGCAGCTTGCCGACGCAAACGTTGGCGTCGGTCACGGTCAGCGGGCCGCCGCGGCGGTAGCTGGCTGGGCCGGGGTTGGCGCCGGCGCTGTCGGGGCCTACCCGGATGCGGGCGCCGTCGAAGTGCAGGATGCTGCCGCCGCCGGCCGCGACCGTGTTGATCGCCATCATCGGGGCGCGCATGCGGACGCCGGCGACCTCGGTTTCGAAGGCGCGCTCGAAGGCGCCGTCATAGAGCGCCACGTCGGTGCTGGTGCCGCCCATGTCGAAGCCGATGATGCGGTCGAGGCCAGCCATGCCAGCCGTGCGGGCGGCGCCGACGATGCCGCCGGCGGGTCCGGAGAGGATGGCGTCCTTGCCGCCGAAGCGGTCGGCCTGGGCGAGACCGCCGTTGCTTTGCATGAAGTAGAGGCGGACGCCGGAGAGTTCGGCTGAGACCTGCTCGACGTAGCGGCGCAGGATTGGGGATAGGTAGGCGTCCACCACGGTGGTGTCGCCGCGGGGCACCAGGCGGAGCAGGGGGCTGACCTCGTGGCTGACGGAGACTTGGGTGAAACCGGCGGCGCGGGCGAGCTCGGCTAGGCGGTGCTCCATGGCCGGGTATTGCCAGGCGTGGATCAGGGCGATGGCGCAGGCGCGGATGCCGTCGGCGTAGGCGGCCTGGAACGCGGCGGCGGCGGCGGGTTCGTCCAGCGGTTCCACCTCCGTGCCGTCCACGGCGACGCGGCCGGGCACTTCGGCGACGCGTTCGTGCAGCAGGGAGGGAAGGCGCACGTCCAGATCGAACAGGCGGGGCCGGGCCTGGTTGCCGATGCGGAGCAGGTCGGCGAAGCCTTGGTTCACCACCAGCAGGGTGCGCTCGCCCTTGCGCTCCAGCAGGGCGTTGGTGGCGACGGTGGTGCCCATGCGGACTTGGTCCACAAGGCCCGGTGGGATTTGCTGGTCCGGCGTGAGGCCCAGCACTTGCTTGATCCCGGCCACGGCGGCATCGCGGTAGCGGCCGGGATTCTCGCTCAGCAGCTTGTGGGCACTCAGCGTTCTGTCCGGCGCGCGGGCGACCAGGTCGGTGAAGGTGCCGCCTCGGTCCACCCAAAACTGCCAGCCACTCTGTTGCGCGTCCATCCGCTCAGGCCGCCGCGTGTAGCGGGGCCGCCGTGGGCAGCGGCGCTGCCGCGTGCAGCAGGTCGGTGATCAATAGTTCATGGTGCTGCTGCTCGTGGTGCAAGCCCAGCTCAACGATAGAAAGCGCCTTCTCCGGCAGCCCATTCAAGGCATCTGCCCACGCCGCATCTACGTGGCTACGATAATCAGCAATTTGCC
>CAXTOB010000772.1:0-842 GCA_964245505.1 uncultured Acetobacteraceae bacterium | reverse complement strand
AGCATGCAGCCCGGCGCGTGGGCCAGGAACAGTGGTAGGCGCGCGCTTTCGAGCGCGGACTGGCTGGTGACGCCGCAGGCCCAGAATACTGGGACTTCGCCCGGCAGCACGGCGACGGGGTCGCCGTAGTCGGGGCGGGATAGGTCGGCGATGCCCAGGGCGGCGGGGTCGCCGATGTGCACGGGGCGGCCGTGCATGTCTGGGTATCTGCTGGTAATCTCGGCGGCGCGGTCCGCGTCTTCGGCGCGCACCGGGCGCATTGACACGACCAGGGTGCCGCCGAATGGGCCGGCGGGGACGGTGGCAATGGTGGTGCGATACATCGCTACGTTTCGGCCCTCGGTCACGTGGCGCAGGGGGATGCCGGCGGCGATCAGTGCTCGCTCGAAGGTGAAGGAGCAGCCGATGACGAACGTGACGAAGTCGTCCTGCCAGAGGCTGGTTATGTCCCTCCGCTCTCCGGCTAGGGCGCCGTCGCGATAGATGCGGTAACGCGGAAGGTCGGTGCGTATGTCAATGTCCGCGCCTAGGGTGCGCAAATGCGGGTCACCTGGCTGGGACATCGCCAGCACGGGGCAGGCCTGGGCGTTGCGCCGGCAGTATAGCTCGAAATCGGCGGCATAGGCGCCGGGCACGATGGCGACATTGCCCTGGACATGGCCGCCGGCCTGTCCGGAGGTGTGGCCTGCGTGCACGCCGTCGCGGATAAGGCGGCGGGTCTCCCCGGCGGCGCTGGAGAGGGTGGAGAGGACGTCGGGCATTGGAGAGTCCTTTGCTGCGATGCAGCTATTCCCGCACGGGCGGGCGGGGGGTGCAAATCCTGATTGTGGATGGGGTTTGAT
>CAXTOB010000771.1:0-2772 GCA_964245505.1 uncultured Acetobacteraceae bacterium | reverse complement strand
CAGCCCTGACGTTGGACGTGACAGCCAGGAACCTAACCATCATGCATGACGATCTAACGCCCGCTATGAGCGCGGTGCGATGATCCTCACGTCAAACCGCGGCTTTGCAGAATGGGGCGAGGTTTTTGGGGATCCCGTCGTCGCAACTGCCTTGCTGGACCGGTTGCTGCACCATGCTGTCGTCGTGCAGATCGAGGGGGCCAGCTACCGCCTCCGGCAGCACGCCGACCTTGTGCCCGAACACATCCGGTCCAAGGCCCTCATCCATCCGCCAGCCCACGCCACCCTGCCAAAGCGTCGCGGCCGGCCAACCAAAACGGAGGCGTCCGAACAAACGTTCGAATAGCCGCCGCAACCAGCAATGTGGAGATTATTCAACGCCCACTTCTGGGGACAATCCAAGGCCCGTTGACACGCCGCGTTGCCCCGGGCCGGGATCAAAGCGCCGATCAACGGTGCACACGTCCTGCGCCATTCCGCCGCGACCGCCATGCTCCGGCAGGGCGCCTCCCTGGCCGGCGTCGGCGCGGTGCTGCGTCACCGTTCGCCGAGGACGACAGCCCATTACGCCAAGGTGGACTTCGGCCTGCTGTCAGAGATCGCGCAGCCCTGGCCAGGAGCGGCGTCATGCTGACCGCCTCCATGCTGACTGCCCACGTCGAGCGCTACATCTCGCTGCGCCAGGCCCTCGGCTTTAAGCTTCGCAACGTCGCGCGGCACCTGCGCGCCTTTGCCCACTATGCCGAGGCCAGAGGCGACACCCGCATCCGTTCATCCACGGCAGTGGATTGGGCCGCGCAGGCCCCTTCGCCGGGCGCGCGGCAGGAGCGGCTGCGCCACGTCGCAAACCTTGCCCGCTTCCTGCACGCCGAGGACCCGGCGCACGAGGTCCCGCCGCCGGCCGTGTTCCATGCGCCGGCACGCCGCACCCTGCCGCACATCTACACACCCGATCAGCTCGCCCAAATCGTCGCGGCCGCCAGCCGGCTCCGCAAGACATACGTGCTGCGCCAGCAGACCTATGCCACGCTGTTCGGGCTGATCGCCGCCACCGGCCTGCGCCTTTCGGAGGCACTTGGACTGCGCTCCTGCGACGTGCTGCCCGGCGGCGTCCTGCGGATCGAGCGGACGAAGTTCGGCAAAAGCCGCCTTGTTCCCCTGCACCCCACAACGGAGGCAGCCCTCGGGCGCTACCTCGACGAGCGACGTCAACTCGCCGTGGCCGACGACCACGTGTTCCTCTCCGCCGGGCGCCGACGCATCGGCGTCAGCATGGCGGATTACACGTTCCCGGGCGAACGTCTCCGTTCGACCCGCCGCGTGCTGCGGCTCGCAGGGATCGCCACGGGACGGGGGCGGGCGTGCCGCATCCACGACCTGCGGCATACGTTCGCTACGCGGGCGCTGGAACAGTGCTCGACGCGGCGCGAGGCGGTCGCCCGCCACTTCGTCGCCTTGGCCACATACATGGGCCACACGGACATCGCGCACACCTACTGGTATCTGGAGGCGACGCCGGAGCTGATGACGGACATCGCCGCAGCCGGCGAGGCATTGGTCAATGGGGAGGGCGCGCCATGACGCCCGTCGCTCCCCTGGTCACCGGCTTCTTGCGCGAGCACATGCCGGTCGCGCAGGGCCGCAGCCGCCACACCTGCGAGGCCTACGCCCACGCCTTCAAGCTCTGGCTGGTCTTCGCCGGCGAGCGCCTGGATCTGCGGCCATCGCAGCTCTGCCTCGAGCAGCTCGACGCCGGCCTGGTGCTGGCCTTTCTCGCCCACATCGAGCAACAGCGCGGCAACGGCGCCGCTACCCGCAACGCCAGGCTGACCGCCATCAAGGCGTTCATGCGCTATGTCGAGTTGCGCGTGCCCGCCGCCCTCGAACAAGCAAGGCAGGTCCATGCCATCCCGACGAAGCGGCATGACCAGATGCTGGTGCGTCACCTCACGATGGAAGAGGTGCGCGCGGTCCTCAACGCCCCGGACCTGTCCACGCGCCTCGGCATCCGCGACCGCGCCATGCTGCACCTATGCTTCGCAGGCGGGCTGCGCGTCTCCGAACTGGTGGAGCTGCCGCTGGCGCACGTTTGCCTGCAAGGGACGCCGAGCATCCGCGTGCGCGGCAAGGGCCGCAGGGAGCGCTGCCTGCCGCTCTGGAAGGAAACGGCGGCCGACCTGCGCGCTTGGCTGGCGGTGCGTGGCGACGCTTGTTGCCCCGAACTCTTCGCCAACGCCGAAGGGACCGCGATGACCCGGGCCGGCTTCGAATACGTGCTCGACAAGCACGTCCGCGCCGCTGCGGCGCGCTGCCCCGCGCTGGCCGGGCGCTCGGTGACGCCGCACCAACTCCGGCACAGCTGCGCCGTCGTCATGCTCCAAGCCACCCGCGACATCCGCAAGGTGGCGCTCTGGCTCGGCCATGCCGACGTGCGCACCACCGAGGCCTACCTGCGCGTGGACCCGTCGGAAAAGCTGGAAGCCGTCGAGGCGGTACTGCCGCCAGAGCTGCGCCGCGGGCGGTTCAAGGCACCCGACGCGCTCATCGCCGCCCTGCTCAGCCCAGCGGCCCCGACCTCCACCGGGCAGCCCCCGACGCGCCCCACGTCACGCCGAAGCCCCGAACCGTAGCCTGAACTTATGCGGAGCGCCCCGGCCGTGAACTGCACGCCGACTCTGAGCCAAGGCCAGGCCGCTCCACATAACCGCACGCTCCACATAATGCAGAGCGTTTTTTGCTTGGCGGCGCGGGGCACTGAGGTTGCGATGAGCG
>CAXTOB010000770.1:0-2775 GCA_964245505.1 uncultured Acetobacteraceae bacterium | reverse complement strand
CGCCTGCGACCTGCTGCGGCAGCCAGGGGAGCCCGGCCGTCGCGGCCAGCGCCGACGCCCCTACCGCCGCCAGCGCCGCCGCCGCCGCACCGACGGCAGCCGGTCCGGCGAGTGCCGATGCGATCAGGACGGGATGCTCGCGCCGCAGCGCCAGCGCATAGGCCAGGGCGCAGGCCGGCGGCCCGATGTGCCAGAACGTCCACAGCCAATTCGTCGTTTCCGGCCCAGCGCCAAGCACCCGGCCGCCGGCGGCCACCCCGGGAAAGCTGAGCAGTTGCAGCGCAACAATGGCCGCGGTGTAAAGCGTGCCTCCGGCAATCAGCAGCAGCGGCAGCGAGAGCGCCCTCCGGAACTGGCTGAACAGCACCCAGGCGCTGAGTGCATAGGCAATGATCAGCCCGGTTTGGTTGATCAGGACGAAGCCCGGTAGGTCCGGGCCAGGCCAGTCGGCGACCGGCAGCAGGCAGACCGTCGCGGCCAGGGCTAGTAGGCAGACTCCCATCGCAGCGCGCTGCTGACTTCGTGCCGGCGGGTCCGTCGCGACCGTGGCTGCCCGTGCGCCGGCCCATGTTGTTGCGGTCATCAGACTCTTTCCGCGTGCTCAGGGCCCGGGCGGGCCACCTCGAACAGTTCTTAACACGCATCTCACGGCGATGTGAATGTTATCTCGTAACATTCTGACTTTGGTTCGAAAGGGGTCGATCCGCTGCAGTTGCTTTGGCCGGTGCAGGTCGCGGAGTCTGTGGCTGGGCTATGCGACCGAAGTGGTGTGCCGACCTGTTAAATCCCGGTAGTCCGTCCAGCCGAGCCGATGAGTTTGCGCGCCCTCTCCCACCGCCAACACGCAGGCAAAACCGGGCAACCGCCGCATCCCGCAGCGCCGCAAGGCCCGGCATCCCGGCCTAGGACACGCCCACCAGCCCACCCATTCAGCGCGATGCCGTCCGCCCGATCACTTTAAGATTCTTCTCCCGGCACCGTTGGCGGCAACGCAGCGTATGGGCCGCAACCACCAGAGCGGGTCGCATTGCGCGTCAGGCGGCGCTCATGGCCAACGCGCTCTCGCACACCGGACCCAGTTCTTCCGATGCCCAAGCCACCTGACCAGGGCGGCGTGGAACCCTTCCCGACAAGTCCTGCCAATTCCCGGCAGGTGCAAGGTTTTCGCCGATGGTAGAGCTTGATGATGAACGAGTGTTCACCAATCGAGGTTGACAGACCTGCTCTGTCCATTTGGGCACCGGGAGCCCGCTGCGCACCCTTGTCAACACTTCTGGCCGTCACTCGGATCAGGACATCGCGACGGCGCCTGGCCGGAGGACCTGGCCCGGCACTGACCCTTGGGCGGGCAGCGGTCGGCCATGCTGCTGCACTATACCGGAGCACTCGAAAGGTCGCATGCCCGGGCGCGAGCCTACTACTCAACTGCCGATATGAAGAGTGATGTCTGATGCTGTATCCTAAGATAATTCGGGCTGTTTTCCTGACGGCGTTGGTGACCATGGCGGGTTGCGCTCATACCGTGGGTCACGATTTCGCCCGGCCGGAACAAACCGGCGTGGTGCTGGGACAAATGACGGAAGCAGATATCCTGAGCCGTTACGGCGCGCCCTCATCACGCACCAGCAGTACACGCAGCACGGCATCTATTCCGGTAAAGCAGCCAAGCTCATTTGAGACAGCGCAGGTGCCCGGCGTGTTCACCTTCCTGCGTTACAACTACGTTCTCAACCAGCCGCCAATCGCAGGCGGCGATATGAACCAGAAGGGAGCGATATTCACCTTCTGGAACGGCGTGCTGGTCGCGCATGATTTCACCAGCAGTTTCGCAGCAGATAGCTCCAACTTCGACGAAGCTGCCGCGCAAGTCCTGTTGGCGCCACGCCAGATGACTCGAGACGAGGTGATCGTACGACTCGGCAATCCTGGCGGAAGATTTATCTATCCTATGACGCCGACGCCGGGCATGGAACGTCTGCGTTACAGCTACCAGAAGTTCGACACGAACTCGCACCAGCGCAGCATCAAGGCAATGGATATCGTGTTCAATGCCTCAGGCCAAATGCTCGATTATCGTGCCGCCAGCGCGGTGAACCCATTTTCCCCGGCCGTTTCATCTACGGGTAGTGGCGGCGTAGTGTTCCTGCCCACGGTACATGCTGGTGGCGGCCGCCGCTGATGAGGAGACCCTAACCGTCGGGTGAGTTCCATTCGGGATATGTCGCGAACGAATTAATTCCGCCACCTCTCTGTCTAACCAAGGGCTACGCATGAGATTTTGTGTCGGTTGCAAACAGAGTTCATCGCCTGTCTATCCAGGAGCTAGGATATTCTAATCGCCCAATGCGAGCGAACAGCCTGACCCAGCAGCGCACCCTTCGGATTCCCGCGGGATGGCCTAACTGTCGGGACAGCTCGACAGAAAGTAGCGGATCTCGCTTTCGACCTTGTTAGGCGCACGGTTGACGCTGCGGATACTCTCAACCGCTAGCACGGCACGCAGATCCAGCCAGGACACCCCAGACCTCGACAACGGCGTCGCTTTCACCTTGCAGCACCACGCCCGCACCGGCGTCCGATGGCACCCACCGCCTGGCGACTAATCATCCCCAGCCGATCCCGTGCACAAACGTCTCACGTCCTTACCGAACCTCCGCCGCCACCTCCCGGAACAACCGTGCCGGCAGAGAACTCCCGGTAACCCCCTTCATTGCCCGCCCATCGTCATTCCCCATCCAAACGGCGATGACGGTCCCACCCACAACACCCGGAGCC
>CAXTOB010000769.1:0-2787 GCA_964245505.1 uncultured Acetobacteraceae bacterium | reverse complement strand
GGCGCGGCTGGGCCACAGCGAGCGCGCGCCTATACCGCCCCGTCGGCCACCTGCTGCGCGCCATCGCCGCCCGGCCCGGCGCCGCAGGCGCAGCGGCGCTGACCGCCTGGTATCTCTGGTGCCTCCTCGGCGACCGTTACCTCCCCGGCAACAACAGCCAGTATCCCCTGGGCTGGTGGGGCTGGTTCGACCAGGGAAAATACCTCGACAGCGCCCAATCCCTGATGCGGGGCGCCCTGGTGCCAGACCGCCACTGGTATCCCCTGGGCTACTCGGTCATGGGCGCGCCATTCACCCGCTGGAGCCACGGCCATCCCTTCCTGCCGGTCAACCTGGGATCGCTGCTGCTCTGCTACGCCGGATTCCTGGCCTTCGCCCGCCGTGTCGGGGTGCAGCGCGGCTGGGCAGTCCCCTTGTTCCTGCTCGGGACCGTCAGCAGCCGCATGCTGTTCGAGGGATGGATCGTGCCCTGGAGCACCATCCCCACCGCGGCGCTGATCTGGCTGCTGCTGGCCACCACCGCCGCCCACCTGCAGGGCGACCGGCGACCTTTGCTGATCGGCTTGCTGGCGACCATAATCCCACTGGTCCGCCCGACCGAACTGCTGCTCGCGGCGCCATGCGTCCTGGCAGCCATCGCCGCCAGCCTGTGGCGGCCCAAAGTCAACGACGGCCCAAACGACCGCCCGCACGACACGCCGGCGGCAAGTGGCCAGATGGGGCGCAGCCGCCTATGGGACATGGCGCTGCTCGCAACCGGATCCCTGCTGGCGGCAGCGCCCTACGCCGCGCTGCACTGGCGCATCTACGGGATGGGACCATCGCCCTACATGGCGATGTCCACCGGCCTCGGGTTCACGCCCTACGACCTGGGATGGAAGGCTTACACCCTGCTGGCGGACCCGCGCGACTGGTTCCTCGACGGCCGCGGGCTGCTATGGCGGGCGCCCTGGGCAGGGCTCGCGCTGGCCGGGCTGGTAGTGGCCTGGGCGCATGGACGGGCTGCCGGCCTGCTGGCGGTGCTGATCCTGCTGCACACCACGCTCTATCTGTCCTACGTGGACCTGCTGCCGACAGGGTTGTGGCGGTTCTTCAACGTGCATTACTGGCAGTGGGCGCTGCCCGGCCTGGCGCTGCTGGCCTTCCTGACCGCCCGGGACCTGCTCCGCTTCCGCCGCGCGCCGTTATTCCCGCTCGCGCCGCTGGCCTTCGCCGCATCCCTGCCCCTGCTGCTGCTCCGCCCAGTGCCGGTGGAGGTCCCTGCAGGCATGCCGGCAAAGATGCTGGCCTACGCCGGACCAACGCCCGGATTCATGGAGGCTTACTTCACCGAGCTTACGCTCCGCGACAGCCTGGGAGAAATGCACGGCTTCGGCGAGCTGCGGGCGATCCCGGTCATTGGCGGAATGCGGGTCTATGCGCTGCGCCGTCCGTTCGGCGATGACCCGGCGTGGGTGGTCCCACCGCCGGGCTGGCCGGGCGGCACCCCAGTGCGCTATAGGATCGGCTGGCGGCTGGCCGTCCCATGCTGGACGCGCCTTGTCCGATGCCGCCGGCTAGGGCAGAGCATCCTGCCGCCGGAGCCGGAGTTTTGAACAGCCCCGCACGTCCGTGAACAGCCGCTCGAATCGGCGATCTCCCGCACGCCCGCATCACTCCGCCGCCCTAACCTCCGCCGGCGACGCCCCGCGCCGGACCACAGGCTTCCACCGCAGCGCCGGCGCCTCCACCAAGTGCCAGGACAGCATCGCCAACGGCGCCGTCAGCACCATGCACGCCAGGATCGGATAGCCAAAGTCCGGCCGCGCCCCCAGGATCACCTGCTGCACCGGAAAGGCATACAGATACATCCCATACGACAAGTCACCGAACCGCCCAGCCCGGCGGATCACCGGTATGGAGCCGCGGCCGAAAGTGATCACCATATAAGGCAGCGTCAGCCACTCGACCGGGATATTCCACCAGCCATACCAGCTCGACACCATCCAGTTCAGCGAGTAGCCCAGGATCGCAAAGTCCGCCCGATACAATTCCGGCACCCGGTCCTGCATCAGCCGCAGCAGCCCGCCGATGAAGAAGAACGGCACCTGCACCAGCATGTATTTCACGTCAGTCGCATTGATCACCCAAGCCGGGCCGTCGTAACCGTAAAACAGCCACAGCCCCAGGCTACCCAGGGCGACGCCCGCCAGCCCCAAGGCCCACATGCGCGGGCGCACGGCTAGCACGGCGAACAATGGGACGGTCAGGTAGCAAAGCGCCTCCGGGAACAGGCTCCAGAGCGACCCATTGACGGCGCCATGCTCCCGCAGCCCCACGAACACCCCGGGCAGATACAGGACGGGATGCAGGATGATGTTGCTAAGATACTTCAAGCTGTTGTGGTTGGTCAGATAGCTCATAAGCGGCAGCCGCGTCAGCCGCGCCCCCGCCAGGAACCAGAACACCACGCAGGCCGCCAGCCCCGGCAGGATGCGCAACGCCCGCTTCTGCAAGAACACCCACAGGCCCGGCGTCCGCAGCCAGCTTCCCGTCACCATGTAGCCGCTGATGCTGAAAAAGATATCGAGGCCGATCCGCGCGAACGGCACCCCCCAGAAGCCCGGCCCGCCATCGGTGGAAAGGTTCCACCCATGCCCATAGATGACCATCAGCGCAGCAAACACGCGCAGAAAATCAAAGTTGTCCAGCCGGCGGGTGGACGAAGGGTCAAGCATGCAATGACGTCCCCTGCTCCCTCTCCCTCCGGGAGAGGGTTGGGGTGAGGGAAACCGCAAGGACAAACGT
>CAXTOB010000768.1:0-2796 GCA_964245505.1 uncultured Acetobacteraceae bacterium | reverse complement strand
CGTGTCGAAGCCGTCTCGCGCCTCGTGCCGGAACGGGTAGAAATCTCCCTCCGAATCCCCGCGCCCGCGCACGTCCTGGATGACGACGAGGTAGCCGTGCGCCGCATACCAGGCGGGATGCGCGTAAACGACGGTGGAGGCAATGGACCGCCCATAGGGCTGCCGCATCAGCAGCACCGGCCATGGCCCGGCGCCAGGGGGCCGCCATACGTCGGCGTCCAGCCGCACCCCGTCGGTGGTGACCATGCGCGCCGCCCCGCGCACCACGCCGCCCATATCCATCAAGCCCAATCCAACCAGTCAGGGGCAAAGCCTAGCCTGGTGCCTGCCTGGGAAGCAAAGCCGCACCATGGTGCCCAACCGAATTGCATCCAGCTTGGGTCCTGCATCAAACTGCATCACTCGAACAGACGGCTCGGCATGATCGCACCCGCCTCCGCCTTTCAGGGAGGCCACACTGTGCAGCGTCCGCCAATGCTTCGGCTTCGCGCTCGATGGCGCAGAACTTGCACCTGATGGCGCGGAACTTGCGTATGCGGAACCTGCACATGCCGTTTCAGCGATGACTGACGCTACGATGCCTGACGGAGCCGCCCCATGAACGCCACCATGAGCATGGCTATCGCCAAGCCCGCGCAATCCTACGAGGCCTGGCGCATCAGCCCCGGCGACAGCAACCGCCTGGCGTTAATCTTCGACCCTGTGGCGGACGGCGCCAGCTTCATTGCCGCCGTGGAAATCTTCGACCATGGCGGCTGCACGCCCCCCAACCAGCACGCAATCGGCCAAGAGATGTTCTTCGTCCTGAAAGGCGAGGGCCGCGCCAGGTGCGACGGCCGGACCATCGACGTGCGCGCCGGGGACAGCCTGCTGCTCAAGCCCGGCACCATGCACGAGCTGCACAACACCGGACCGGGCCGCCTGTACTGCCTGACGATCATGGTGCCGGACGACAAGTTCGCCGCCCTCATCCGCTCCGGCGTGCGGGCGGAGCTGGATGCAGAGGACCTGGACGTGCTGGGCAGGCTCGGGCGGTAAGGTGCGAGTCCAGGTGGTGGACGCGCACCCGGTCGAGACCAGCTTCCACGCGGCGCTCAGGAAGCGGATCGCCGCCGCCCTGGCCCTGCGGCGCGAGGTGGATCTGCTGGATTTCATCGCCGAGGGCTTCAACCCCGTCATTGCGAGCCGCGCTTGCGAGATGGCAATCCAGGTGGGCCAGAACCGTGCGCGCCGCTCCGGGATGACCGCGCCGAAGCCGGTTCGCAATGACGGCACGGATCGGGATAGAGCCGGCCCCAGATCAAAGGCAGCCATCGCCAACACCCAACCTCCTCAAGACCAGCCGCTTCAAGAAGGTCGCCCGACATGACGCCTCCCCCGCTGACCCGCCGCGCCGCCCTGTCCGTCGCAGCCGTCGCGGGCCTGGTGCGTCCGGCGCGTGCCGTTGCGCCAACCAAGATCACCTTCCTCACAAGCTGGTTCGCCCAGGCCGAGCACGGCGGGTTCTACCAGGCCAAGGCCACCGGGCTGTATGAAAAGGCCGGCCTGGACGTGGACGTGCGTATGGGCGGGCCACAGGTCAACGGTATGCAGTTGCTGACCGGCGGCGCGGCACAAGTGGTCATGGGCTACGACATCCAGGTGCTCAAGGCCATCGAGAACGGCGTGCCTGTCACCACCGTCGGCACGACGTTCCAGTTCGACCCGCAGGGGATCATGACGCATGACGACATCCCGAACATCGCGGAGCTGAAAGGCCATAAAATTCTCATCGCATCGTCCTCCCACACCACGTTCTGGCCGTGGCTCAAGCAGCGGTTCGGCTTCACCGACGACATGGCCGGGGTGGACACCTTCAACCTGCAGCCGTTCTTGCAGGACCAGACGGTCGCCATGCAGGGCTACCCGTCGTCCGAGCCGTTCGAGGCCGCCGCCGCCGGGGCGAAGGTGAAGTTTTTCCCGCTGGCCGACGAGGGCTACCCGCCCTACGGCAGCACGATGGTCACGACCAACGCCTTCGTCGCCCAGAACCCCGAGGCGCTGGCCGCCTTCGTCCGCGCGTCGCTTGAGGGCTGGCGGGACTACTTCCGCGACCCGGCGCCGGCCAACGCGCTCATCAAGACCGACAATCCCAAAATGACCGACGCGCGCATTGCCTTCGCCATCCAGAAGATGAAGGACATGCACATCCTCGACCGCGGGGAGGCCGCCAAGGACGGCATCGGCACCATGACCGCCGCACGATGGGAGCAGACGCGGGACTTCCTGGTGAAGGCCGGCCTGTTGAAGCCCGGCACCGATTGGCGCAAGGCGTTCACCACCCGCTTCACCGACGGCCTGAACATCAGCGCCTGACATGCTGGCGCGCGTGTCCGACACGGTGGCGGCAGTCCCCGTTCCGGCAACCGCGCCGGCCATCGAGGTGCTGTCGGCGGACAAGGTGTTCGCCAACGGCGCCCGCGGCCTGGCGCCGATCCAGCTCAGCATCATGCCCGGCGAGTTCGTCAGCCTGATCGGACCCTCCGGCTGCGGCAAGTCCACGCTGCTGAAACTCATCGCCAACCTGATCGAGCCGAGCGACGGCCAGGTGCAGTGGTGGCGCGGCGGCTTCGGCCAGGTCGGCATGCCGGGCCGGCGGCTGGCATTCGTGTTCCAGGACCCGACCTTGATGCCCTGGTCCCGGGTGGAGGCCAACGTCCGCCTGCCGCTCGACCTGGCCGGCGTCGGGCGGCGCGAGGCGACGGAGCGCACCGCGGCGGCGCTGGCCCAGGTGGACCTGACCCCGGCCGCCCGGCG
>CAXTOB010000767.1:0-2807 GCA_964245505.1 uncultured Acetobacteraceae bacterium | reverse complement strand
GGCTGAGCGTGGTGGAGGACGCGGCGCTGCTGGACGAGGTGGCCGGGCTGGTGGAATGGCCGGTGCCGCTGCTGGGCCGCATCGACCCGGCGTTCATGGACCTGCCGCCCGAGGTGATGCAGGTCAGCATGCGGGTGAACCAGCGCTACTTCGCGTTGCGGACCTCGGACGGAGCGTCGGCGCCGTACTTCGCGTTTGCGGCGAACATCGAGGCGGTGGACGGCGGTACGGCCATTGTCGCGGGGAATGAGCGCGTGTTGCGCGCTCGGTTCAGCGATGCCCGGCATTTCTGGGATTTGGACCGGCGCACGAGGCTGGCGGACCGGGTGGCGGCGCTGGAGGGCGTGACGTTCCATGCCAAGCTGGGCAGCCAGAGGGCACGAGTCCGGCGCATCGTGGCGCTGGCGCGGCAGGTCGCTCCGCATGTCGGTGCCGACCCTGACCTGGCCGCGCGGGCCGCGCTGCTGGCCAAGGCTGACCTGACGACTGGCATGGTTGGCGAGTTTCCGGAGTTGCAGGGGGTCATGGGCGGCTACTACGCCCGGCACGATGGCGAGGACGCCGGGGTGGCGGACGCCGTGCGGGACCACTATGCGCCGAAGGGGCCGGGCGACCCGGTGCCGTCCGAGCCGGTCGTGGTCGCTGTGGCGCTGGCGGACAAGCTGGATCAATTGGCGGCTTTCTTCGCGGTCGGCGAGGTGCCGACGGGGTCAGGTGATCCCTACGCGCTGCGCCGGGCTGCGCTGGGAGTCATACGGATCGTGCGGGAGAACCGGCTTCGGCTGCCGCTCCGGGCGGTGTTCGATGCGGCTGGGCACGGGCTGCCGGTTCCGGCGCCGGCGGATGCGCTGCTCGCGTTCATTGCCGACCGGCTGCGGGTGCAGTTGCGGGCGGAGGGGGCACGGCATGACGTGCTTGCGGCGGTGTTCGCGGCCGGGGCGGATGATGACATCACCCGGCTGCTGGCGCGCGCGGATGCGGTTGCGGCCTTCCTTGCCACGCCGGACGGCGCCAACCTGCTGACGGCGAGCCGGCGGGCCGCCAACATCCTTCGCATCGAGGACAAGCGGGACGGCCCTCATGCCGGGCCACCCGATCCGGCGCTGCTGCAGCAGGCGGAGGAGCAGGCGCTCTCGGCGGCGCTGGACGCGGCGGAGTCGGCGGTGGAAACCAACATTGCTGCCGAACGCTATGCTGATGCAATGACGGCTCTTGCTGCACTGCGTCAAACTCTTGACGCATTTTTCGATCAAGTAACGGTCAATGCACCGGACCCGGCGCTGCGGCGGAACCGTTTGCGCCTGCTTGCCCGTGTGCCCGCGGCCATGGGCCGTGCTGCCGACTTCTCCCAGATTGAAGGCCAGGAAACATGACCAAGTGGGTTTACAGCTTTGGCGCCGGTCACGACGAGGGCCGGGCGGACATGCGGAACCTCCTGGGCGGCAAGGGCGCCAACCTGGCGGAGATGGCCACGATCGGCCTGCCGGTGCCGCCGGGCTTCACCATCACGACTGCGCTGTGCACGGCATACTACGACAATGACCGGAAGTATCCGGACGACCTGGACGCCCAGGTGCGCGCTGCGCTGGCGCTGGTGGAAAAGGCGGTCGGGCTGAAGTTTGGCGACGCGACTGCGCCGCTGCTGGTCAGCGTGCGGTCTGGCGCGCGGGTGTCGATGCCGGGGATGATGGACACGGTGCTGAACCTCGGCTTGAACGACGAGACGGTGCGGGGGCTTGAGAAGGCCAGCGGCGATGCCCGGTTCGCCTGGGACAGCTATCGGCGGTTCATCCAGATGTATGGCTCGGTGGTGCTGGGGGTGGACCACCACCGGTTCGAGGAGATCATCGAGAACGCCAAGCTGGATGCGGGCGTGATCGAGGATACGGCGCTGTCGCCGGAGCACTGGCAGGCGGTGGTTGCCGAATACAAGGAGATGGTGGCGAAGGAGCGCGGGGCGCCCTTCCCAATGGACCCCTGGGAGCAGCTTTGGGGCGCGGTCGGCGCGGTGTTCGGGTCGTGGATGAACCCGCGTGCCAACACGTATCGCCGGCTGCACGATATCCCGGCGACCTGGGGCACCGCCGTCAACGTGCAGGCGATGGTGTTCGGCAACATGGGGCAGGATTGCGCCACCGGGGTGTGCTTCACCCGCGATCCCAGCACGGGCGAGAACATCTTCTATGGCGAGTTCCTGGTGAATGCGCAGGGTGAGGACGTCGTCGCGGGAATCAGGACGCCGCAGCCGCTATCGAAGCTGCGCGCACACCCCGGTGAGGTCAGCATGGAGGAGGCGCTGCCCAGCGCCTACGCCGACCTGGTGAAGGTGCGGCAAACGCTGGAGCAGCACTACCTAGATATGCAGGACATCGAGTTCACGGTTCAGCAGAACAAACTTTACATGCTGCAGACCCGCAGCGGCAAGCGGACGGCTGCGGCGAGCCTGCGGATTGCGGTGGAGATGGCGGAGGCCGGGCTGATCGACCGGCGGGAGGCGGTGAAGCGGGTGAACCCGGCTTCGCTCGATCAGCTGCTGCATCCGACGCTGGACCCGAAGGCGCCGCGCAGCCTGTTTGGCAAGGGGCTGCCGGCCAGCCCTGGGGCGGCGTCGGGGGTCGCAGTATTCAACTCGGACGAGGCGGAGATGCGTGCGGCCAAGGGGGAGTCGGTGGTGCTGGTCCGCATCGAGACGAGCCCCGAGGATATTCATGGGATGCATGCCGCGCGTGGAATCCTGACGACCCGCGGCGGCATGACGAGCCATGCGGCCGTGGTGGCGCGCGGGATGGGGCCGCCCTGCGTTGCCG
>CAXTOB010000766.1:0-2812 GCA_964245505.1 uncultured Acetobacteraceae bacterium | reverse complement strand
GGGCCAGCCGGCGCCGTTCGCGCCGGGGACGGCGGACGACCATGCGGAGGTGCTGGAGGCGACGGCTTGGGGGCCGGCACGCCGGCTCCGGCCGCCCGGCTCCGTGGACGGCGCCCCGATGCGGTGGGACCTGCCGGCTTCGGCACTCGGAACGGCCACGGCTGCATGGGCGGGCTGAACTGGCCGGGATGGGGCTGGTCATGGGCATGCTGAGCGCCTGTGAGTACGCCGGAACCGATCCAGAATGACACTCCGCAGCCACGGCCTGGGCTTCCGGTCTTGGCCGGGAGCGGATAGTCCGCTCCCGAGCAAGTTGCGCGGGGAAGCGGACGTCCGGCAAACAGCTTCGAGTCCGCCGCTGGTGGACCCTCAGCAGAGTCCATCAGCGCAATGCAACCCGATCGAGGTGGATATCAGATAGGTCGATTGTTACCACCAGTGGCTTTGTGGCCGTGATAGCGTAAGGTTGATGGGGGGATGCGGCGGTACGCCCACGCAGTCGAGACCAGGGGCAGGTTGTCTAGTCGCAAGCCTGGCGCGATGTCTGATATACGCGGCACAATCAATAGCATGACCACCGTTCGAATCCCAACTTATCGCGGTTCCAGCAAGCACAAGAATCTGCCTGCGCAAGGTATGAAGGGCACCATCTGCCCGGAGTGGACGCACGCTACCACCTCTGGCAGGCTGCAAGTGGATATGCAGCAGCATGCTTGGCACCAGACAAAGGCTCAGCAGATGTTTGCCGCAGCTCTCGTCGATCCCGAGGGTCGTCGGTTCGCCACCGACCGTGGCGTCGCCTTCGAGGCGAAGGACACAAAGGACGGCACTTGGCATGGCTTCCCCATTCCTTGGGAGGACGTTCCGGTCGACATCCTCGACGAGTTCAAGGCTATCGGCGCCGTGACCCGCCGCGACACCCGACGCTACTGGAGTTTTGAGAGGAGCGAGATCACCTGGGCTTTGGAAACCGATGAATAGCAACTGGGCCTGCTTCGGAGAGCCAAGTCGGTTTCAGATCAGCCTGCGCTGGGCTGAAGATCCTACCCCGAAAGCCGAGCGTCCGGCCCATGGCGGTTGGTCGGCAGGTGAGATACGCCTGGTCGTCGGCGGCCACACTTTGACCGGTCACCAGCGCGGCCAAGCCGAATGCGGCGCCGTCTGCTGGTATCTGCTGCCCCTCTTCGAGTGGCTGGCGCGCAACTGGATGTTGCTCCTTCACGAGGAGCAGTTCGCGTGGCGTGAGAACGCTGTAGTCAATGCCGCCACCGCGACTTTTCTTGCAACGCGCCGCCTGTTCCACGCAACAAGCGACATCGACAAGACAGCTTACAGAAATGTGCATGCCTGGCGGTCAAGGCACGCGCTTCGGGCAGCTGACCCAAGCGCTCTCTACCCGGATATCTTCTTCCGCCGAATACGCGATGACGTCGAGGTCTCGTGGACGGCACGGCAGCCGAGCTACTCGCCCATCGAACTTCAACTGCAGCTCGCTCCTGGCTCGGCAAGCTTGCCGGTGGCCGATGTGGCCGGTCCATTGTGGGAAGCCTTATCATGGGCCGTCAGCACTGCCCCGACGGCTGATGCTGAAGACAGAGCGTCCGTGCAAGCGCTGGAACGAACGATATCGGCGCTCGACACACTTCCGGCCTGGCAAATTGCCGAATGTTACCTCCGGCCAGCTATTCTCGACAGGGTAAGGGCGATGCTGGCCGGCCGCACCAATTTCTCGATCAGAATGGAGCGTGTTCCAGTTGTCACGGCACTCGACGAGGCCGTGCTGATGTTCGGCGGGGTCAGCCCGGAGATCAATGCGTCTGACGCCACAACGCTATTGTGCTTCTTGGACGAGCAGCAAGGGAAGCCCGAACACCCGGCACTCTCCCAGCTGGTGAATCTTGACGTCAGTTCTCCGCTCATAGCCCCGTATTCCGAAGGTTACAGCTTGGCTGAGGATCTGCTGGAGGAGCTTGGCGTTCAGCAATCGGCGCGCTTCATCGACATAGCCGATATCTTGCAGCAGCTCAGAATTGAGTTTCACAAGAAAGCATTGTTCACCGACAGCATCCGGGGGGCGGCGGTTGCGGGAGCGCGACACGGGCCGGCGATCCTCGTCAACACGACAAGCTCCTACAACCGGAGTGATGCTGGCGAGCGTTTCACCTTGGCGCACGAACTCTGTCACATCCTCTACGACCGCAGCCGGGCAAGACGGGTCGTGCATACTAGCGGGCCATGGGCCGAACTTGGGGTGGAACGGCGTGCAAACGCCTTCGCCGCCATGTTTCTCATGCCCCGCGACCTGCTCCGGTCGGTTCTCAAATCCCCGATACCCGACGAGGCGGAGGTCGCACGGGCCGCCACGACGATGCGGGTCAGCAGGTCCGCACTTGTCGAACACCTGTATAATACAGACATAATTGACGAATTTCGGAGAGATGCGCTCCGGTCTTGATAGCGTCGCGACTGGAGCGTTCGGCAAGAGCTCGTTCGTTCTGCCGCGTCCTCGTAATCCATGTGGCAGCGCAGTCAGCAAAGTGTGGACATCTGGATGGTGGAGCGCGAGCGAGCAGGCTAGGCCTGCCGATGCCGAGAGTCCCATCGAGCGTTCAGCTTAAGGGTCGATGCACGCAAGAACGCTGCGAAGGTACATCTCATGATTGAGACCGTTGAGCTTGGCTGTCTGCAGCAAATGGCCGGAGAACGAACCCGCTATCGCGGGAGTGGCGCTTGTTGAGGGTGAGGTTTCAGGTCGTCGAGTGACGTGCATGGATTGAGCGGGCTTCGGCTAGTTCCAAGCATCAGGGCTCCT
>CAXTOB010000765.1:0-2817 GCA_964245505.1 uncultured Acetobacteraceae bacterium | reverse complement strand
CGGGGGGATTCAACGCGGGTGGGGGTGTCCTTGTGGGCGCAGCCTTCGTGCTGGATGCTATGGAGCAGGCGTTGGGCGATTGCCGTTCCGTCCCCGGTGGACTGGTCCACGATAACGAACGCGGCGTTCAATATGCCGCGATCCGCTACACCGAGCGCCTGGCCGGGGCAGGCTTCGAGCCCTCCGTGAACAGCGTCGGTGACAGCAGCGACAACGCCTTGGCCGAGGGCATCAACAGCTCCTGCAACACCAAGGTACTTCGCAGACGCACCATCTTGAGCCTGATCGGCGCCACCACGACGAAAACCGGCCTGGCGGTCCGATGCGAGCTGGACACGTGGGCCTACAACGGCATCCGCGTGTCCGACGAGGATATGGCCATTCTCGACAGTATCCGCGACACGTCCCACGGTGAATGGAACCACACCATCCGACCACATAAACCAAAAGATGATGTCGTGAATTTACGACAAAACCGAAGGTTATCAGTAGTTAGTGAGCTGGTGCCTGCTATCATTTCGTGATTCTTTTCAAGTCGATAGCTGTGAGAGAGCATGGACGCTCCGAGTGGTTATTAGGCTGGCTCAAGAACACGTTACCCTGGGGCATATAGAAGTTGGTTACGAATGGCGGTAACCAGCCTAGCAGATGGTAAATACCTTCTGTTGGGCGCTCTTTCACTATTTGTAGAGTTGCGCGCAAGAACACAGGTTGTGTGTTTGTCAGGCCGCTTTTGGCGCTTTGGTGTGGTTCGATACACTTGGCTGAGTA
The DNA here is from genome assembly GCA_964245505.1 of uncultured Acetobacteraceae bacterium. Classification (GTDB taxonomy): domain Bacteria; phylum Pseudomonadota; class Alphaproteobacteria; order Acetobacterales; family Acetobacteraceae; genus DASWOJ01. The sequence goes on along the minus strand of CAXTOB010000765.1, from coordinate 2,046 downwards.
CGGGTCTTTTGGATCAGGAAACCAAACAATTGTTGGTACATCCCCTGGGTAAATCTCCTTAATCTCAGTACGGTTGCGTAGGCTTTTTAGATAGCTTACAAGAAGCTGCCCTGGCTCCGGTTGCCCATATACTGCCCAGGGAAGATATCGTGGTGATTGACTCGGGTTCCCGCCGAGAGTGACGAAGACCAACCCATTCTGGCTCAAATTAATCGCAACCGCTTCGCCTATTGTTTGAGATGACCAATTATTCCTTGAGCCAAAGAGGTCCGACACTGGGCGATGCCATCGCGTCTCTACCACCCCTGACCCAGAGTATATCTGCCCTGCCATTTCAACATCTGCTGTCAACCGGTAAGCCACCACAACGTTGCCGTTGAACCACTGCAATACTCCCACGGCTGCGACAACACAGCCCAAAAGAGTCAGGAAGAACGACCTCACCGCAGACGATCAAAGGATGGTGGCATACGTTGGCCATGAGCAATGTGGCCAACGGTTTTAATACTGGTCCATACGCGAGGCCAGGTGATGACAAGCGGCTCCAGGCTCGGCAAGCAGGGTTTAGGACACATACGACGCTTTCTCCATGATACGGCTCCTGGGCCGCATCAATCGCTCACTTAAGCGGAGCTGGTTACATACTGCCGTGGATCACCATGCAAGCGGCAGCTACAAAAATCAGGGCGAATTTCCCAGCCTTTATTGTGGCGGGACGTGCCGTCCACGTTTCGCGCGCCTCGCATGGTACGCGTAGCGGTGTCAACCACACTGTCCACCAGGTCATTGTCATACAGGGATGAGGACGTGCACGCCAGCGGCGGTTCATGTCAGCAATCGGCAACTGCGCCGTGCATGCCCGCCGCCCGGAATGATGCGAGGCAAAACCGAATGCCAGATCTAACCATCGCTCCTGCCCTAAGTGCTGACAGAAAGCTGACAGAGAGTAGCATTAGACAGATGGCCGCATATCGCGCGCGGATCGCGTCTTCGTCGATCATCCACCGATCATGGACATTCCAACACCTGGCTGGAATCGTCTGTCTCAGTAAGTCGCTAGCCGAGCCGTTTAGTCATGTTTGGCTTTCCAGGGTCAGCACCTTAGGCGAGCCCTCTCCCCTTCCCTCCTGGAGGCCGGCAACGGAGCCATGGGTTTGGTGGGGCAGACGCTTGAGCCGGTTACGGCGAGGCCAGGCCGTCCACCATCGCGTCGAACACTGTCCGGCAGCGTGCGCTGGTTTTCAGGTCCTCGTGCATGACGATCCACACGGGGAGGTCGATGGCGACTACGCCGGCGAGGACGCGCAGGAGGTCCGGGTCGCGGCGGGCCACCTGCACCTGGCAGACGCCGATGCCGAACCCGGCGCGGATGGCGGCGAGCTGCGCGAGGTCGCTGTCGGCGCGCAGGGCGAAGGCTGAACGGTCGAGGGCCGGGAAGCGTGCGGCGATGGCTCGGATGGCCGGGGTTTCCTGATCGAAGCCGATCAGGTCGTGGTTGGCGAGGTCGCCGATGGCAGCGGGCGTGCCGCGGCGTTCGAGGTAGCTGCGGTGGGCGTGCAGGCCCAGGGTGACTGGGGGCAGGCGCTGGGCGATCAGCGCGTCCTGGGTGGGTTCGACCATGCGGACGGCGATGTCGGCCTCGCGCTGCAGCAGGTTGTCCACGGCGTTGGATAGGACCAGCTCGATGACGAGGCCGGGGTGGCGCTGGCGCAGGCGGGTGAGGATCGGCGGCAGATGCTCGACGCCGACGACCTCGCTGGCGGTGATGCGGACGTTGCCGCGCAGCTCGCCGGAGCGGCCGGTGGCGGTGCGCAGCAGTGCGGCCGCGGTCGAGGCGAGGGTGTCGGCGTAGGGTTTGAGGTCGAGTGCCGCCTCGGTCGGGGCCATGCCGCGCTGGGAGCGTAGGAACAGGTTGGCGCCGAGGGCCTCTTCCAGTGCTTCGATGTGGCGGGCGACGGTTGGCTGGGTGAGGCCTAGGCGACGGGCGGCGCTTGACAGGGAGCGTTCGTCGGCGACGGCCAGGAAGGTCCGGTACAGGTTCCAGTC
>CAXTOB010000764.1:0-2821 GCA_964245505.1 uncultured Acetobacteraceae bacterium | reverse complement strand
CACCTGTAGCATCCTGGTGATTGAGGACGACCCGGACCTGCGCGACCTGCTGTGCCTGTTGCTGGAAGGCGAGGGCCACCAAGTGGCGTCCGCGCCGGACGGCACCGCGGCGCTGGACATCGTGGCGGACGCGGCGGCAGGCGGGACGACCAGGCCCGACCTGGTGCTGACCGACCTCAACCTGCCTGATGGGATGGACGGCTTGCAGGTTGCCGCCCGCCTGAGGACGGCGCTGGGCCGGGACGTCCCGGTGATCGTGCTGAGCGGCGACACCTCGGCCGCCGCGCTGCAAGCCGTCGCCTTGCAGGACTGCCTGCACCTGAGCAAGCCGGTGAAGGTTGCGGATCTGGCGGCGGCGGTCCAGCAGCTCCTGATCGCGTCGCCGGAGGGGCGCGCCGCCCCATCTTCCCCTGCCACTTGAACCCGGACTCCGCTGCGGTTCACAGCATCACGGGCCTGACCGGGCGGCAGCGCGACCTGGCGACGAGTTGCTGGCCGGGCGTCCCGAAAAAACCAGCGCCTCCGCCCTCTGCACCAACCAGCGCACAGTGGAGAGCTGCCGCGCCGCCATCAGGCAAGGCTAGCGGTCGGCCCCTGCTTGCACTGGCGCGGTTGGCGATGGCCGCCGTAGCGCAGGAGCCGCTGCGGATGCACGGCTGGTCCGATTGCAGGAACCGGGCCATCCATCCTTTAGTACTAGGGGACCATGAGGAAGTGTGGGGCGTTCACGCCGCAGCGGCCTGACCGGCGCTGGCTGGGTTGTCGTTGGCCAGCCCCGGATGCCAGCGCTCGAACAACGGCCGGAGCTGGCTCTGCTATCGAATTTTGGGTTCTCCCGCATTTGCCGTGCTGTCGTTTCGGGGTTGGATGAGCAAGTAAGAGGGACACTGTAGCCCCTTGTTGAAGGTCTTCTTTGCCTAAGGAGTCGAGCAGGAATAAGCGCTTCGATTAAGGATTTGCTGAGTTGGCGATTTTGGCGTGGTGTTGGAGTGTCTAGGTTTGGCGAATGATCGATGAAGACGCGATCCGCGCGCGGTATGCGGCCATCAAGGACCAGTTAGATGAGCGGAGCCGCCGGCTGTTCGTCGCGGCGGAGAAGGCTGCGGCGGGCCATGGCGGGACGGTCGCTGTGTATCGGGCGACGGGCGTTGCGCGCAGCACGATCATCCGTGGCGCGAAGGAGTTGCTGGCCGGGCCGCCCGGCACGGGCCGTGTCCGGCGCAAGGGCGCGGGCCGCCCGCCTTTGAGCCAGACGAACCCGACGGTGCTGGAGGACTTACGGCGGCTGGCGGAGCCGGCGACGATGGGCGACCCGGTGCGGCCGCTGCTGTGGGTGTCGAAGAGCCGCGAGAAGCTGGCGGCGCTGCGCGCAATGGGCCATGCGGTTAGTGCCAACACGGTTGGCAAGCTGCTGATCGCCCTGGGCTACTCCCGCCAGGTCAACCGCAAGACGCGGGAAGGCAGCCGTCACCCCGACCGCGACGGGCAGTTCCAGCACATCACCTGTCAGGTCATGGCGGCTCAGACGGCCAACCCGCCGGTAATCTCCGTTGATACCAAGAAGAAGGAGCTGATCGGCGACTACAAAAATGCTGGCAGCGACTACCGCGCCAATGGTTGTCCCGACCCGGTCCGCGTGCACGACTTCATCGACAAGGACCTCGGCAAGGTTTCCCCCTACGGCATCTACGACATTGCCGCCAACGCAGGCTGGGTCAGCGTCGGCATCGACCATGACACGGCAGCCTTTGCGGTCAACGCGATCCGCCGCTGGCACGAAGCCGTGGGCTGCGTGCGCTACCCGGGCGCGAACCGGCTGCTGATTACCGCTGATGGCGGCGGCTCGAACGGCTCGCGGGTGCGACTGTGGAAGCTCGAGTTGCAGAAGCTGGCCGACGAAACCGGGCTGGTCCTGCAGGTGTGCCACTACCCGCCGGGAACGTCGAAGTGGAACAAGATCGAGCATCGCTTGTTCTGCCACATTACCCAGACTTGGCGCGGCAAGCCGCTGGTCAGCCGCTTGGTCGTCGTCGATCTGATTGCCGCGACAACCACCAAGACCGGCCTGACGGTGTGTTGCGAACTCGACGAGAACAGCTATCCCAAGGCGATCCGCGTTACCGATGAGGAGATGGCAAGCCTCAATATCGCGACCGACCCATGGCACCCCGAGTGGAACTACACCATCAGCCCAAGAGCAGCAGAATGACGCGGTAATTGTTGAGCAGTGCCTAAGCGCGTATTGCCCCTGATCCCTGCCGGCCTCGCCGTCATGGAGATCGTGTCCACCGCCGATCACGTCGTCATCACATCCAGCCCGCATCAGCCGTCGGCCGTCTGCCCCACTTGCTCCCAGGTGTCCCAGCGGCTTCACAGCCGCTACCAGCGCACCCTTGCCGACTTGCCCTGGCAAGGCCGTCCAGTGGCGCTGCAGGTCCAAGCCAGGCGGTTCCGCTGCCTGAACCCCTCCTGCGTCCGCCAAACCTTCGCCGAGCGCCTGACCGGGGTGGCACCTGTAGCCGCACGCCGGACCGAGCGGCTGGGCGACCTGCAGGGTTACCTCGCCCATGCGCTCGGCGGCGAGGCCGGCCAGCGCCTGGCCGAAAGGCTGGCCATGCCGGTCAGCGCCGACACGCTGCTGCGCATGGCTTGTGCGGCCAGCAATGATTGCGAGCCGCCGCCCACGCCGCGCGTTCTCGCCGTTGATGATTGGGCATGGCGCCGCGGCCACCGCTACGGGACGGCCCTGGTCGACTTGGAGCGCAACACGGTCGTGGACCTGCTGCCTGACCGGCAAGGAGAGCATGCAAACCTGTGGGGT